>NZ_CP117881.1:1240000-1548750 GCF_028736195.1 Novosphingobium sp. KACC 22771 | reverse complement strand
TGGCCGCCCACGCCGATCGCCTTGATCCCCGCTTTTTCAAACAGGCCGGTGGCGATCAACTCGCTCGAATCATTATACGGTCCCGCCGCATGTTCAGGATCGCCCGCGATGACAAAGCAGCGACGCACGCCCGCCTCATTGACCACGGTGTTGAGGTAATCCTCGAATTCAGCCTCGCTGGTGATCCGGCGGGCGGAAAAATGCGGCATGGGTTCAAAGCCCAGCGCGCGCACGGCCTTGGCGGCGGCGATTCGCGCGGGCGCTTCCTCGCCGGGCAGGAAGGTGACGGCGATGGGTGTTTCGGCCGGGATGGCCGGTGCGGCGGCGCGCAGAGATTCCACGTCCTTAGCCGTAATTTCCAAGGAAAATCCGTCGGTAATACCGTCCGGTGCGCGCTCCCAATTGGGGTGGATCTGCGAAATGGCCACCATGGTCCTCTGCCCTTTCTCTTTGGCGCCCGGCGATGGGGGCATTGATGCCTGTCTCATCGGGGACGGAAATTTTGTATGCGACGCATACTAAAACGAAATGCTCGTGACTTGAAGAGCCCTCTAGCGCAGGGCGATAATTTCGTATAGATGAATTTTTCATGGACGAGAAATTTGCGGGAAATGATGCCTGAAACCCTACCATTGCTGCTGGTTCCCGGCCTGATCTGCGATTCGCGGGTCTTTGCGGCGCCATGCGCCGCCTTGCCGCAGGCTGTCGCGCTGCCCGGCTGGGGCGTTATGGATTCACTGGGCGCGATGGCGGATCGGCTGCTGGCGGATGCGCCCGCCCGCTTTGCGCTGCTGGGCCATTCAATGGGCGCGCGCGTCGCGCTGGAGGTGGCCCGCCGCGCGCCCGAGCGGGTTGAACGGCTCGCGCTGGTTTCCACCGGGACGCATCCCGTGGCCCCCGGTGAGGCGGACAAGCGCTATGCCCTGCGCGACAAGGGGCGCGAACAGGGGATGGAGGCGCTCGTGGCTGACTGGCTGCCGCCGATGATCGCGCCCGACAATCGCCCCGGCCTGCTCGCCCCGTTGACCGCCATGTGCATGGAACAGGGCCTTGCCGCCTTTGAGGCCCAGATCGAGGCCCTGCTCTCGCGCCCGGCGCTGGAGGACTTGCTGCCCACCCTGTCGATGCCCGTGCTTTCCTGTACGGGCTCGCTCGATGGCTGGAGCCCGCCCGAACAGGCCGCCGCCATTGCCGATGCCATTCCCGGCGCTGTGCTGGAAATCGTGGCCGATGCGGGCCATTTCCTGCCCCTTGAGCGCCCGCAAGCCTTTACCGACATCATCGCGCGCTGGCTGGGCCAGCCTGCCTGAAACCCAAGATCCACCTAAGGAGAGAAGAATGACCCAGAGCCTGCAAGACGTCCTCGATGCCAGCGGCGACATTGTCGAAATGCTGCGCAATGCGCAGGTTGGCCCCAATGTCTATCCGGGCGTTCCGGCCGAATATTCGAACTGGCGCACCGAACAGCAGGCTTGGGCCAAGACCGCCGTGCTGTTCAACCAGTCGTACCACATGGTCGATCTGGAAGTATCCGGCCCCGATGCCTTTGCCATGCTCAACTATCTGGGCATCAACAGCTTCAAGGGTTTTGTGCCTGATCGCGCCAAGCAATTCGTGCCCGTCACCGCCGAAGGCTATGTCATCGGCGACGTGATCCTGTTCTATCTTGCTGAAAACCAGTTCAATCTGGTGGGCCGCGCGCCGACCATCGAATGGATCGAATATCACGCCGCCACCGGCAAGTGGGACGTAACGGTCGAGCGCGACGAACGCTGGGCGATGCGCAACGATGGCAAGCGCAAGAACTACCGTTTCCAGTTGCAGGGCCCCAACGCGATGGCCGTGCTGTCCAAGGCGCTGGGCTATGCCGCGCCCGACCTCAAGTTCTTCCACATGACCACGCTGGAATTCGGCGGCGCCAAGGTGCGCGCGCTGCGTCACGGCATGGCCGGTCAGCCGGGCTATGAACTATTCGGCCCCTGGGAAGATTACGCCGCCGTCCATGGCGCGCTGGTCGAGGCGGGCAAGGAATTTGGCCTGACGCTGTGCGGCGGCCGTACCTATTCGTCGAACACGCTGGAATCGGGCTGGATCCCCTCGCCGCTGCCCGCCACCTATACCGGCGAAGGCTCGAAGGGCTATCGTGAATGGGCCGGCGCCAATTCCTATGCGGCCAAATGCTCGATCGGCGGTTCGTATGTGCCCGACAGCATCGAGGGCTATTACCTGACCCCTTGGGATCTGGGCTATGGTCCGTTTGTGAAGTTCGACCATGACTTCATCGGCCGCGAGGCGCTGGAAGCCAAGGCCGCAGGTCCGCACCGCCGCAAGGTGACGCTGGCGCTGGACAATGAAGACGTTATGCGCGTCCAGTCCTCTGCCCTGTCGAAGGGCGACCGCGCCAAGTTCATGGAATATCCCAGCGCTGTTTACGCCATGCATCCGTTTGATCAGGTGCTGCTGGACGGCAAGATGGTCGGCCTGTCCACGTGGATCGGCTATACCGCCAATGAAGGCAAGTTCCTGGCGCTGGCCATGGTGGAAGAAAGCGTGGCCACGCCTGGCACGCAGGTCACTTTGCTGTGGGGCGAACCCGATGGCGGCACGCGCAAGCCCACCGTCGAGCGCCATGTGCAGACCGAAATCAAGGCCGTGATCGCCTCGGTGCCTTATTCGGAAGTGGCGCGTGACGCCTATGCCGACAGCTGGCGCAACCGTCAGGCCTGATCGGGTCTGATACGAGAAACCCCGGTCTTGGCGGACCGGGGTTTTCTTTTCACCGCAAGACGCGCCCCGCAATGGCATCCAGCCGCGCCAGGATCGCCGGATCACGCTGCGCCGGGGCCGTCGCAAAGGCGCCGTCCAGCGCCCGGTCAATCGGGCTGCCCTCACGCACCGGAGGCAACAGGCGGGCCAGTTCACGCACCGCCGCGCGGGCCAGTTCGGCATTGGCCTTCATTGTGGCGAAAACCTCATGGGCCTCCACACCCGCTTCCTCGTCACGCCAGGCGTCATAATCGGTGACCATCGCCAGCATCGCATAGGGCAGCTCAGCCTCACGCGCCAAACGCACCTCGGGAAAACCGGTCATGCCAATCACATCGGCGCCCCATCCGCGATACATCCGGCTTTCCGCGCGGGTCGAAAATTGCGGGCCTTCGATGGCGATATAGGTGCCCTTGGGATGCACGGTGCCGCCAGCATGATGCGCCGACAGCGCCAGCAGTTCCGCCAAACGCGAGCAAACCGGATCGGCCAGCGCCAGATGCGCCACCATCCCTGTGCCGAAAAAGCTGCGCGCGCGGCCCTCGGTGCGGTCGATCATCTGGTCCACGCAGACGAAATGGCCCGGCGCATATTCCTCACGCAGCGACCCCACCGCCGAGAGCGACACCAGATCGGTCACGCCACAGCGCTTCAACACGTCGATGTTGGCGCGGTAATTGACCTCGCTGGGCGGGATCGCATGGCCCGGCCCGTGGCGCGGCAAAAAGGTGAAGCGCACCCCGTCCAGCGTGCCGGTGGTGACGCTGCCGCTGGGCGCGCCAAACGGGCTTTCGACGGCAATCTCCTGCGCGCCCTCAAGCCCGATCCCCTCGGCCAGACCCGATCCGCCAATCACCCCGATATGCCATGCGCTCATCGCTCAAACTCCTGTGTCCTGTGCGTGGCCTAGCCGATGGAGCCCGGCGCTCAAACCGCTTTTCGCTTCTCTTGCCAAGCTTTGCGCGCCCGTGCAGTCTGTGCCCGAAAGGAAAACCCCATGCTTTTGATTGGCCAGTTCGATAGCCCCTTTGTCCGCCGCGTTGGCATTGCGATGACGATTTACGACATGGCATTCGAACACAGCCCGTTTTCGGTGATGGGCGATGGCGACAAATTCGCGCATCTCAACCCGTTGAAGCGGGTGCCGACACTGGTGTTGGACGATGGTGAGGTGCTGATCGAAAGCGGGGCGATCCTTGACCATCTCGACGAAGCCTATGGTCGCGACCGGGCGCTGATCGCCGCCAATGGCCCTGCCCGCCGCGCGGCACTGAAACGCATCGCGACGGCCACGGCGGCGGCCGACAAAGCGGTCGCCTATTTCTACACGCGCCGGTTCGGCGGCGAGGTCGATCCGTTTTTCACCCAGCGCAGCGAAGCCCAGATCCGCGACGGCATGGCGGCATTGGACGCCCAATGCGCCGCGCGAGATGGCGATTGGTGGCATGGCGATGCACCGGGCCATGATGACATCGCCGTGGCCGTGGTCGCGCGTTTTGTGTCCGAGGCCTATGGCTGGCTGGTGTCGCTGGCCGATTATCCCGCCCTGGCCGCCCATTCCGCCCGCGCCGAGGCCCGGCGCGAATTTCAGGCAATCCAGCAGGCCTTTATTCCGCCCAGCTGATGCGAAAAGGGGCCGGGATTTGATCCCCGGCCCCTTTCATCACGCCACGCTGATGTTCAGCGCGCCGTCGCCTTCCTCGATATTGACCGTGCTGCCGTCGGGCACCTCACCCCCCAGCAGCTTCTCGGCCAGCGGGTCCTGCAAATAGCGCTGCACCGCGCGCTTCAACGGCCGCGCGCCATAGACCGGATCGTAACCCACCCGGCCCAGCCAGCGCTTGGCCGCATCAGTCATGGCCAGCGTGATCTTGCGATCCTTCAGCAGCTTCTGCACCCGCGCGACCTGAATATCGACGATGGGCGCCATATGCTCCTGACCCAGCCGGTGGAAGAGGATGATCTCATCCAGACGGTTGAGGAATTCGGGCCGGAAATGGCTGCGCACCACCTCCATCACCTGCGGCTCGACGCTTTCCACATCGCCGCCCTCAGGCAGATTGGCCAGATACTGGCTGCCAAGGTTCGACGTCAGGATGATCAGCGTGTTGGTGAAATCCACCACACGCCCCTGTCCATCGGTCAGGCGGCCATCGTCGAGCACCTGCAGCAGCACGTTAAACACATCGCTGTGGGCCTTCTCCACCTCGTCGAACAGCACGACCTGATAGGGCCGCCGCCGCACCGCCTCGGTCAGCACGCCGCCTTCATCATAGCCGACATAGCCCGGAGGGGCGCCGATCAGGCGCGAAACGGCGTGCTTCTCCATGAACTCGCTCATGTCGATGCGCACCATCGCGCTGTCATCGTCGAACAGGAACCCGGCCAGCGCCTTGGTCAGCTCCGTCTTGCCCACGCCCGTCGGGCCAAGGAAAAGGAAGCTGCCCAGCGGGCGGTTGGGGTCCTGCAGACCGGCACGCGCCCGGCGCACGGCCTTGGACACGGCCACCACTGCATCGCGCTGGCCGATCACGCGCTGGCCGATCACTTCTTCCATGCGCAGCAGCTTTTCCCGCTCGCCTTCCAGCATCCGGTCCACCGGCACGCCGGTCCAGCGGCTGACAACGCCCGCAATGTCATCGGCGGTCACTTCCTCGCGCAGCATGGCGTTTTGCGCCTGCGACTGCGCCTCGGAAAGCTGACGCTCCAGATCGGGGATGCGGCCATAGGAAAGCTCGCCCGCGCGGGCCAGATCGCCCTTGCGCTGCGCCTGTTCCAGCTCGATGCGCGCGGCATCCAGCTGCTCCTTGATCTTGCCCTCGGCCGCGATCTTGTCGCGCTCGTTCTGCCAGCGTGTGGTCAATTCCGCGCTCTTCTGCTCGGCATTGGCCAATTCCTCGCGCAGCGCGGCAAGGCGGTCCTTCGAGGCCTGATCCGATTCCTTGGCCAGCGCCATTTCCTCGATCTTGAGCTGGATGATCCGCCGGTCGAGGTTTTCGATCTCCTCGGGCTTGCTCTCAACCTCCATGCGGATGCGGCTTGCGGCCTCATCCATCAGGTCAATCGCCTTGTCGGGCAGAAAGCGGTCGGCGATATAGCGGTTGGACAGGGTGGCCGCCGCGACAATCGCATTGTCTGCGATCCGCACGCCATGGTGCAGCTCGTACTTCTCTTTCAACCCGCGCAGGATCGAGATCGTGTCCTCCACCGTCGGTTCGCCCACGAAGACGGGCTGGAACCGGCGTTGGAGCGCAGGGTCTTTCTCGACATACTTCTGGTATTCATCCAGCGTGGTCGCGCCGATGCAGTGCAATTCGCCGCGCGCCAATGCGGGCTTGAGCAGATTGCCTGCATCCATCGCGCCCTCGCTCTTGCCCGCGCCGATCAGCGTGTGCATCTCGTCGATGAACAGGATGATCTCGCCTTCCGCGCCCTTCACCTCGTCGAGAACGGCCTTGAGGCGTTCCTCGAACTCGCCGCGATATTTGGCGCCCGCGATCAGCGCGCCCATGTCGAGCGCCATCAACCGGCGATGCTTGAGGCTGTCAGGCACATCGCCATTGGCAATGCGCAAGGCCAGACCCTCGGCAATCGCGGTCTTGCCCACGCCCGGTTCACCGATCAGCGCAGGGTTGTTCTTGGTGCGGCGGGCAAGGATCTGCACCGTGCGGCGGATTTCCTCGTCGCGGCCAATCACCGGGTCCAGCTTGCCATCGCGCGCGGCCTGGGTCAGGTCGCGGGCGTATTTCTTCATCGCGTCATAGGCGTTTTCGGCCCCCGCGCTGTCCGCCGTGCGCCCGCCGCGCAGGGCCGTGATTGCGGCCTCCAACGCCTGAGGCGTGACATTGGCGGCCTTGAGCGCCTGCCCGGCGGCTGTCGTCGTGGCCAGAGCAAGCGCGACAAGGATGCGCTCGACGGTGACGAAACTGTCGCCCGATTTCGCGGCGATCTGTTCGGCGCTGTCCAGCACGCGCACGGCGTCATTGTCGAGGCCGGGCGAACCTTGCGCGCCCGATCCCGACACGGCCGGGATCTTGGCCAAGGCCTTGTCCAACTCGGCGCCGGCGATCGCGGGATTGCCGCCTGCGCGCGTCAGCAGCCCGCTGGCCATGCCCTCGCTGTCCTCAAGCAGGGCCTTCAGGATATGTTCCGCCGTGATGCGCTGATGGTTAAGGCGGATCGCCAAAGTCTGCGAGGCTTGCAGGAAACCCTTGGCGCGGTCAGTAAACTTTTCGAGGTTCATGGGGTCGGTTCCTCCGTTGCCTCACAAGGTAGTGTGACAAAATCGCCACACAAGACCTTGCAACAAGAAATTACCGCCCCATGTTTCCCCGTTCCTTGATGCGGAACAATCCGGTTTACTTGGCGGCCTTGGCTGCCCCTGCTGCATAAGTATCGCCAAAGAAATCGCCCTTGAACCACTGCGGCGGCGTGTCGCCATCGGCCATGGCGCGGGTGATGCGATAATTGGCCTCGGCAAAGCGGGCGCCTGCGCGCCAGTCCCATGCCTGATTCATGTCGTCATTGGGCTGGTGATAGGTCTTTTCCAGAAATTCCTCATTGGCCTTGGCCCCGCCATTGGCATAGCCGGTGGCCAGAAACACCGCAGGCACGCCCTTGCGCACAAAGCGATAGTGGTCCGAGCGCACGAAAATCGTTTCCGCCGGAATCGGATCGGGCGAGAGGCTGACCTGCATCGGCTTGACCGCGGCGGCCACAATCGGCCCCAGCGTCGAATGGTCCGCGCCATAGGCCACCACATCGGTAAAGGGATAGAGCAGTACCGGCATGTCCAGATCGACATTGCCGACAATGCTGGCCGCCGGAACCGTGGGATGGTTGGCGTAATAATCGGCGCCCAGCAGGCCCTTTTCCTCCGCCGTCGAAATCAGGAACACCACCGAGCGGCGCGGGCCTTTCTTGTCCTCGGACAATACGCGGGCAACCTCCAGTGTGGTCGCGCTGCCCGCCGCATTGTCCATCGCGCCGTTATAGATACGGTCCTTGCCCGGCGCATCGCCCGGCTTGGGCGCGGCCACGCCAAGGTGGTCGAGATGCCCCGAGAGCACCACCGTCTGGTCCTTGAGGTCGCTGCCCGGCAGCATGGCCACGATGTTGGGGCTGGTCACGCGCTCGGATTTGCTGGTCGAAAAAGCGCGCAGGCTAGTCTTGAGCGCAAAGCCCTTGGGCCGCCCGCCCACCTTGTCGGCCTCGGCGCGGATCTGCGCCAGCGTGCGCGGGGCGCCCGCCAGGAACGCAGCGGCTGCCTCGTCGCTGATCGCGCCCGCCACGCGGATGCCCGGCGCGGCCTCATTCGCCTTGCCGTCCTCGCCAACCCAGGCATAGCTGGGATAGAAGGCATATTGCAGCGCCTTTTCCCACGGCCGCACCCGCGCCGAGGCATTGGTGTTGAGGGTGATCACGCCGATCGCGCCATGCGCCTGCGCCATCTGCGCCTTGGTGGCCGAGAGATGCGCGCCCTCCTCGCTGGCCATGCCCGCCGGATAGCCGCGCAGGACCACAACGATCTTGCCCTTTACGTCCAAACCCTTGTAATCATTGATGCCCAGCAGGTCATTGTCGATACCATAGCCGACAAACACCAGCGGAGCGCTGATATCCAGCTTCGGCTCATTGGCGCTGGCCGAAATCATCACCTGCTTGCCATGCTCAAAGCTGACCTTGCCCGCCGGGCCGGTGATCTCCATGCCCGCCGGGCCATCGGCATAGGATGTCTTTTGAAAAGTGATGCGCTGAAGCCAGCCGCGCTTGCCGTCCGCCCCGATGTCGCCCATCGGCGTCAGCCCCAACGAGGCGAAACGCTGCGCAACATAGCGCGCGGCGATTTCATGGCCCCGGCTGCCCACATCGCGCCCTTCGAGCAGATCGTCGGCAAAGAAGGCGATATCCGAACGGATGCGCTCGGCCGAAAAGCGGGGGTCGAGCGGCATGTCCGCTTCGGCGCGGATCGGGGCTTCCGCCTTGGGCGCAGATTTGGCGGCGGCGGGCGCGCCGGCTTCTTCATACATGGCCTCGGTGGCCTCAACCGATTCAATGGCGCGCGCCGGGCTGACCAACAGCAGCGCGGGGATCAGACAGGCGGAAAACTTGGCAAGAGCAGGCATGCATCTCTCTTTTCGGGAAACTGACAGGCGTGTCAGCATAAAGGCGAATTCGCCACAGGCAAGCTTTCGCTCATCGCTCTTGTTGGCGCGACCGCCCTCACCATCGGCTGCTTGCGCGCTGCCCTACGGTTCATCCTTGCGACAGGCCGGGGATGAAACTACCCATAGCGTATCCACTGATGGGAAACACCATGCGACACCAGATTTCCGCGCCGCTGCTGGCACTTGCCCTGACCCTTTGCGCCCAGCCCGCCACCGCCCAGCCCGCCACCCAGGCCCCATCGACCACGCCTTTGTCCGAATTGGTGAAGAAGGTCGATATTCCCTATGAGAGCTTCAAGCTGACCAATGGCTTGACCGTGCTGGTCCATACCGACCGCAAGGCGCCGATCATTGGCGTGACCACCTATTACCGGGTGGGTTCCAAGAACGAGCCGCGCGGCAAGACCGGCTTTGCGCACCTTTACGAACATCTGTTCTTTGGCGGCAGCGAGAATGTGCCCAATTTCGACGTGCCGCTTGAGGCCGCAGGGTCGACCAGCACCAATGGCAGCACATGGTATGACCGCACCAATTATGTCGAAACCGTGCCGACCGGCGCGCTGCCGCTGGCGCTGTTCCTCGAAAGCGACCGCATGGGCCATCTGCTGGGCGCGGTGACGCAGGACAAGCTGGATAAGCAGCGCGGCGTGGTCCAGAACGAAAAGCGGCAGGGCGACAACCAGCCCTATGGCCTGTTGCGCTATGCCGAAACCGACGGCCTGTTCCCCATCGGCCATCCCTATCGCCACCAGACCATCGGCTCGATGGCCGATCTGGACGCGGCCAGCCTGTCGGATGTGCGCCACTGGTTCACCGATCACTATGCGCCCAACAATGCGGTGCTGGTGCTGACGGGCGATGTTGATGTGTCGGTGGCCCGGCCGCTGGTGGAAAAATACTTTGGCGACATTCCGGCCGGCCCGGCAGTCAAGCCGGTCATAGCCGGGCCTGTAACGCTCAAGGCCCCCAAGCGCATCGAAATGCAGGACAAGGTGGCCACCACGCGGATCATGCGAATCTGGTCCGGGCCGGGGCTGAATGACAAGGATGCCGCCGCGCTGGACATGGGCATGAGCGTGCTGGGCGGGCTGGCGTCCTCGCGGCTGGACAATGCGCTGGTGCGGGGCAAACAGGTGGCCGTGTCGGTCAGCGCCGAGCTCGAAACACACGAGCAGGTCAGCTTCCTTGAAATCTCGATGGACGTGAAACCGGGCGTGCCGCGCGCCAAGGCCGAGGCGGCGCTGGATGCGGAAATCGCGCGTTTTCTGGCCACCGGGCCGAATGCCGACGAGGTGAAGCGCGCCGCCACGCGCTCGGTTTCGTCTGAAATCGGCGCATTGGAGGTGGTCGGCGGCTTTGGCGGCAAGGGCACGACGCTGGCCGAGGGGCTGATGTATTCGGGCGATCCGGCGCAGTATAAAAAGGATCTGGCCGAATTGGCCGCGCTGACTCCCGCCGCGATCAAGGCAGCGACCGGGCGCTGGATGAAGCGCCCCGTGCTGGCCATCGCGGTCACGCCGGGCGAGCGCAAGGAAAAGGGCGAATTGCTGGGCGGATGGGGCGATGAGGCCACCCGCCCCGCGCCCAAGCCCGACGCCAAGGCCCCGGTCCCGCCCGTGCCGCAATCGCCCCCGCGCAAGGAACCCGATGTTGCCCCGGTCGGCGAGTTGACCTTCCCGACGGTTCAGCATGCGACGCTGTCCAACGGGATGCCGGTCACGCTGGCGCGGCGTACGGCGGTGCCCAAGGTGTTGGTGAGCATCGGCTTTGACGCGGGGATCGCGGCGGATTCGCTCAACACCCCCGGCACGCAGGGGCTGATGCTCTCGATGCTGAAGGAAGGCACGGTCAAGGACGCCACGGGCGGCACGACCCGCAGCGCGGTACAGGTGCTGGAGGAAGAGGAACGGCTTGGCGCGAGCATCGAGACGGGCAGCAGCCTCGACACCAGTTCGATCACGCTCTCGGCGCTTTCGGCCAATCTGGCGCCCTCGCTCTCGTTGATGACCGACGTGCTGCTGCACCCCGCCTTTGCTCCCGCCGAGGTGGCGCGGGTCAAGGATCAGCGTCTGGCCGCGTTGGCCCAGACGATGGCCAATCCGCGCGGTGTGGCGCTGCGGGCGATCAATCCGCTGCTGTTCGGGCCGAACCATCCCTATGGCCATGCCTCCGATGGTCTGGGCAATGCCGCCTCGCTCAAGGCGCTGACCTCGCAGGATCTGCGCGCCGCGCATGACCAGTGGCTGCGCCCCGACCTGGCCCGCGTGACGGTTGTGGGCGATATCACGATGGAGGAATTGCTGCCCAAGCTGGAAACGGCGCTGGGAGTCTGGAAGGCTCCGGCGGCGGCCAAGCCAGTCAAGGCGCTCAATGCCGCCCTGCCCTCGGCGCGCCCGCGCATCGTGTTGATCGACCGGCCCGGTTCGCCGCAATCCATGATCGTGGCGGGCAAGGTGCTGCCGGTTGATGGTCGCGCACCGGGGCAGGAAGCGCTCGACCTAGCCAATGAAGTGCTGGGCGGCGGGTTCCTCTCGCGCCTCAACCTCGACATCCGCGAGGAAAAGGCATGGTCCTACGGCGTCTCCACCGCCGTCCGCCAACCGCTGGGCGCGCGCAGCCTGATCCTCTTCGCCCCGGTCCAGACCGACCGCACCGGCGATTCGATCAAGGCCATGATTGCCGACATGAAGGCCTTTCCGGGGGCCAAACCCGTCAGCGCCGAGGAATTGCAGCGCGTTACCGACGGCAATATCCGCGGCCTGCCCAACAAGTTTGAAACCAACGGGCAGGTGCTGGGCGCGATTGCCGTCAACGAGCGCCTCGGTCGGCCCGATGACTATTACAGCAAGCTGCCCGCGCTCTATCGCAGCATCGACGCCAAGGCGCTGGAGGCCAAGGCGGCGGAGTATCTCCAGCCCGATGGCCTGACCTTTGTGGTAGTGGGCGACAAGGCCAAGGTCGAGGCGCAGTTGAAGGATGTGGGATTGCCGGTGGAGGTGTCGGGGGGCAAGTGAATTTGCCTCCGGCGGGCAAAGGGACTCGGTCCCTTTGCAATCCCCTTAATGGGGTGGTGCCTCGGCTCGGGCGGGGCGCTGAAACACAAGTTGATTAAAAAAAAGCCTGCGGCGCTGGTCAATCGGCGCCGCAGGCTTTCAAAATCCAAACGTTGCGCAGGTTCACTTCGACCAGCCCCCAGCGCAACGCCTACAGTATCGGGATTGTTAAGGGCTTTCGCCCTTAACCCGCCGGAGGCATCCCTTTATTTTACCCAGCCAAAGCCTTCTTCAACAGCTCATTGATGATCTGCGGATTGGCCTTGCCCTGCATCGCCTTCATGGTCTGGCCGACGAAGAAGCCGAACAGGGCCTCCTTGCCGCCGCGATACTGCTCGACCTTGTCGGCATTCTTGGTCAGGATTTCGGCGATCACCGCCTCGATCGCGCCGGTGTCGGAGTTCTGCTTGAGCCCTTCACGCTCGACGATCACGCCCGCCGCGTCGCCCGTTTCCAGCATCTTTTCCAGCACCTGCTTGGCGATGGAGCCGGAAATCGTGCCATTGCCGACCAGCGCGAGCAGTTCCGCCGCGCCTTCGGGGCTGATCGGGCTGGAGGACAGATCCTTGCCCAGCTTGTTCAAAGCTCCGAAGAATTCCGACAGCAACCAGTTCGCCGCCTGCTTGGCGACATCGGCCTCAGGCTTGTTCTGCGCCGAAGCCGTGGCCGCCAGCAGCGCCTCAAACCAACGCGCCGTATCGACGTCATTGGTCAGCACGCCCGCATTATAGGCCGACAGGCCCAGCCCATCGACATAACGCGCGCGCTTGGCATCGGGCAGTTCGGGCAGCGACGCGCGACATTCCTCTAGGAAGGCATCGTCGAGCACCAGCGGCAACAGGTCGGGATCAGGGAAGTAGCGATAGTCATGCGCATCTTCCTTCGAGCGCATCGACCGCGTCTCGTTCTTGTCCGGGTCATAAAGGCGCGTTTCCTGCACCACCTTGCCCCCGTCCTCGATCAGCGCAACCTGACGCCTGGCTTCCGATTCCACCACGGCCATCACGAAGCGCACCGAATTGACGTTCTTCGTTTCGGTGCGCGTGCCGAATTCATCGCCCGGACGGCGCACCGAGACGTTGACGTCGGCGCGCATCGAGCCCTGATCCATATTGCCGTCGCACGAACCGACATAGCGGACAATCTGGCGCAGCTTTGACAGGTAAGCCCCTGCTTCGGCGGGCGAACGCATATCGGGGCGGCTGACGATTTCCATCAGCGCCACGCCGCTGCGGTTCAGGTCGACATAGGACATGGTCGGGTGCTGATCGTGCATCAGCTTGCCCGCGTCCTGCTCGACATGGATGCGCTCGATGCCGATGACCTTGGGCTCGGGAATGCCCGCCTTCTCATCCGCCTCAATGGTCAGCGATCCCTCGCCCACCAGTGGGTGATAGAGCTGGCTGATCTGATAGCCCTGCGGAAGATCGGCATAGAAGTAGTTCTTGCGGTCAAAGCGCGACCATTTGTTGATCGCCGCCTCAATCGCCATGCCGGTGCGCACCGCCTGACGGATGCATTCCATATTCGGCACGGGCAACATGCCGGGCATCGCCGCGTCCACCAAGGATACCTGGCTGTTCGGCTCGGCGCCAAAGGCCGTGGCGCTGCCCGAAAACAGCTTGGCGTTGCTGGTGACCTGCGCATGGACTTCAAGGCCGATCACGACCTCCCATTCGCCCGTTGCGCCCTGAATGCGATAGGTGCTCATTTGCTTTTTCGCCTGTTCGCGCGGTGCTTGGCGCGCCGCTCCAGAATTTTCTGTCTCTTGTGGTTGAGCGTGTAAGGCTTGCTCCGCCTGAACGCCCCACTGATGCCATCGACGAGACTCTCACCCAGCCATTGGGCAATCATCTCGCCGAGCCAATTCACCACCACTTCTCCGGCTTGGCCGAGAACTGCGCCCGCTGTTCGATCGCAAGACCTGCGTTCAGCACGCCCTGCTCATCGAAAGGCCGCCCGATGATCTGCAAGCCCAGCGGCAGACCATCGCTGCTCAACCCGGCAGGCACGCTCATCGCGGGCAGGCCCGCCAGCGAGGCCGGCACCGAGAACACATCGCCCAGATAGAGATCAAGCGGATTGCTCTTTTCGCCCAGCGCAAAGGCAGGCGTCGGCGCGGTCGGCGCAAGGATCACGTCGCACTGCTTGAAGGCTTCTTCAAAATCGCGCGAGATGAGCGTGCGGACCTTCTGCGCCTGCGTGTAATAGGCGTCATAGAAACCGGCCGACAACACATAGGTGCCGATCAGGATGCGGCGCTTGACCTCGGCCCCGAAACCGGCGGCGCGGGTGGCGGCGTACATGTCCTGAAGGTTCGCGCCATCGGGCAGATCGCGCAGACCATAACGCACGCCATCATAACGCGCGAGGTTGGACGAAGCCTCGGCAGGGGCGATGATGTAATAGGTCGCCAGCGCATATTTCGAATGCGGCAACGAGATGTCCACCACCTCGGCCCCGGCATCCTTCAGCCACGCAATGCCATCGTCCCAAGCCTTGGCCACATCGGCGTTCAGGCCCTCGATGCGATATTCACGCGGAATACCGACCTTCTTGCCCTTGAGATCCGCGTTCAGCAGCGCCGACCAATCGGGCACCGGCATGTCCAGCGAGGTCGCATCCTTGGGATCGAACCCGGCCATGGCTTCGAGCATCAGCGCACAATCGGCCACGTCATGCGCCATCGGCCCCGCCTGATCGAGCGAGGACGCAAAAGCCACGATGCCCCAGCGCGAGCAGCGGCCATAGGTCGGCTTGATGCCCGAAATGCCGGTGAAGGCCGCAGGCTGACGGATCGAGCCGCCGGTGTCTGTGCCGGTCGCGGCGGGCACAATGCGCGCCGCCACCGCCGCCGAGGAACCGCCCGACGAACCGCCCGCCGTCAGCGCCGCCGTGTCGCCCTTGCGGCGCCAGGGGCTGATCGCGGGGCCAAAGGCGCTGCTCTCATTGCTCGAACCCATGGCGAACTGGTCGAGGTTGAGCTTGCCCAACATGCCCGCGCCCGCATCCCACAGCTTTTGCGAGACGGTCGATTCGTACTGCGGCTTGAAGCCTTCAAGAATCTTCGAAGCGGCAGAGGTCTGCACGCCCTTGGTGGCGAACAGGTCCTTCATGCCGATGGGCACGCCCGCCAGCTTGCCCAGTTCCTTGCCCGCCGCACGGTCTGCATCGACCTTTTCCGCCGCGCTCAGCGCCGCTTCGGGCGTGGTCACGATGAAGGCGTTCAGCGCTTCCTGCGCATCAGCCACGGCAGCGTTAAACGCCTGCGCCACTTCAACGGCGGTAAATTCGCCCTTGGCCACGCCATCGCGGATCGCGATCAGGCCCAGATCGGTCAATTCGCTCATTATTCAATCACCTTGGGCACGCCGAAAAATCCATGCTCGGCGGCGGGCGCATTGGCCAGCACCGCATCGCGAATCCCGCCGCCCGTCAGCGGATCGGCATTCACCACATCCGCGCGCAGACGCAGAGTGTTCGGGATCACCGCCGTCATCGGCTCAACCCCTTCGACATTCACCTCGCCCAATTGTTCCACCCAATTGAGGATGCCGTTGAGTTCAGGAACCATCGCTTCCAACTCGCCTTCGCTCACCTTGATGCGGGCAAGACTGGCGATCCGGGCCACTGTGGCGGTATCGACCGACATGCAACAACCTTTGCCATTAAAACCAAGCCGGAAATCCCGGCCCACAAACAAAGCGAGGGGCAGCCTGCCACCTGTGGCACCCGCCCCTCGCGCCTTATCTTCGCTAGCACCGCAAAGGCGGCGCTTCAAGCAAGCGGGATTATTCCGCGCCGCCCGGAGCCACGGGAGCTTCAGCGCCCTGAGGAGCAGGGGCACCGGCCCCGCCGCGCGATTGCATCATGCGCTCCATCATGCGTTGCTGCATTTCCAGTTCGGCCCGGTTGCGGAAATCGATCACTTCCAATTCAAACGTCAGGTTCGAATTGGCCGGGATCGGCCCGGCGGCCTTGTCGCCATAGGCGAGCTTGGCGGGGATCTTGACCAGATACTTGCCGCCGCGCTGCGTCTGGGCCAGCGCCTTGGCGAAACCGGGGATCGTGCCCTGCATCTGCATCACGACATTCTTGTTCTGGTCGAACACGGTGCCGTTATCCAGCTTGCCGACATAGTTGACCATCACCAGATCAGCCACGGTCGGGTTCGGCCCTTCACCGGCCTTGAGCGTCTTGACGCCCACCAGCGGGGGCTGTGCGGCCACGGCCACCACCCCACCCACCAGCGCGGCCACCAGCGTGCCAAGCCAGATTTTCGAAACCGAACCCTTGCTCAGCGGCTGAAGGGGAACGCGGGTGATCTCGGTCATGGTGCAATCCTGTCCTATGCGATCAATGGCCGGATACGGCCCAACTCTTGGCCGCCTCCCTACAGCCGCGCCCGGGACTGTGCAAGCGCAACACAGGTCTTAAAGACCATGAATTTGCCCCGAGGTGCCCAGACGGCACACAGCAAAAAGCCCGCCGACCATGGCCGCCTTTTCAGACAGCCGGGTCAGCGGGCTTTTGATTCGGCCTGAAACTCAGACCGAAAGGCGCTTACTTGGCGCCGTCACGCTCGGCGCGCTTGCGCTCCAGCTTGCGGGCGCGGCGCACAGCGGCGGCCTTTTCGCGAGCACGCTTTTCCGAGGGCTTTTCATAGTGGCGACGCAGCTTCATCTCGCGGTACACCCCCTCGCGCTGCAGCTTCTTCTTGAGAGCGCGCAGGGCCTGATCGACATTGTTTTCGCGGACGAGAATCTGCATAAAAAGAACCACCTCAAATATCTGTCGGCCAGAGCCCCACCCATCTCGATCGAGCGGGGGTTCACCCAAGGGATTGCAACGAAACTTGCGCCGAATCCCTGTGGGGTCGGCTGGATTTGCGGCCCGCTAGCAGAGTCGCGGGTCAAAGGCAAGCTGCGATCAACCAAAACCTGACTCGCCAACCACGGCGCGGAGCGGCTCTAAAGCCCAAAAACGGCGCGATGACAACACCCCACCCCTATTTTATGCCCCGCGCGCCATCCGCGCGGGTGCCCCGGGCTATACGCAAGGCCCGCCATAAGCTAGGGGCGGCCTATGAATCATGAAACTTCTTCCAATCAGGTGCGCCAATTTGTCGTCGGTCGCGATGACGACGGCATTCGTCTGGACCGCTGGTTCAAGCGCCACCTGCCCCAGATCGGCTTTGCCACGATCAGCCGCTGGGCCCGCACTGGCCAGATCCGCATCGACGGCAAGCGCGCCGCCCCCGAAGACCGCGTGGCCAAGGGCCAGACCCTGCGCGTGCCGCCGGGCGACAGCATTGTCGGCATCGGCGGCGGCAAAGGCGTGCGCGCCCGCAAGCCGTTGACCGAAGCGCAGCTCGAACTGGCCGATTCCATCGTGCTCCACCGCGACCCCTCGGCCATCGTCATCAACAAACCCCCCGGCCTGGCCACGCAGGGCGGCAGCGGCACGTTCGAACATGTCGACGGCCTGCTCGACGCCTATGCCAATGGCGGCCCCCGTCCGCGCCTTGTCCACCGTCTGGACAAGGATACGTCGGGCGTGCTGCTGGTCGCCGCCACGCCGGGCAGCGCGGCTTTCTTCTCCAAGCGCTTTTCCGGGCGCACGGCCAAGAAGGTCTATTGGGCGCTGGTGGTGGGCGTGCCCTCGATCGACGAAGGGCTGATCGACCTGCCTCTGGCCAAGCAGCCCGGGTCGGGCGGCGAAAAGATGATGGTCGATCAATCCGAACATGGCCAGCCTTCGAAAAGCCGCTATCGCGTGATCGACCGCGCGGGCAACCGCTGCTGCTGGGTCGAGCTGCAACCGCTGACGGGGCGCACCCATCAGTTGCGCGTGCATATGGCCGCGATCGGCCATCCGATTGTGGGCGATGGCAAATACGGCGGCCCCGATGCTTTCCTCTCGGGCAGCATCAGCCGCAAGCTGCATCTGCACGCCCGCCGCCTGATCATCGAGCATCCCGACGGCACGCCGCTGGACGTCGAGGCGCCCCTGCCCGATCATATGGCGGCCAGCCTTGCGCAATTGGGTTTTGAGGAATCCGAGGGCGAATATATCCCCGATCCCACCGGCGAATGGGGACGCGAGGAAAAGAAGGCAGCCGCCAAGGCCCATGCCAAGGATTACCGCAAGGAGCGCAAGGGCGAACGCCGCGGTCGCGCAGAAACGGGCCGCACGCGCAACGATTCGCGCAAGAGCGACACCCGCAAAGGCCCCGGCGCCCGCGCCGAAGCTCCGCGCAAATCCGGCCCGAAGAAGGGTCTGGGCAGCAAGCCGAGCGCCAAGCCGACCGGCCCGCGCCCGGTTGGCAAACCAGCAGCAAAGCCTGCGGGGAAGCCTGCGGGTCGGCCTGCCGGTAAACCCGTCGGGCGTCCTGCTGGCCGTCCGCCCGCACCCCGGGGCCAGCGTTAATGCACCCCAATCCGGCCTTTCGTCACGACGATCGCGCGCTGTTTGAACGTCTGATCCACGAAATCGGCTTTGGCATGGTGTTCGCCACCACGCCGGATGGGCCGCGCGTGGCGCATGTGCCGCTGGTGTCCACCGGCGATGGCTCGGTGCAGTTCCATCTGGCGCGGGGCAACGCGCTGGCGCGGCATCTCAACGGGATGGTGGCGCTGGCGGTGGTCAACGGGCCGGACGCCTATGTCTCGCCGCGCTGGTACGGCGAGGATCCGAATCAGGTGCCGACATGGAATTATGTCGCGCTGGAAATGGAAGGGCCCGTGCGCCGGATGGACCACGATGGTCTTTATGGCCAGTTGGCGGCGCTCTCGGCGCAGGAGGAGGCCAAATTGCCGCCGCCCGCATGGACGATGGCGAAAGCCGATCCGGCCTATATCGACAAGCTGATGGGCGCGATTGTCGGCTTTGAGATGGAGGTGCAGGCATGGCGCCCGACCTTCAAGCTCTCTCAGAACAAGAGCGCGGATCTGCGCGGACAGGTCGCCGCCGGACTGGAAGAGGCCGGGAGCCATGCGATGGCAGCCATGATGCGGGGGCTGGTATGACGCGTCTGGCGGTATTCGATTGCGACGGCACACTGGTCGATGGCCAGCATGACATTCAGGCCGCCATGGTCGCTGCCTTCCGCGCGCAGAGCCTGACGCCCCCCTCGCGCGAGGCTGTGCGCCAGATCGTCGGGCTCAGCCTGCCGGTGGCCATGCGCCGCCTGCGCCCCGATCTTGAGACCGAGCAGCAGGCTGCCTTGGTGGAGGAATATAAATACGCCTATCGCAGCGCTCGCGATCAGGGGCGGATCGGCGAGCCTTTGTATGACGGCATTCGCGCTCTGCTTGATGGGTTGCGGGCGGATGGCTGGGTCATGGCGGTGGCCACGGGCAAGAGCGATCGCGGGCTGACGCATTGTCTTGCGATGCATGGGCTGTCCGACCATTTCGTCTCGCTGCAGACCGCCGACCGCCATCCCTCCAAGCCCCATCCCGCCATGCTGGAGGCCGCCCTATTCGAGGCAGCCGCCATGCCGCAGGACAGCGTGATGATCGGCGACACCAGCTTTGACATGGCCATGGCGCGCAGCGCAGGCGTGCGGGCGCTGGGCGTGGCGTGGGGCTATCACAGCGAGGCGCAGTTGATGGCGGCGGGCGCCGATGCGGTCGCGCGCGATCCGGAACACTTGCGGGAGCTATTAGGATGAGCATGGACGCCGAAACGCTGGCCAAGGCGCGGTTCAAGCGGCTGACGGTGGTGCGCTTTGTCGGCGTGCTGGTGGCGCTGGTGGGTGCGGCGATCATGGCGGGCAAGGTTGACCTGCCGCGTCTGGTCGGCCTGCTGGTGCTGCTGGGCGGGATCTATTACGCGCTGATCTTCCCCAGCCGGTTGGTGAAGCGTTGGAAGAAGCAAGACGGGGCGTAATGAAGCGGTTTTACAAGGAAGTATCGGTCACGGGTCAGGATGATGCGTGGCAGGTGACACTGGACGGGCGCGCGATTCGGACCGTGGGCGGACAGCCGCAAAAGGTGCCTACCAAGGCGCTGGCCGAGGCGCTGGCCGCCGAATGGGCGGCGCAGGGCGAGGAAATCGACCCCACCCGTTTCGTTTTGCGCGATATGGCCGATTATGCGCTGGACGTGGTCGGGCGTGAGCGGGCCGAGGCCATCGCTGCCCTGCTGCCCTATGCCGAAACGGATACGCTGTGCTATCGCGCCGATCCCGAGGACGCCCTGTTCGAACGGCAAAACGAAGTGTGGGAGCCGATTCTGGCCACCGCCGAAGCGCACCACGGCATCCGCATGCAGCGCGTCAGCGGCATCATGCACAAGCCCCAGCCCGCCGAAAGCCTCGCCGCTTTGCGCGCGCGGCTGGAAAGCATGGATGCCTTCACGCTGGCCGCCCTGCGCAACATGGCCAGTCTGGCGGCATCGCTGCTGATCGCGCTGGAGGCACTTGAGCCGGGGGCGGATATTGCCGCGCTCTGGGCCGCCGCCAGCCTTGAGGAAGAGTGGCAGGCCGATCTCTGGGGCCGTGATTGGGAGGCCGAAGAGCGGCGCGAGAAGCGGGCGAAGGCCTTTGCGCTATCGGCGGAATTTGTTGGGATGGTTAGGGGGTAGGAAAATTGGCCTCCGGCGGGCAAAGGGACTTGTCCCTTTGCAATCCCAATACTGTCGATGTTGCGCTATGGTGGCGACCAATGGGTATCGGACGCGACGCTTGAAATTTAAAGCCTGCGGCACTCATCAGCGCTACCTTGCCGCGCCGCAGGCTTTCAAACCGTTACATCTCACGCGCCTTAGCGAGTTGAACGCACCCCATAACGGGATTGCAAAGGGCCCCCGCCCTTTGCCCGCCGGAGGCATATTAACGCCTCACCCAACCCAATCGGCAACTTCCGCCGCCAGCTTGTCCGACATCCGCCCCAGCGCCTCGGCCACAGCCTCCGGCTTGGGCGCAACGCCTTTTTCCACCGCCTCGAACCGGCGCTGGGCCAGCGTGCCGTCCATCTTGGTCAACAGCGCGTCATAACGGATCACGGCCGATCGGGTGCGGCCATCATAGCCCATGAAGATCAGGCGCCCGCCAAGATGCTGTCCGGCCTGCGCCCCATCCTCGCTGTCGATCAGCACGAGGCGCATCCCGCGCGCGCGGATCGTCTCGGCGATATGGTTGCGCAGCAGGCGCGCGGGGCGTTCGCTCCACAGGCCTTCCTTCATATAGGCGATCGCATTGTCATTCACCCGCACCGCGATCCGGGTCAGGCCAAGAGCGCGCTCGGTATCCGGCTCGGTCACGACCAGCGTGGTGATCGGCGTGGCCGTGACCAGCGCCCCGGCGGGCGCGGCCACCGTCGGCAGGGTAAAGAGTTGGCGGGGTGGTTTGCCCCCGGCGCCTACCTTGACGCAACCGGCCAAGAGCAGCACCCCGATCAGAGCGGCGATCTTCTTCATGGGTGATACTCCGGCAGCTTGGGTGGCGAGAGCGCGGCAGCGGCGCCCTGATTGTCAATCTTTTCGGTCAGTTCGCGCAGCGCCCGGCTCGCCGCACGCAATTCGCGCACTGCGCTTTCGGCCTGAGGCAAGGTTTCCTCGCGCACGCGGCGGATCGCCGGATCGGTCTGACCCAGCGTGGATTTCAGGGCATCGGCCGCCCCCTGCGCCGAACGCAGCGTCTGATTCAACTGGGCCACCACCGAATTGCCGTTTTCATCCAACTGGCTGTTGAAATTGGCAGTCAGCTTTTGAAACTCGGCCATCGAATCCTTGGCCTGCACCAGCGCGGAATCAAGGTCGCTCACCACCTGCTTCAACTGCGGCGAGGCGTCGGCCAGATTGGACGTCAGGCGATTGGTGTTGGCCAGAATACCTTCGATATTCTTCTGGTTCTTGTCCGAAAGCAGATTGGACAGCTTGTCGGTCAACGTGCCGATCCGTTCGAGCAATTGCGGCGCGCTGGACAGCAGATCGCCAAGGCCCGACAATTTGGTCGGGATCACCGGCGCGCCGTCGGGACCAACGGCCGTGATCGGCGGCTGACCGGGCTTGCCGCCCGCCAACTGGACGGTGGACACGCCGGTAAAGCTGCCCTGAATGGTGGCGGTCGTGCCCTGAAGCACCGGAATGTCGCGATTGATCGCGATGCGCACGCGCACCACGCTGGGATCCTCGGGCGAGAGTTCGATTTCCGTGATCTGTCCGGCCGGCACGCCCTTGTAATTAACCGGCGTCCCCTTGGCCAAACCATCGACCGACTGACGGAAATAGATGTCGTAGGCCTTGCGTTCGTGGCGCGAGAGATGGGCCAGCCAAAGCGCGAAACCCGCCGCGATCGCCAGCAGGATCAGCGTAACGGCCCCTACCCAGATATGATTGGCGCGTGTTTCCATCGCTATACTATGCCTTTGCCGGGTTGGGGCTGTCCAGCCCATGGAGCTGCGTACCGTCCCCACGCGACAAGAGCGCAGAGCGGCCGCGCGGCCCGCCGAAATATTCATGGATCCACGGATGGTCGCTGGCCATCAGTTCGGGGATCGTGCCCACCGCGATCACGCGCTTGTCGGCCAGCACGGCCACGCGGTCGCAAATCTCGTGCAGCGTGTCGAGGTCATGGGTGATGAGAAACACCGTCAGCCCCAGGGTCTCGTGCAATTCGCGCGTCAAACTGTCAAAGGCAGCCGCCCCGATGGGGTCGAGGCCCGCCGTCGGCTCGTCCAGAAACAGCAGTTCGGGGTCAAGCGCCAATGCACGCGCAAGACCGGCCCGCTTCTTCATACCCCCCGACAGCTCGGAAGGATATTTCGACGCCGCATTATCGGGCAATCCCGTCAGGCTGACCTTGTAACGCGCAATTTCGTGGCGCAGTTCAGGGTCCATGTCGGGATAGAATTCCTTGAGCGGCACCTCGACATTTTCCGCCACAGTCAACGTGGAAAACAGCGCGCCGCCCTGAAACAGAACGCCCCAGCGGCTGCGAATATCGGCCTCGCCGGGGGCGGCGGGCGTGCCGATCTCGTGGCCCAACACCTCGATCCGGCCATGACTGGGCGTCTGCAACCCGATGACCGAGCGCATCAGCACCGATTTGCCCGTGCCCGATCCGCCCACCACGCCGATGATTTCGCCCCGGCGCACGTCAAGGTCGAGCCCCTCATGCACGGCATGGTCGCCAAAGCGGTTTTCCAGCCCCTCGATACGGATCGCCAGATCGCTCATATCCAGCCCACCTCGGAGAAAAACACCGCGAAAAAGGCGTCGATCACGATCACGGCAAAGATCGCCTGCACCACTGCCTGGGTGGTGCGCAGGCCCACTTCCTCGCTGCTGCCCTTGACCTGCATGCCCTGATAACAGCCCGTCATGGCCACGATCAGGCCGAACACCGGCCCCTTGATCAATCCCACCCAAAGGTCGATCAACGGCACAACTTCCTGAATGCGAGAGAGAAAGTTGAAGAAGGGAATATCGAGTGTAAATGCGCTGATCGTGGCGCCGCCGATAATGGCAACCAGAGCGGAATAAAGCCCCAGCAAGGGCATCATGAACACCGCCGCCATCACGCGCGGCAGCACCAGCGCCTCCATCGGCGAGACGCCGATCGTGCGCATCGCATCGATTTCCTCGGTCAGCTTCATCGTGCCGATCTGCGCGGCAAAGGCGCTGCCCGAACGGCCCGCCACCATGATCGCGGTCATCAGCACGCCCAGTTCACGCAGCGAAATGCGCCCGGTCAGGTTCACCGTATAGATCTCGGCGCCGAATTGCTGAAGCTGGACCGCGCCCTGCTGGGCGATCACCACACCGACCAGAAAGCTCATCAGCCCGACAATCGCCAGCGCATCAATGCCCACCAGTTCGGTCTGGCGCACCAGCGCGGTCCATCGGATGCGCGAGGGATGGCGGATCACATTGCCCAACGCGGAAATCAGCGCGCCCAGAAAGGCCAGTATCGCGCACGAACCCTGCCACAGGCCGATCATCACCAGCCCGACGGTTTCCAGGATTCGCATGATGGGCGTCGCGCGTGGCGGGGTGATGGCGGCATCGCCGCTGCACACCTTGACCGCCGCCATCAGCCGCTCGGCCTTTTCGCTCGCCCCCACCACCTGCGCCCCGGCATCGCGCGCCAGACGCCACACCAGCCAGGCCCCGGCGGTGTCGAGTTCTTCGATCCCGGCCATATCAAGTTGGGAAAATTGCGGTTTTTCACGGCGCATCGCATGATCGAGCGCGCCAACACTGGCCATGGTCAGCACGCCTGACAGGGTCAGCGTGGACTTGCCATCGGCATCCGTGGCCAAGAGGAAATCGCAATCGGGTGCCATGTAATCAACACTGTGGGCGAAAAACATGCCTCTCGCAAGAGGTGGTTTCGCCCCTTAAGCCCTTCGCGCGCCGGTGCGCCCTTGCGAAAGGGGGGCCATGCTGGCAAAGGCCGCTGCCAAATAGCTGGAAATGACATGACCGAAGAAACCGCCAACATGCTCGACAAGACCTTTGACCCGGCCGGGATCGAAGCGAAATGGTATGGCCATTGGGAGGCGAACAACCTGTTCCGCCCCGAGCGCCCCGATGCGGCGCCCTTTACCATCGTCAACCCGCCGCCAAACGTGACGGGCTCGCTGCATATCGGCCATGCGCTGGACAATACGCTTCAGGATATCGTGATCCGTTACGAACGCCTGCGCGGCAAGGATGCGCTCTGGGTCGTGGGCACGGACCATGCCGGCATCGCCACGCAGATGGTGGTCGAGCGCCAGATGGAAGCGCGGCAGGACAAGCGCACCAATTACACGCGCGAAGGCTTTATTGAAAAGGTCTGGGAATGGAAGGCCGAGAGCGGCGGCACCATCACCGGCCAGTTGCGCCGTCTGGGCTGTTCGATGGACTGGAGCCGCGAGCAGTTCACAATGGACCCGCATTTCACCAAGGCGGTGGTGAAGGTCTTTGTCGATCTCTATAATCAGGGTCTGATCTATCGCGACAAGCGGCTGGTCAATTGGGACCCCAAGCTGAAGACCGCGATTTCCGACCTTGAGGTGGAAACCCGCGAGGTTCAGGGCAACTTCTGGCGCTTCCGCTATCCGCTGGCAGACGGCGTTCGCCTTGCCGATGGCAGCGACCATATCGTTGTGGCCACCACGCGGCCCGAAACCATGCTGGCCGATATGGCCGTGGCGGTGCATCCCGAGGATGAGCGCTATGCCAGCGTTGTTGGCAAGGAAGTTATCCTTCCCATCACCGGACGCCGCATCAAGATTGTTCCTGATGAACACGCCGATCCGGCGCTGGGCACGGGCGCGGTCAAGATCACGCCGGGCCATGACTTCAACGACTTTGAAGTGGGCAAGCGCGCCGGGATTGCCGCCAACCAGATGCTCAACATGCTCGATGCCGATGCCCATGTGGTGCAGGTGGCCGACGGGCTGATCCCGGATGAGTTCATCGGGATGGAGCGCTTTGACGCGCGCAAGGCGGTGGTGGCGCGGCTCAAGGCCACCCCCCATGGCGAGGGCTCCCTGCTGGTGCCGCACGTGACCAAGAACAAGGAAGGCGAAGAGGTCGAGCATGACGCCGAACCTCGCACCATCCAGACGCCCTATGGCGACCGCGGCGGCGTGGTGATCGAGCCGTGGCTGACCGATCAGTGGTATGTGAATGCCGCCGTGCTGGCGCAAAAGCCGATTGAGGCGGTGCGCAGCGGCGCCATCGAGATCGTGCCCAAGACTTGGGAAAAGACCTTCTTCAACTGGATGGAAAACATCCAGCCGTGGTGTGTTTCGCGCCAGCTTTGGTGGGGCCACCGCATTCCAGCGTGGTATGGCTTCAATAAAGATGAGTCCGGAGTTCCTGTGGCATGGAGGCCCGGCAGCGACAGCCCCAATCCTTCCGTAAATGATGTGCAAGTTCCTTTTGTTGCTGAAACTTTTGAAGAAGCTCAAGTTCTCGCGCGAAAATATTACGATGGCATCCAATCCGATGCTCAGTTTGAAGCTGTGCCCGACGCATCGGCGGGAGGATTGAGTTTAGTAGGCGGCTTTGTTCCACTTTGGCGCGACTCAGACGTGCTCGACACCTGGTTCTCCTCCGCGCTCTGGCCCTTTGCCACGCTGGGCTGGCCGGACGAGGACGCGCCGCTGCTGAAAAAGCACTATCCCAATGATCTGCTGGTGTCGGGCTTTGACATCCTGTTCTTCTGGGATGCGCGGATGGCGATGCAGGGCATTCACTTCATGAAGGAAGTGCCGTGGAAGAAGCTCTATCTGCACGGACTGGTGCGTGCGGCCGATGGCGCGAAAATGTCCAAGTCCAAGGGCAATGTCGTCGATCCTCTGGGCCTGATCGACCAGTATGGCGCGGACGCGCTGCGCTTCTTCATGGCGGCGATGGAATCGCAGGGCCGCGATGTGAAGATGGATGAAAAGCGCGTCGAGGGTTATCGCAACTTTGCGACAAAGCTTTGGAATGCCGCGCGTTTCTGCCAATCAAACGGCATCGTGGCCTCCACCTCGGTGACCGCTCCGGCCGCCACCAGCGCCGTCAACAAATGGATCATCGGCGAGGTGGTCGAGACCGTTACCGCGCTGGACAAGGCGATGGCAGAGCTGCGTTTCGACGCGGCGGCGGGCACGATCTATCAATTCGTGTGGAACAGCTTCTGCGACTGGTACATCGAACTGATCAAGGGTTCGTTCGACGAGGAAACCAAGGCGGTCGCCGGTTGGGTGCTGGATCAGATCCTGGTCATGCTCCACCCCTTCATGCCCTTTGTCACCGAGGAACTGTGGAGCAAGCTGGGCGCGCGCAAGCATGAGCTGATCGTGGCGGCATGGCCCGCGCCCGATGCGCAGGTGGACGCCGAGGCCAAGCGCGAGGTCGAATGGCTGATCGCGCTGATCGGCAACTTGCGCGGCGCCAAGGTGGAACTGGGCCTCGCGCCCGGCTCGCGCCTTACCGCCTATCTGCCCGATCCCAGCGAGGCCACGCGCGGCATCATCACCCGCAATCCCGTGGCGATCGACCGTCTGGCGCGTCTCGATGCCATCCATTTCGCCCCGGCCCCTGCGGGCGCGGCGATGCAGGTGGGCGCAGGGGACGCCAACATCGTCGTTCCGCTCGAAGGGCTGATCGACGTGGGCGCGGAAAAGGCGCGTCTGGCCAAGGCTCTGGCCGCATCCGAAAAGGAGCGCGACAGCCTCGACAAGCGCCTCTCGAACCCGGCCTTTGTCGAAAAGGCCAAGCCTGAAGCCATCGACAAGGCCCGCGCCGACCACGCCCATCACAGCGCCGAGGCTACGCGCCTTGCCGCCGCGCTGGCGCGTTTGGGATGATGCCGGCCCGATGACTCTGGCACTCGCAACGATCACGCCGGGAAAACCGGAAATCTTTGCGGCCCTGCAAGGCGAAGGGGCGTCCATCGGGCGCCCCTGCGTCTTCCTGCGCCTGTCGCGCTGCAATCTGGCATGTGCGTGGTGCGACACCGCCTACACGTGGCGGTTTGAAGGCGACAACCGGCCCCACAAGGACGGTATCGCCTTTGACCGGGCCGAAAATCAGGTCGTCTGGGACGAGGTGCAGGTGGCCGAGGCGGTTCACGCCTTTGGTCAAAACCGACTCGTGATCACCGGGGGCGAGCCTCTGCTTCAGGCCCCTGCCCTTGAGCGGATGCTGGATCACCTTTTTGCGCTGGGCGATTATCAGGTCGAGATCGAAACCAACGGCTCGGTCGTCCCTTCCGAGGCTTTGGCCGCGCGGGTGGCGCAATATAACGTCAGCCCCAAGCTGGGCCATTCGGGCAACCCGCGCGATCTGGCCATCCGGCCCGAGGCTTTGCGCTTTTTTGCCCAATATCCCAAGGCTTTCTTCAAATTTGTTGTGGCCAATCCCGAGGATGTCGAAGAAGTCGCCGCCCTGGCCGCCGAACATGGCCTGCCCGCCGAGCGGATCTTTTTGATGCCCGAGGGGCGCGACCCGGAAACGCTGCGCGCGCGGATGGTATGGATTGCTGATCTTTGTCTGCTGCGCGGCTATGCGATGACAGACCGCTTGCATATTCATCTTTCCGGCGACACCAGAGGCACATGAGCGAATTTGTCACCGAAGCCGCGCCGCCCTCCGATGCGCGACCCCATGGCCATGCCGCCCCTATGCGGGGCGATCTGACGCAGGGGCCGATCCTGAAAACGCTGCTGCTGTTTTCGATCCCCACGCTGCTTTCCAACCTGCTGCAAACGCTGAACGGCACGATCAACTCGATCTGGGTGGGCAAGCTGATCGGGGAAAGCGCGCTGGCGGCCACGGCCAATGTCAACATCATCATGTTCCTGATGATGGCCACGGTGTTTGGCTTTGGCATGGCCACGACCGTGCGCGTGGGGCAATATTTCGGCGCCCGCGACATGGATGCGGCCCGCATCACATTCGGCTCGGGCATGGGCTTTTGCGTGGCGCTCTCGGTGCTGATCGGCATCATCGGCTCGGTGCTGGCGCCCAAGCTGCTGCATCTGATGGCCACGCCCGAGGCCAGCCGGATCGAGGCACTCGACTATCTGCGCGTGGTGTTCATCACGATGCCCTTCGGGTCGGTTTCGATCATGCTTTCCATGGGCATGCGGGGCGTTGGCGATGCCAAGGTGCCGCTCTTCGCGATGATCCTGACGGTGATTATCGACATCACGATGAACCCGCTGCTGATCCGCGGCTTTGGGCCTATTCCGGCCATGGGGATTTCGGGTTCGGCATGGTCGACGGCGGCGGCCAATTTCGCGGGCGCGGCGCTGATGCTGGGCTGGATTTATGCGCGCGATTTGCCCCTGCGGCTGCGGGGCGAGGAATGGGCCTATCTGCGCCCGCGCGGCGAGGAACTGCGCTTTATCATCGCCAAGGGCCTGCCCATGGGCGCGCAGATGCTGCTGGTTTCCTCGGCCGGTCTGGTGATGGTGGGGCTGGTCAATCGCGAGGGGGTGGCGACCGCTGCCGCCTATGGCGCCTCGATGCAATTGTGGAACTATCTGCAAATGCCCGCCTTTGCCATTGCCAGCGCGGTTTCGGCGATGGTGGCGCAGAATGTCGGCGCCGGGCTGCACAAGCGGGTGAGCAAGATAACTATGCGCGGGCTGATCGTGAATGAGAGCGTGACCGTGACGCTTGCCGTGCTGATCGTGATTTTCGACGAGCCGCTGCTCAAAATGTTCCTTGTGCCCGGCAGCCCCTCGATCCCCATTGCCCAGCATATGCAGCCGATCGTGAGCGTGTCCTTCGTGCTGTTTGGGATCATGATGATCCTGACCGGGACGATGCGGGCCTATGGCGCGGTCATCATCCCGCTGCTGGTGATGTTTGTGGCCATGTATCCGGCGCGTGTGGGCTTTTACTTTGCCGCCTTCCCCTATCTTGGGGCCAATGCGCTCTGGTACGCCTATCCGTTCAGCGCCGTGGTGGCCGTGGCGATGACCAGCGCGATCTATCTGCGCGGCAATTGGCGCAAGATCGCGCCCAAGGCTTAACGTCCCTGCGTTCGCCAGCGCTGGACGGTGCGCATCACCATCTGGTGATCATCTCCGCTCTGGCGCCATAGCTGGCTGAAGGACGGATCGGAGGAGGCAGGTCGCTTGGATTCCTCCAGATCGTCGAAGGATACGCGCATCGGGATGCCCACACCCTCGCCGCAGATGATGCATTCGCGGTTCCGCAAGGCCGGTATCGCATCGAGAAAGCCGCGCGCCCCCTCGGGCATGGCGGCGCGGACAAAGGCCTGATCGCGCTCGTTGTTCAACCGCATCGACAGGATCGTGCCGCACTGGCTGAGCACGCCCTCGGCAAGGTCTGAGGGCCGCTGGGTGACAAGCCCCAGCGAAACGCCATATTTGCGCCCCTCCTTGGCAATGCGCGACAGGATGCGGCCCACCGAGGAACCGTCCGCATGTTTCTCATTGGGCACATAGCGATGCGCTTCCTCGCACACCAGCAGGATGGGGCGGGTGTCTTCTTCACGCGCCCAGATCGAAAAATCGAACACCAGCCGCGAGAGCAGCGCCACCACCGTCGAAGTGACTTCCGAGGGCACCCCCGACACGTCGATGATCGCAATCGGCTGCCCCGCCGAGGGCAGGCGGAACATGCGCGAGAGCACATCGACCATCGTGTCGCCCACCAGCATGCCCGAAAACAGGAAGTTGAAGCGCGGATCCCCCCGCAATTCGTCAATACGGGTCTTTAAGCGGACATAGGGCGCGGTGGTGGTCGCCTTTTCCAGCTTGCCCATCTCATTATGCAGGATCGCCTGAAGATCGCTGATCAGATAAGGCACCGGCGAATCGACCGTGATCCGCCCACCCAACGCCTCGGCCAGCCGGTTCTTTTGCCGCGCCGCCAGCAGGCATTTGCCCAATATTTCGGCATCGACCTGTCGGTTCCCGCCCTGGCTGGACACGAGGATCTCGCAATGCTCCTCGAAGTTCATCAGCCAATAGGGCAATTGCAGGTTCGACACGTCAAGGATCAGCCCCGTCTGCCGAAAAGCGCTGGCATATTCGCCATGCGGGTCGATCATCAGGATATGGCCCTGAGGCGCCAGTTCACAGATCCGGTGCAGGATCAGCGCCAGCGCGGTCGATTTGCCTGTGCCCGTCGAACCCAGCAGCGCGAAATGCTTGCCCAGCAGCGAATCGATGTAGAGGCTGGCGCGGATCGTGGTGGTCGGGTGGACCTTGCCGACGGTCACCACCGCGCGCCCGTCGCCCGAATAGATATGGCGCAGATCGCGCGTTGCGGCCGGATAGACCAGCGCGCCGGGCAGCGGATATTGCGTTACCCCGCGCCGAAAGTTCGCGAGCGCCCCGCTATGCGGATCAAGCGCGCCCTCGCCCAGAAAGTCGACCCGGGCAACAATGCCCTCATCGCCCCGGCGCCCCTGCTTCTGATCGCGGATGGTGGCCAACAGGCAGGTTTGCCCGGCGATAATGCGGATCTGGCTGCCCACAAGGCCGGACTGCGCCACGCAAGGGTCCGCATCACTCGCGCATTCCGAAAGCCGCTGCAGATCGAGCGCGATCAGCCCGCCTGCTCCCGAAATTTCGAGAACCACGCCCATCGGTTGGGCCGCATTGGCGCAGGAATCGCCTTGCGCGGCCAGCGCCGAATGGCCTGTACCCTGCGCGCCATAGGCGCCACCCAAGCCGGGATCGGCCATGTCATTCACGCCGATCGGGCCTTTGCCGAGATGCGAACCCCTGTCATTGACGCTGGAGATAGGGCCAAAGAGGTTAATTTTAAGCTTAATTTCGCCCTGTTAAAACAGCGCGAACAGCCGCCCCGCCACCCAGCCCATCACCACCGAGACCGCCACGGCCATCAGGCCATAGGCCAGCGCCTCCTTTTGCGAAAAATCGGCCACGGCCTTCTCAAAGCCCTGCTTGCCCACCTCCACCCGCGCCGTGGCCGAGGCCACCACCCGCCCCTTGCGCACGGCAAAGGTTTCGGCGGTATAGGTTCCAGGCTGCACGCTCGAGGGCAGGTTGATGCGGGCCGAATAGAGCACGCCGCCATTGATGGTGACGCCCGAATCGTCCTGATGAAACAGGCCCTGCCGCTGCATCAGATCGACAAGGCCTGCGGCAAAATGGCTCTCGCGCGCCGGATCGATACTGTCGCTGGGCGAAAGTTGCAGCGAATCGAGACCCAATTGGTAGATCGCCGCCGTGCGCGGATCGGTGATCTGGCGGATCGGGCGGTTGGCCACCACGGCATAGAAGCTGGGCACCGAACGCAACGTGGTATATTCGGCATTGACCCACATGCCCGCCACCTTGCGCTTTTCGCGCAGGACCATCTGATGCGCGGGGCCTTCGAGCACCACGACCACATCGTAATCGCGCACTGCGCTTGCCCCATCGGGCGACATGATCGCGCCAAACAGCAGCAATTGCGCCCCGGTAAAGCCCTGTCGCAACTCAATGCGATGTTGGGAAATGTCGGTGACCAGCACCGGCTCTGCAGCGGCGGCCGGAGAGGCAAGCGCCAGGAACCATAGCGCGATCAGGGCAAACAGCCGCCTCACAGCAGGCTCACCGTAAAGATTTCATCCGGCCGCCAGGTCAGCCCCAGCGCCATGCGCGCCGCCACCGCCAGCACGATGGCCGCCAGCGCCAGACGCAGCTTGACCGGGCTTGCCGTGGTGGCAAATCGCGCGCCCAATTGCGCCCCCGACACCGATCCGATCAGCAGCAGCCCGGCCAGCACAATATCCACCGCCCGCGTGGTCAACGCATGCATCATCGTGGTGGCCATGGTCACAAACAGGATCTGAAACAGGCTGGTGCCCACCACCACCTGCGCGCTCATGCCCAGAATGTAGAGCATGGCCGGGACCAGCACAAAACCGCCGCCGATCCCCATCAGCATCGTCAGGATCCCTGTAAACATGCCCAGCAGCAGCGGCGCCAGCGGCGAAATATACAGGCCCGAACGATAGAAGCGCCACCGTCCCGGCAGACGCGCCACCAGCGGATGATGCCGCCGTTTGCGCGCCGGGCGCGCTCCGCTGCCGCCTGCGCGCAGCGTCTGGATGCTTTCGCGCGCCATCATCGCGCCGATCCCGCCCAGCATCGAGACGTAGAGCAGGTTGATCACCGTATCGATCTGACCCAGTGCCTGAAGCAGGCTGAAGAGCAGCGCCCCCAGCCCCGTGCCCAGCACGCCGCCCACCACCAGCACCAGCCCCATGCGGTAATCCACGCCGCCGCGCTGATGATGCGCCAGCATGCCGGACACGCTGGCGCCGGTCACCTGACTGGCCGCCGAAGCCGCCGCCACCGTCGGGGGGATGCCGTAGAAGATCAGCAGCGGCGTGGTCAAAAACCCGCCGCCCACGCCAAAAATGCCCGACAGCATGCCCGTGAGCAGCCCAAGACCGACAATAATCAGGCCGTTGACCGACAGATTGGCAATGGGAAGATAGACATCCATAGCCGCTGCACGCTAGCGACTGAATCCCGCATGGGAAAGCCCTGCGGAGCCCCCCCTAATGTAAGCAGCGTCAAAAACCTGCGGACAGTGTGAGCGCCGGTCCTGACCCAGGCCTGGCATTGCCCCGCACACGCAGCCGATAGTCGATGGCGATGCGCGCGCCCACCTGACCCTGCCGCAACCCGATGCGCAGGGTGGGGCCGATGTCGATCCGGTTCGCCCCCTGCTGCGCGCCGCCCCATGCGCCCAGCCCCATGCGCAGTTCAGGCCCCGCCGTATGCGTGATAACCTTTTCAACGCGGATCTGGCCGTCGATAAAGGGCGTTGCCGCCGCCCCGCCGACGTAGCCGGCCTGAACATAGGTTTCCGCCTCTATCCGGCGGCCCAGCGCCATGGGCGGAATTTCCGTGACCAAAGTGACGGCCGGGCGGGCGTGGGTCTGGCCTGACTGGAACTGGCTGGCGCGGATTTCAGCCATCGCGATCACCGGCACGGCCGGAATGGGGCGCATCGACAGGCCTGCGGCCGCCTCCCGCTCGCCCGTTCCGTTCAGCGCCCCATAGGCGCGGGCATAGGCGGTCAGCTTGTGCCCCTCGCCGGGGATCAGGTGATAGCGCAACACCGCGCCGATCTGGTTTGCCCCATAGGTCGGCCCATAGGGCGCGCTGGCCCCGGCCAGAGCCTGGCTGTTACCGCCCTGTCGCATCAGCAGCCAGGCATCGCCCGACCAGCGCGGTGCCGCTTCGCCTCGCAGCGCAGGAGCGCCCGGCAGTTTTCCCTCTGCGGCTTTCACACCGGTTTGCCCGCCTTCACGCAAGGGGGCCGGAACCGCAATGATATTGCCCATCCCGTCACGCCCGGCCACCAACCTGCGGATCCGGCGCGGCGCGGCCTGTATCGCAGAGGGCAAGGGCAGGTTGGCCATGGCCGCCATATACAGCACCTGCTGGGTGGCCGCGCTCATCGCCTCGCGGCCCGTGGCCCCCGACAGGGGATCGGATAAAGCCAGCGCCAGAGGTTGCAAAGCCTCACCCCTCAAGGGGCGCGCCGCCGACCCTGACGCAGGCAGGATCATGCTGTGGAATGCGCGCGGCCTGCTTTGCGCCCCGGAGGCATCGGACATCCGGGCCGCAATCGGTGAAACGCCCAAGACCATGCGTGACGGTCGCGCAGAAAGCGGCGCCGCGCCGGACAACTCGGCCTTAAGGTCGTCCACGCGCTGCGCGAGCGACAATTTCTCCCACGTCGCCGTGCGCGCGCCCATCCACATCACCAGCACCGCAACAAACATCACCAGCGGCTCGCCCCGCTTGCGCGGGCGAAGGAAGCGGTCGGAAGGGGTGCCGGAATAGGGCATCAGGCAGGACTTTCCTGCGCAAGCAGCGGCGGCGTGGCGATGGATGCGACGAGCGAGGGATGCACCATGTGCTCGGTTTTGTCCCACACCACCCGCGCGCCGCGCAGGCTGCGGCAATAGGCCCAGATCGCCCGCCGTGCGGCCAGAATCATTACCACATTGGCCACCGGCAGGCGCAACGGCGCCAGCAGACCCTCGCGCCAGCCATATTCGCGCCCTGTGAACAGCCCGCGCATGAAAGAGCGCCAGATCAGCCCGATCACGCAAAGCTTCATCGCATAATTCAGATAGGCCGGCGGCGGGGCCAATTGCGGCATCTCCTTGCCAAGCCAAAGACCGATCACGCCCAAAACCCCTTCGACCAGCAAAAGGATATAGGCGGCAAACAGTACCAGCGCGATCAACGGCCCGCGCCGGTCGCGGATCATCATCCACAGATCGACCAGCCGGACATTCCACCCCAGCCGGTCCCAACCCTGAAGGCAGATGCCATGCATCCAGCGCGTCTTTTGCCGCACAGAGGTCAGCACCGTGTTGGGAAAATAGGAACGCGTGCCGATCAGATGGCCATCGGCATCGCGGCAACGCAAAAAGCACCCTCGCCCGCCAAGCTGGGGGATCAGCATGCCCAATTCATAATCCTCGGTCAGGCAATCGGCGGCAAAGGGGCCGTCGGTCGATTCCATCATGCGGATTTCGCCAATTTGTTCGAGCATGTCGCGGGAAAAGCCGCAGCTGACGCCCGCGGCGGGCAAGCCCGCGCCCAGAGCATCGCGCACCGGCATGGCGCGGGCATGCGCCTCGGCGAATTCATCGCAATAATGCCCCGCAACCCAATGGCCGCCCTCGGGAGTTTCCGGGCGCACCGGCAATTGGACAAATTCCACATCCGACAAGGCCCGGTCGATCAACATCAGTTCGAGCGGATGAACCATATCCTCGCTGTCATGCAGCACCACGCCCTTGAACCGGTAGCCCAACCGCAACTCATCGGCGCACATCGCCTTGTAGATTCGGTTGAGGCAGTCCGCCTTGGTGGTGGGGCCCATCTTGTCATGGATGACGATGCGCAGGCGCGGGTCGCTGCCGCCGATCGCCGTAATCGCGGCCACCGTGGCCGGATCGTTGCAATAGCAGCCTATATACAGAATATATTCGTTTTCCCTCCAGCAGCGCAGCATATTGGCCACCGTCGCGCCGATGACATCGGCCTCTTGCCAACAGGCGACAAACACCGCCAGCCGCCCATCCAGACGCCCTTTTGATACCTCTCGCGAAAGATAGGGTGTACGAAAACCTGGTTTGAGGCGCATGCAGAACCAAATGGCATCGACTGCCAATTCATCCACCATACCGATCAGAAACCAGAAAAGCGCAAACAGCAGCAATTCCCGCTCGATCAACAGCAGCCACTCAATTAAGGTCCAGCCACCCCACGCGGCAAAGGACATCAGCGAGCCACCCCCTTATTCGTAGCGATATATAAATACCGTAGATATACGTAGTAAGAAAGACTTATGTTGGCAATGCCAATTCCGGGAAAGAGGCCGCGATAATGCTATTTTTCACTAAATCGCGCGATTTTGTCCAAAACCTTGCCCGTAACCAGGAAATCCTCGCCGGAATTTTATTGGCCTTTGCGACCATAGTAGCGATAGCAATAAGTAATTCCCCGTTGTCTCCCGCATGGACGCGGACGCTTGACCAACCGCTGTTTACGCCGAGGCTCCCCCACCTTGCCTCGCTGCGCGATGTGATGGGCAATGGCGTCATGGTGGCGTTCTTCTTCACCGTCGGGTTGGAGGTGAAGCGCGAAGTGCTGATCGGCAATCTGGCCGATGCGCGGCAAAGGCGATTGCCGGTGCTGGCCGCGCTGGCGGGAATGGCGGTGCCGGCGGCGATTTATCTGATGATGGTGCGCGATGCGCCTGCGCTCCAACGCGGCTGGGCGATTCCCTCGGCCACCGATATTGCCTTTGCCATGGGGGTAATCGCATTGCTGGGCCGCTGCGTACCGCGATCGCTGCGCCTGTTCCTGCTGACCGTGGCGGTGGTGGATGACATAGGCGCGGTGATCGTGATCGCGCTGGGCTATACCGCGCATGTCGATGCGGCATGGCTGGGCGCGGGGGCGGCGGTGCTGGCCGCGGGCGTCGCGCTCAACCGGATCGGGTGCAAGCGGGTCTGGCCCTATGGGCTGATGGCGGTCGCGCTATGGTGGTGCGTGCTGCATTCGGGTGTGCATGCCACGGTGGCGGGCGTGCTGGCGGCGCTGACCGTGCCCATCGCGCTCGACGAGCGGCATGACAGCCCCCTCCTCCGCCTCGAACATGCGCTGGCGCCGTGGAGCGGATTGGTGATTGTGCCGCTGTTCGGGTTAGTCAATGCCGGGGTGCGTCTGGGCGGCCCGGTGGGCGATCTCACGCTGCCGCTGGCAATCGGCGCGGGGCTGGCACTGGGCAAGCCGCTGGGCATCATGGGGGCGATGTGGCTGGCCGAAATCACCGGATTTGCGCGCAGGCCCGAGGGGCTCACCTGGCTTCAGGCGCTGGGCGCGGGGCAATTGGCGGGCATCGGCTTTACGATGAGCATGTTTATCAGCACGCTGGCCTTCACGCCCGATCCGGCGCGCGAAAATGCGATCCGCATGGGCATTCTGGCCGGTTCGCTGATCTCCGGTTCGGTCGGGGCGCTGATCCTGCGACTGGGCCACAACAAGTCAGGCCGGAGCGCCTGAAACGCCCCGGCCTGATGGTTTTACCAGCTCCCGGTATTGGGCATGGAGGCCCAGGGTTCGGCAGGCTCCAGACGGCCATTCTGCAACAATTCGATGCTGATTCCGTCCGGCGTTTTGACAAAAGCCATATGGCCGTCGCGCGGCGGGCGGTTGATCGTCACGCCCGCGTCGGCCAACGTCTGGCAGGTGGCGTAAATATCCTCGACCTGAAACGCCAGATGGCCGAAATTGCGACCGCCGGTGTAAGTCTCCGCGCTGCCGTCCTCGGCGGGCCAGTTATAGGTCAGCTCGACCTCGTAATCCTGCCCCGGACAAGCCAGATAGATCAGCGTGAAACGGCCCTGTTCACTGGAAAAGCGGCGCGTTTCGCGCAGGCCCAACAGGCCGAAAAGCGCGATGGTCGCGTCCGGGTCGGTCACGCGGATCATCGTGTGCAAAAATTTCGTCACGGCTAAAAACTCCACTCATCGCCAGTCATGCACGGTTCATCGGCAAAGCGTCACTATATGCAAGATATAAACGCCCCGTCACCGGGGCATGGGAACAGGAACTATCATGGCCGCGACCGATCAGCATGGGCAAGAAGGAATTTCCGATTATGCGCCGCAGCGTTCCGGCTTTTTCGCGCCGCTGCGCGGCAATGCCGGGTTGATCGCCACCGCACTGATCGCGGCGGGCGGGCTGGCGCTGGGCGGATTTCTGCTGGGCGACGGGCTGCCCCGCGCCAAACGGTCGGAGCGGGCCGTGACCGTGCGCGGCGTGGCTGAGCGCGATGTGCGCGCCGATCTGGCGGTGTGGTCGCTTTCCTTTGCGGGCAATGCCCCGGATCTGGCCAGCGCGCAGGCGCAGGCGGACGCCAATGCCAATGCCATTCGCGGCTTCTTTCGCGAACAGGGCTTTCCCGCCGATGCGCTGACCACGACCGGCGTCAATGTCTCACGCGAGAGTGAGAACAAGCAGGTGCGCTATGTCGTGCGCCAGCGGATGACCTTGCGCACCAAGGATGTGGCGCGCGCCGAAACCGCAGGGCACAATCAGTTTGAACTGGTGCGGCGGGGCGTGTTTCTCGAAAGCGGCTCGAAGCTGACCTTTATTTACACCGGCCTCAACCGCATCAAGCCCGACATGGTGGCGCAGGCAACCAAGGACGCCCGCGCCTCGGCCGAACAATTCGCGCGCGACAGCGGCTCGGATCTGGGCGGGATCCGCAATGCCACGCAGGGCTATTTCGAAGTCTCGGCCCGCGCAGGCGATGCCAGCGAAGGTTGGGGCGATGCCGAAACACCGAACAAGACCGTGCGCGTTGTCACAACCGTCAATTATCTGCTGAAATAGCCCCCGCGCCCGGTCCATTTGCCCCACAGCCCTTAAACTTGACCATGATCGACGCCACCCGTAAGGCCATAGGGTTCACCAATATGGGGCAGACAGGATTATGCTAGGAGCGTTGCGCAAGTTGTTCGCAGGCACAGCCTCGGCCAGCGCGCCGCGCATTCCCGATGGCGAGCGGGTTTTCGCAATTGGCGACATCCATGGGCGTCTCGACCTGTTCGAGGCGCTGATGGGCGCGATCGAGGCCGAAGATGAAAAGCGCGGCCCGGCCCAAACCACCATCATCCTGCTGGGCGATTTGATCGACCGCGGCCCGGCCAGTCTGGGCGTGCTGGCGCTGGCCCGGCAATGGCAGATGGAGCGCCGCGCGGCGGGCAAGGCAATGCATATCCTGATGGGCAATCATGAGGAAATGCTGATCCACTCGCTGGACCGGATCGAGGTGCTGCGCCAATTCGTCCAGCATGGCGGGCGCGAAACGCTCATCAGCTTCGGGATTGACGAAAAAACCTACACCGATGCCTCATGGGAGGAACTGCATGACCTGATGCAGCAGGTGGTGACCAGGGAATGGATTGATTTCATCGGCACTTTTGAGGCGAGCCTGCGGATTGGCGATTATGCCTTCGTCCATGCGGGCATCCGCCCGGGCGTTGCTCTTGAGGAGCAGACGCCCGCCGACCTGCGCTGGATCCGCGAACCGTTCCTGTCAAGCGAGCAGCCCCATGGCAGCGTGATCGTGCATGGCCATACGATCATCGACAAGCCGGAAATCCGGCGCAACCGGATCGGTATCGACACGGGCGCTTATCAATCGGGCCGCCTGACCGCTCTGCTGTTGGAAGGGGAAGAGAAATCGCTGCTTTCCACGATGGTCCATGAAGGGCAGATCAGCGTCAGTTTTGAAATCTGATCCCGTTCTGGCGTGCGATCCACGCCAGAGCCGATGCCGGAAGGCGCCGGGGATATAACCCGGCACCTTCTCCATATCCTTACTGCAAAGTGGCCGCGCCCTCATCGCCATCGCGGCGGCCATAAAACTGCATCAACTGAACCAGCAATTCGCAGCGCTCGGTCAAATCGCCGCATTCGAGCAGCGCCTGTTTCGAAGCCGCATCGAAAGGCGCGATCTGGGCCACGCCATTGATCAGCGATTGATCATCCAGCCGGGTCACCTGCTCCCAATCGACCGCATAGCCCTGCGCATCGGCGAAATGGCGCGCCTCACGCTCGAACATCGCGCGTTCAACGGCGCTGATGACCTGATGTTCGGGCTCGGGCAGCAACTCGGCCTCAACCTGACGGAACGGCGTCACCACTGTCATTTCGCGCAGGATGCGAAAACGCGCCTCGCCCACCAGAATGAGGTTGAACCTGCCGTCAGGCAGCGCCTCGACCTCCTGAATATGGCCCAGCGTGCCGACCTCATAAAGCGGTGCGCCCTCCTCGGCCTTTTGCGGCTGGATCATACCGATGCGCCGATCCCGCGCCAGCGCGTCGGACACCATCGCCCGATAGCGCGGCTCGAAAATATGCAGCGGCAGGCTGAGGCCGGGATAGAGCATCGCCCCGGTCAGAGGGAAGATCGAAACGCGCATCGAGTCAGCCGAACAGAATGGTGGACAGCTTGCGCCGCTGGGCCGAAACCCAGGCATCCTCAAGGCCGATGGCCTCGAAAATCTGGAGCAGCTTGGCGCGGGCGGCACCCTCGTTCCACGTGCGGTCCGCCGCGATTAGCCGCAGCAGCGTGGCCGCCGCCGCATCGCGGTCTCCGGCCGCAAAGGCCGCGCTGGCATAATCAAACCCGGCCTGATGGTCATCGGGCGCGGCATCGGCCGCCGCCTTCAGCGCGGCCAGTTCACCGTCCTCGGGCGCATCCTTGGCCAGTTCAAGCGCAGCCTTAGCCCGCTCCACCGCCGGATCGGCCGCCAGCGCCGGATCCAGCGCGGCCAGCACGCCCTCGGCTTCCTCAACCTGACCGCCCAGCAGCAGCGCACGGATGAGGCCCGCATGAGCCGCCGCGCTGTCGGGAGCGATTTCGGCGATCTGGGCAAAGATATTGGCCGCCCGCTCGCCATCGCCTGCTTCCAACGCTTCCTCGCCCATCGCCAGCAGCGGTTCGAGGTCGGGCTTGGGGTCGCCGGCCGGCTGGATCGGCAATTGCTTGAGCAACTGGTCCAGCATCGCCTTCAACTGCGATTCGCCGCGCGCATTGGTCAGGTCGGCAATCGGCTGTCCCTGAAAGATTGCATAGACGGTCGGGATCGAGCGGACCTGAAACTGGCTGGCGATGAAACCTTCCTCATCGACATTGACCTTGGCCAGCACGACGCCCTTGTCGGCATATTCGGCCGCGACCTTTTCCAGCACCGGGGTCAGCGCCTTGCACGGGCCGCACCATTCGGCCCAGAAATCGAGAATCACCAATTGGCTCATCGAAGGCTCGACCACCGCCTTGCGGAAGCGATCCACGGCTTTCTGTTCTTCGATGCTCAGGCCAAGACTTGCCACGCGGTACTCCATCAGTCTGTGCGCCCCATCGGGCGCCTTGGCCCCCTATGTGGACCTTTCGCGGCGTTTGTGAAGGGATAAAGCGCGTTTTGGCGCAAAGCCTGTCGGGTGTGCCGCGATCTTTTGCCCATGAAAATGAAAAGATGTGAAGATTGTGCTTGGCAAGGTGAAAGAGCCTCGTTAAAGGGCCGCCTCACCCCGCAACGGAGCGCCCCGCTCCATTGCCGAAACGCCAGAGCGGGCGTAGCTCAGGGGTAGAGCACAACCTTGCCAAGGTTGGGGTCGAGGGTTCGAATCCCTTCGCCCGCTCCAAGTTTCACCCGGCCATGCATCCGCATGGTCAAGCCCGAGCGGGCGTAGCTCAGGGGTAGAGCACAACCTTGCCAAGGTTGGGGTCGAGGGTTCGAATCCCTTCGCCCGCTCCAGTTTTCCGGTGTTGCCATTCGGCGCACCCGCCCGAGCGGGCGTAGCTCAGGGGTAGAGCACAACCTTGCCAAGGTTGGGGTCGAGGGTTCGAATCCCTTCGCCCGCTCCAGTTTTTCACGACAGTCAGGATGGTGCAGGCCAGTTCAAGGCCTGCCCGAGAGGAACCCTCTGAGTCCTTTGATGCGCTGCGCCGAAAGCGGCTTCGCTGAGTGGTTCGAATCCCTTCGCCCGCTCCAGTTTTTCAACAGCTTCGACGATGCGGGCCGGATCATGACCCACCCGAGTCATCACGCTTCAACCGGGTTTTCGGTGCGGCTCAAAACTCTCTTATCGCGCGAAAAAGGGCGACGCGGGGCGCCGCCCCTCCCTTGATCACGCCTTCAATCTTTCGGCATGCCAGGCGACATGCTGGGCCATGAAGGTCGAGATGAAGTAATAGGAGTGGTCATAGCCCGGCTGCATCCGAATCGTCGCGGCCTGCCCGGCCTTCCGGCACGCCTCGACGAGCAACGGAGTTTTCAGCTGCCCCTCAAGAAAGCCATCGGCCTCGCCCTGATCGACCAGCAGATCGGGCAAACGCGCCCCATCCTCGATCAGCGCCACCGCGTCATATTCGCGCCACGCCCCGCGATCATCGCCCAGATACCCCCCCAGCGCCTTTTCGCCCCATGGACAGTTCAGCGGTGACACAATCGGCGCAAAAGCCGAGACTGAGCGAAACCGCCCCGCATTGCGCAGCGCGATGGTCAGCGCGCCATGCCCGCCCATCGAATGGCCGGTGATGCCCTGGCGCGCCATATCCGCCGGAAAATGCTCGGCCAGCAAGGCGGGCAATTCAGCCTCTATATAGGAGCGCATGCGGAAATGCGGCGCCCACGGCTGCTGGGTCGCATCGACATAGAAACCGGCGCCCTTGCCGAAATCATAGGCCTCGTCATCGGCCACATCATCACCGCGCGGCGAAGTATCGGGCGCGACAAAGATCACCCCCGCCTCGGCGCAGGCCCGGCGGAACTCACCCTTTTCGGTCACATTGGCATGGGTGCAGGTCAGGCCCGAGAGATACCACAGCACCGGCAAACGCGCCCCCGGCGCATGGTCGGGCACAAAGACCGAAAAGGTCATGCGCGTGCCGGTCTCTTGCGAATCATGCGCATAGAAGCCCTGCGTGCCGCCAAAGCTGCGGTTGCTGCTGATCATTTCCAACGTCATGTCATGCCTCTCAATGCCCGGCCCGCGCATGCTTGGCCCAAGGCGGAAAAAATGCCCGAAACGATTGCCGTGCCAGGAATCTTACTTTGTAAAATCAGGCATACTGTAGAGATCCTTCGCTCTTCAAGGGGGCAACCGCCTCGGTTCGCCTTATTCCCCCTTGCCTTTGGCCGCTATTCCCTGCACGTCCCGCAACACTCTATTCATCCGGCGTTCACTGCGCGAGCGCCACTCGCCCCGTTTGGGGTAGACATTCGAAAGACGAAGGACAGACACGGACATGGCCCGGTCGATTAACTTGCTCAGCCGCACCACCCGCGCGCGCCGTTTTGCGCCTATTGCCCTTGCGTCCACCGCGTTGATGACGCCGGGTGTGGCATGGGCCGATTGCGTTCCCAGCGGCTCCACCGTCACCTGTTCGGGCACGTCGGCGGCCTATACGAACACGGCGTCGGGCGTGAATGTCTCTGTCGCCTCCGGCGCGACCGTTACCGCGCCGCTGGTGATCGGCACCTCGGGCACGCTGACCAATGCGGGCACGGTGACCAACACCGGCGCGATCTATGGCGTGCAATATAATGACAATGCCACGATCACCAACAACGGCACGATCACCTCGACCAGCAGCACCTCAGGCGCGGGCGCGATCAGCGTGGGCGCCAATTCGACGGTGACCAACAATGGCGTGCTGACCGCCTATTCGGGCACGCCCGCCGTCACCTTCGGCGTCAACGGCACGTTTATCAACAATGCCGCCGCCACCGCCGCCGTGACCGGCAACATTGTCTATGGCACCAACACCGACGGTAATCGCGCCTATTTCTACAATTACAACACCACCTACGGCTTTACCGGCGCGGTTACGGCCAGCGGCAGCATCACGGCCGTCAACACCGGCATCTTCACCGGCACGTTCAGCCAGTCGCCGGTTTCTGCCACGGTGGGCACCAACACGGTCTCCTTCACCAACGGGCTGGGCGGCACGTTCACCGGCGTTTTCGCAACCGGCGACCAGACCACGCTGAACAACGCGGGTACGATGTACCTGTATAACGGCAGCACCGTGGGCTATTATTACACCAGCGGCGGCACCTCGACGCTGAACAACAACAACACCACGGCCAATGCCGACGGCACGATCACCAGCAGCCAGCTTTGGATCGGCACATCCACGGCTCCTGCTCAGGTCAAAGTCTATGGCAATTTCGTTCAAGGTGCCAACGGCACGCTGAATATCCCGATCTATCCAGCGGGCAGCGCGACGACCGCGGCCGGCACGAACTACAGCCAGCTCTACACCACCGGTTCGGTCACGCTGAACGGCACGCTGAACCTGAACGTCACGGCTGGCTTCTACCCAACCGGCACACTGTTCAATGTTGTCCATGCCGATGGTACCATCACGAACAACGCCACCTTTACAGTCAATAACGGTACCAACCTGCTGTTCACCACCTTCACGAGCTTGGGTGTCCAGCCGAGCACCACGGGGACCGGGTCTGACTATCGGGTTGCAGCCACCCATAATTCCTATGACACGGTGATGGCCGCCAATGGCGCCAACGCCAACCAGATCGCCATCTCCAAGGCTCTGGGCCATACGGATGGCACGGTTGCGGGCACGACGGGCCTGCTGGCCACCGCCACGGCCAGCACCGGCTCGGACGCGGCCACGCTGCTGGGCACGGTTGACATTCTGAGCGCGCCGGATGCCAAGGTGTTCCTCGACACCATCTCGCCCGAGGGCTATCTGGCCTACGCTACGGCGCTGCGCGATCAGGCCAACCTGTTCCATCGCACCATCGACATGCGCCTCAAGGATCAGAACAGCGACCACCCCGAGGACGGCTGGTGGCTGACGCCGATGGGTCAGGGCAGCTTCTCGTCGACCGCCTCGACCGTGGGCGGCTATCGCACGCGCGACCAGATCACCGCGATTGCCGCCGGTTATGACTTTTCCGGCCCCAACCATGTCTATGGCCTTGCGGTCAATCTGTCGTGGAACAAGCTGAAATATGCGCTGGCCAATCTGAACGGCACCAACCGTGATTATGCCGTGGCGGCCTATGTGGGCAAGAATTTCGGCCCGCTGCATCTGACCGGCGTTGCCAGCTATCACATGGGCAAGATGACCACGACCAAGCTCATCACCATCGGCGCCTATTCGCGCACCGCCGGCGGCTCGGCGGGCGAGGATCTGTTCAAGGCCACCGCCAAGGCCGGTTTTGAGCTGAAGACCAACGGCTGGACGGCCGAACCCTTTGTCGGCATCGACTTCAACAAGGGCAAGATCAAGGGCTTCACCGAAACCGGCGCGGGTGCGGCGAACCTGAGCGTCAACGGCATCAGCGCGGATCGCACCGAATGGCTGGCGGGCCTGTCGCTGACCCGCTCGAAGGGCATGCTGCGTCCCTATCTGACGGCAACCTATCGTTCGAAGATCACCGGTGCTGGCAACACCGTCACCGCGCTGATGAACGGTCAGGCCGATACCCAGTTCACCGTGACCGGCCTGGCCCAGTCCAACAGCCAGGTTGATACCAATGCCGGTGTCAACTTTGTGTTCGACGATGCGGGCGCGCTGTTCATCGGTTATCAGGGCACCTATCGCGGCAGCTACATGGCGCATGGCATCAATCTGGGCATTCGCCTCGAATTCTGATCCCGCGCCATTGCGGCATTCGTGAAAGGGCGTCGCTGCGGCGTCGCCCTTTTCATTTGCGCCCCGACCTGACGGGGATGTCACACAAGCATCACGCAACCGCCACGAGCATGTCACCTCCGTCGCCTACACAGGCGGGAAGGAGACGCCATGACCGCCCAGATGCTTGAGAAGTCGATGACCCGCCGCCTGACTGTCCGTCTTGCCCGCGATGGCGATGATCTCCACGCGGTCCAGCATCTGCGCTGGCGGGTATTTTTCGAGGAAATGGGCGCCGATGCCGATCCGGCCAATGCAGCATTGCGCTGTGACCGGGATGTTTACGATGCGCTGTGCGACCATCTGCTGGTGATCGACGAGGCGTTGATCGAAGCCGGGGCGGCCCCTGCCGATGCGGTGGTGGGCACCTATCGCCTGCTGCGCGAGACCGTGGCGCGGGCGCATTCGGGCTTTTATTCGGGCGGGGAATATGACCTCTCCGCGCTGATGGCGCGCGACAATGGCGGCAAGGAACTGCTCGAACTGGGCCGTTCCTGCGTTTTGCCGCAATATCGCACCAGCGCGACCATCTCGATGCTGTGGCGCGGGATTGCCGATTACATCAAGGCCAACCAGATCGGCCTGATGTTTGGCTGCGCCAGTTTTCCCGGCACCGACCCGGATCTTTACGCCCCCGCCCTCTCCTACCTCTATCACCACCATCTGGCCGCGCCCGATCAATGCCCGCGGGTGCTGCCGGGCAAGGGCGTTTCGATGGAGCGTCTGGAACGCGGCACCTATGACGAGCGCCGCGCGATGTTCCAGCTTCCCCCGCTGGTAAAGGGCTATATGCGGGTGGGCGCGCGCTTTGGCGATGGGGCCTTTATCGACCATGCGTTCAACACGGTCGATGTGTTCGTGGTCATGCCGGTCGATCTGATCGCCGACCGCTATGCATCACGGTTCAGCGCGGCGGCCTAAACGCGCCACCACGGCAGCCTCGCAGGCGCGGGCCAGCGCCTTGCGGTCGCCCGCCTCGATGGGAGTCTCAAACCATACCTCGGCCCGGATGCGCCCCATGCCCGCCAGATGCAGCGCATGGGGCAGCAATTCGTCATCGCCGATCCACGCCATCTGCCGCTGCTCCTGCGCATCAAACGCGCGGCCATCGCCATGGGCATAACGCAGGGTGATCGGCTGAACCCGCGCGGTCCCCTCGCCCACGCCGGGCACCAGTGCGAAAAGACTGGAGCGGAACGGCAGCACCCCGTCGCCCAGCCCCGTCGTCCCTTCGGGAAACAGCACCAGCCCCCGCTCGGCCTCCAGATGGCTGGCCAGTTCGGCCGCCTGCGCCCCCGCTTTGCCGCGGCGTTCGCGCTCGACGAAAACGCAGCCATATTCCGCCGTCAGCGGCCCGATGACAGGCCAGCCACGAATGTCATCCTTGGCCACAAAGGCCGCGCGCGTGACCAGACCCAGCACCGGAATGTCGGTCCAACTGATATGATTGGCGACATAGAGCGTGCCGGACGCGGGCATCGGGGTACCGTGAACCTGAACGCTGATGCCGAAACTGCGCAGCAGGATTCGCCATGCCGCCACCGCCAGACCGCGCCGCACCCGCCACCCGCTCGGCATCGCCAGCCATGGCAAAGCCAGAACCAGAAACAGCGCCACGCCCACCGCCATCCGTCCATATCGCGGCCAGCGCGCCAACTTGTCGAAACTCACCCGATCCCCCGATGCAAAACGCGTCCCAAGCCTTCCTGTATGACAGGGTGATGACTAGGGCGCCAGTGCTGCGCCCCACCTTGCGCCCAGGCGGGGGATCGCGGCGCGATAGCGCACCGTCCCGCCCAATCGCACGGCAATCACACCCAGCGCCGCTTCGGCATCGGCCAATGGGCCGCACACGAAAATATCAATCGCGGCCAGCCCTTCCTCGGGCCAAGAGTGGATCGAAATATGCGATTCGGCCAATAATGCCACCCCGGTCACCCCCTGCTCCGGGCCAAAGGGATGAAGGTGGACCGAGAGGACATGGACATGGGCCGCGGCGGCGGCCTCACGCAAAGCCGCCTCGATCAGCACCACATCGCACAGCCCGTGACACCCCGCCAGATCGGCAATCAGATGCATACCCGTGGCCGGAGCGGGGATCACAGCAGACTCTCCCCGCCACGCCCCAGATGGGCCAGCGCGCGCTCGGCGGCCAGCACGCCATGGTAATGCGCCTCTTCAAACAGTGAGAGGCCCGACAGGTCGGAATGGGCGCGAAATACCGGACCATTCATCGCCTGCGCCGCAATCCGCGCCGGATCGCTGCGAAAACCGACCGTGGGCCGCACCATCGCATGGCCCCAGCGCCAAACATCGATCCGCTCAATCCGCCCATCCAGTTCCGGGTTCATCGCCAGAAGATCGGCCGCGATCATCACCTGCCATTCGCCCAATCCACGCGCCAGCAAGCCCTTGCGCGCTGCCACCGGGTCGCCATCGGACAGGGCCTGATACCATGTCAGCACCCCCGGCCCATCGGCGGCCGAGGAGGTCTGATGGTTGGCCACAACATAGCCCAGACTGGCGCTGGTGGAGGAAACATTGTCCCACGCAAGCGGCACCCCCGGCCCCCATGGCATGCGCGACACCGCCACATTGGCCACCACCCACGGCGCATAGGAAAAGCGCGAAGCCGCGGCCAATCCGGGCGCAACATGGCGCGCCACGAAATCGGGCATGGCCAGCACCACCGCCTGCGCCCGGATCCGCCGCGCCACGCCCGCCTGATGATCGAACACATCGACCAACACCTCTTCGCCATAGCGCGCCACATGGGTAACGCTGTGACGCGGACGCAGCCGGGGTCCGATCCGCCCGGCCATCAGCCGCGCCAGTCGGGCATTGCCCTCCGGCCATGTCAATTCGCTCTCGCCCGCGCCGTCGGCGGCCCAGCCGCGCCGCCCCGCAAAATAATGAATGCCCGCCCATGCCGAGATCGCTTCCGGCTCGCTGCCGTAATCGTCGCGGGCGCAGTAACGCAGATGGGCGAGCAAGGGCGCGGCGGTATAGCCCTCAGTCTCCAGCCATGCGCCAAAGCTGATGCGGTCGAGCGCGGCATAGGTTTCATCGCGGCTGGAGAGCGCCGAGGGACTGGCAAAGGCGGGGCGGCCATCGCGGCCCACTGCCTTGCGAAAAGCATCCATCGCGGCATCAAAACGCCGCCATTGCGCGGCGTCCTGCTCGGAAAGGCCGGTGGTGGGCACAAGGCCCTCCTGCCATTTGCCGCGCCAGAGCAGGCGCTCCTCAAGATCGGCGCAGAGCTGAAACGGATCATAGACGGGGGCGCCGCCCGCGTCCCGCCCCGTAATCATGCCAAAACCGCGCAGCATATGGATCAGCGCCCGCGCCTCGCGGTTGGGGATGGGCAGGTAATGCGCGCCCCATGGAAAGGCCGTGACGCCATTGGCCCCGCCCCGCGCATTGCCGCCCGCGACATCTTCCAGTTCGAACAGGGCGAAATCGGTAAAACCCGCCTCGGCCAAACGCCAACCCGCCGCAAGGCCCGCCACCCCGCCGCCCGCGATCACAAGCGGGATGCGCTCCTCCGCCCCGGTCGGTCCGGGCAATTTGCCGTCGCGGATCGCATGGCCCCGCGCCATGTCCGGCCCCAGCAGGTCGCCGGGAAAAGGCGCGCCCTGCGCCCGCCCGCAACCGCTCAGCACACCGCAGGCCCCCAATGCCCCGCATACCATGGCCCCGGCCAGCAGATCGCGCCGCCGGACCTCACCCCTCATAATGGCTCCATTCCTCGGCAAAGCTGCGCACCAGCGCCTGATTGTCGAGGCGGTTGACCGGGGTCGGGCGGCGCGCCATGTCGGGGGGAAAATCAAACATCAGCGGTTCGGACACCGCATTCACATAACGCAGGCCGACGGGCAGATGTGCAGGCGCGACCGGCGGCCTATGCGCGGCCAGTGTAAAGCCCCATTCGCCAAAACTGGGCACATAGGTGTGATAGCCGCGCGTGAACAGGCCCGCCGCCTCCAGCGTCTGGGCCACGGTCCAATAGGAGCGCGGCGCCACCAGCGGCGAGGTCGATTGCACCACCATCACGCCATCGGGCGCCAACAGGCGGGCCACCTGAGCATAGAAACTGACCGTGTAGAGCTTGCCCAGCGAATATTCGGTGGGATCGGGAAAATCGATCAGGATCGCGTCATACGTTCCCCGCGCCGCGCGGACCCAGCGAAAGGCGTCGGCATTTTCCACGCTGAGGCGCGGATTGGAGAGCGAGCCGCGATTGAGCGCGGCCAGTTGCGGGGTTGCGCGAAACATCCGCGTCATTTCCGGGTCGAGATCGACCAGATGGATCGACCGCACCCGCCCATCGCGCAGCACCTCACGCGCGGCCAGCCCATCGCCCCCGCCCAGGATCAGCACCCGCGCCGGATTGGCCACCCGCCCCAGCACCGGCCAGACCAGCGCCTCGTGATAGCGATATTCATCGCGGCTGGAAAATTGCAGATTGCCATTGAGGTAGAGCCGCAGATCCTCACCCCGGCGCGTGAGCACGATGCGCTGATAGGGGGTGGAGCGGGCATGGATCACCCCCTCGCCATAATAGGCGACCTCGGAAAAACGCTGGATACGCTCCGCCAGAAACAGGCCCGCAATCAGGCTGCATGCCACCATCAGCGCGGCGGCCATATCCACGCCCACCCGCCGCGCGCGCCGCAGCACAAACAGCAGCGCCACCGCCACCGCCACATTGGCCAGCCCAAACACCAGTCCGGTACGGATCATCCCCAGATGCGGCACCAGAAACAGCGGAAAGGCCAGTGAAGCGATCAGCGCGCCGACATAATCATAGGTCAGCACATTCGACACCAGATCGCGAAAGGCAAAGCGCGAGCGCAGGATACGGATCAGCAGCGGGATTTCCAACCCCACCAGCGCCCCGATCATCAGCACGATGGCATAGAGCAGCACCCGGAAATCAGCGGCCAGCGGAAAGGCCAGGAACAGGCCCGCCGCGCTCCACCCGCCGATGGCCGCGATCATGATCTCGACGCGGATGAACACGCCAATCTCGTCCCGCCGGACATAGCGCGAGAGGAAAGACCCCACGCCCATCGCAAACAGATAGGAACCGATCACGGTCGAAAACTGGGTAACGCTGTCGCCCAGCAGATAGGAGGCCAGCGTACCGGCCAGCAGTTCATAAATCAGCCCGCATGTGGCCACCACCAGCACCGAGAGCAGCAGGATGGCCGCATGGGCCCGCGCAGGCCCGGCAAAATCGCCTTGGTCCTCCATCAGCCGTGGATCGCCGCCGAGATGATCATGCTCAAGCCCAGCGCCACCGCGCCCGCCAGAATGGCCACCGCCATATTCTGTCGCTCGATGATTTCCTTCCACAATTCGCCGGGCGTCAATTTGTCCACCAGAATGAAGCTGGCGACGAACACGACAATGCCCAGCAAGGCATAAAACAGCGTGGCAATAATGATCGCAGTCGAAAGCATGGCCACCTTCCCCCTATTTGTGCGAAGGGCCAAAGCCCCAGAAACCACCTGCGCCGCCGTGGTGATGGGTGCGCTCGGCCGGGCCGCTGTGCCGGGCCGACCCATCGGCGAACGGGTCATAGGCAGCCCACCCGGCCCATCCGGCAAAGACCAGCAGCAGCAGGCACCAGGCAATATGCAGGAACAATCCACGGGACATCAGTAACCCTCCCCGTAAACCGCAGTCTTGCTGGCGCGATAGGCATAGGTGATCATCCAGGGCAACCATGCCAGCACCGCGATCAGGCACCAAAGCGCACCGGGAAAGCCGCCCGGCTCGACCAGAACACTAAGGCCAATAACCTCCTGTGCCTGCCCTGCAACGCTTTGCGATGTATCGATACCCCAAGGGTTATCGGTATTATAGCTGGTGGTTGTATAGGAGCTGGCGCTGGGATCGTTCCAACGTTTGGCCTCTGCCTCGATCGACAGATCATAATCACCGGCCGGAACGCCGCTGAAACGGGTTTCGGTCGCATGGCTGCCCTCGGACCAATCGCCATCGGAATCGCGTCCCGCGTAATATTCAATCGTGGCGCTGGCCGGGATGGTTGCCTGTGTGGCACGGTCGACCAGCAGATAGTCCAGATCGACCCAGCGGTTGATGAAATCCGTGGCGGACACCTTGACCATGACGAATTGGGCGCGGCGGGGCATATGCACCGGCCCGACGGTCAAGCGTGCAACGGGGCCATCGACCACGACGCCGCCCCCGCCGCGCAGGCCCGCGCCACCCGATCCAAAAGCGGTCAGCAGAAAGAAGCTGGCAATGGTCGTCAGCATCGCGACGAGGGCCATGCTCCATAGCCCCGCCCGGTCGGACGAAAAGCCGGTGCCCCAAACGCGCTGGGCAAAGCCGGATGGCCCATCGCCCGGTTCGGGCCGCGCCGGTTCGGGGCGGGCCAGATCGGGGCCTTGTGGGCGGCGGAAGGCATCGATCAACCGACCCGGCACGCCGACCAGATGGGTCCATTGCACCTCCTCGCCCTCGCGCCATTCGCGTGAGAGCGAGGTGCCGCCACGCTCATAGCTGCGCGCGATCCACATCTCGCCCGCGTGGACCCGCCAGTAAAACTCGCCGATCACGCGCGTGGTGGTGATGGTGACGGGCTCGTCCTCGCCCCGGAACACCTCGCCGCGCCAGGCCGCCTCGCCCCAGCGCCCGGTTTCGCGCGGCAGATCGGTCAGCATCATGCCGAATTGCCATTGCCCATCGGAATGAACCAGCCAGCGATAGCCCGCATAGGGGTTGAACAGGAGATATTCGCCCCAGCGATAATCGCCCGCCTGCCGCTCCAGAAAGCCGATGGCCTCCCATTGCGTGCCGAACAAAGTGCCTCGGCTGCCCAGCGGCAGGGGCAGTTTCGCAGCTTTCTCGTGATATTCCTTGATGACGGCAACGTCGGGATTGGCCACGTCCAGAACGCTGCCACAATGGCGACAGGCTACGGTGATGGTATAGCCCGCCGCCTTGACCTCAAGCGCGCCGCCGCAGGAGGGGCACAGGATCGCCCGACTCACCGGCCCCTCTCCGCCAGATTGTCGGGCATGACCCAATCCTCAACCGCGCGCAGTCGGCTGGGGCGCAATTCGGCCAGTTCGACATAGCGCCCGACATAGGCGCTGGCCCCCACCTTGTCGCGCTGGACAGAGAGCGCCGCGCCGGTGGGCGAGCGGAAGTCGATGCTTTCCACCTGCCAGTCGGCCGGGGTGGGAAAGGGCAGATCGCCCTCTGCGCCAAGGCAGGTGACGGTTTTGATGTCAGTGGCGGTCAGGCTCTGGCCATCAACCTCGATGGCAAAGCCAAGGGGCAGATCCGCAGGCAGACGGGCGACAACATCCTCGCGCTCGGCCACTATCTGAAACTGCCCCATCGCCTCGCCCAGCCAGCGCGTGGTGCCATCGGAAAGTTGCAGCAACCATTCGTTCCACGCGCCATCGGCCCAGCCCCAGCGCACACGCCCCACCACAGTAAAGCGGGCGCCATCCACCGCGCCGCCTGTGCCCAGCTGGATCGGGGAGATGTCATAGGGCAGCAATGCCGCCTTGCCGATGTCGCGCATGCCCTCACGCGCGATCACCGTCTGGCAATAGCCGCAAACGGCATAGGGCATGCCGCCCGAGCGCATGGGCACCGGCGCGCCGCATTGCGGACAGGTGTTGTTGGCCATGGAGGTCTCTTACTTCACCCGCGAGAGGATTTCGGCCTTTTTGGCGTCAAATTCTTCCTGAGAAATCGCCCCTATCGTCAGCAATTTGTGCAGTTTTTCGAGCAGCGCAAACGGATCTTCGGCAGGGGCAGCAGGCGCGCTTTGGCCAAGCGCACCGCTCATCGCGCCGCTCAACATATTGGCCGCCGCCATGCCCGCGCCGATCCCGGCAAGGCCGCTGTCGGAGGCCGGATTGTCCAGCGCCTGCGCCGCCTGAAAACGGGTGTAGCCCGCCATATCGCCCAGCACGCGCATCGAGGAACCCTTGTCGAGATGGGCCTGGACCTCATCGGGCAGGCTGATGCTTTCGACAAAGAAGCTGGTGCAGGACAGGCCCCATTGGGCAAAGGTCTTGTCCACCTCGGCCTTGATCGTGTCCGACATCGCCTGCTGATTGGCGGCCAGATCGAGGAAAGGCACCTTGCCGCCCCCCAGCGCGGTGGCGATGGCGGTGACGATGGCGCTGCGCAATTGAGTGTCGAGCGTATCGGCCCAGACCTCGCCCATTGTGCCCAGCACCTTTTCGACAAACAGCTTGAGATCGCCAATCTTGAACGAATAGGTGCCAAAGGCGCGCAGGCGAATGGCGCCAAATTCAGCGTCGCGCACCGTCACCGGCTGGGGTGTGCCCCATTTGCGGCCAGCCTGCTCCTTCAGGCTGATGAAAACGACATCGGATTTGAACGGCGAGTTGAAGCCCTTGTCCCAGTTCATCAGATTGGTCAGGACCGGCAAATTGGCGGTTTCCAGCACATGGAGCCCCGCACCGAAATAATCGGCCACCTGACCCTCGTTCATGAAGGCCGCGATCTGGCCCTCGCGCACGGTCAGTTGCGCGCCATTCTTGATTTCATTGCCCGCCGTGGGCACGCGCCACGCCACCTGTCCGGGCGCCTCATGCCATTCGATCACATCGATGAACTGTTTGCGCAGGAAATCAAACATGGCACCTATCCTGAAATTGTTCGCAGAACAGGTGTTATTCTAGAGTAAGACACCGCCCATGCAAGCATAACCGGACGGGCGCCCGCATCGGCCCTATATTTTTACCGCGTTTTGGCGTAACGGCCCGCGCTATGTCTGCCATTTCCACCCCCCGCACCTCGCCTGTTTCCGCCCCGCGCACCTATCGCGTGAAAAGCTTTGGCTGTCAGATGAATGTCTATGACGGTCAGCGCATGGAAGAATTGCTGGCCCATCAGGGCATTGCCCCCGCGCCCGAGGGCGAACAGGCCGATCTGGTCGTGCTCAACACCTGTCATATCCGCGAAAAGGCCGCCGAGAAGGTCTATTCCGACATTGGCCGCATCATCAAGGATGCCCGGCGTGAGGATGGTACGCAGCCTTTGATCGCGGTGGCCGGTTGCGTGGCGCAGGCGGAGGGTGAGGAAATCATGGCACGCGCGCCCGCCGTGACCATGGTGGTGGGGCCGCAGGCCTATCACCGCCTGCCCGAAATGATCGCCCGCGCGGTCGATGGGGAGCGAGTGACCGACACGGACATGCCCGCCGATGCCAAATTCGCCGCCCTGCCCAAACGGCGCAGCGTGGGGCCGACGGCGTTTTTGACCGTGCAGGAAGGCTGCGACAAGTTCTGCACCTATTGCGTGGTGCCCTATACGCGCGGCGCGGAAATCAGCCGTCCCTATGCTGACCTGATTGCCGAGGCGCATCGTCTGGTCGAAGCGGGCGCGAAGGAAATCACGCTGCTGGGCCAGAATGTGAATGCCTGGGGCGGCGAGAACGGCAAGGGCCAGAAGGTCGGCCTTGACGGGCTGATCCGCGATCTGGCCGCGATCGACGGTCTGGCGCGCATCCGCTACACCACCAGCCACCCCAATGACATGACCGACGGCCTGATCGCCGCGCATGGCGAGGTGGACAAGCTGATGCCCTTCCTGCACCTGCCGGTGCAATCGGGCAGCAATGCGATCCTGAAAGCCATGAACCGCAGCCATACGGCCGAGAGCTATCTGCGCCTGTTGGAGCGTGTGCGTGAGGTGCGGCCCGATATTGCGCTGTCGGGCGATTTCATCGTCGGCTTCCCCGGCGAGAGCGAGGAGCATTTTGCCGAAACCATCGCGTTGATCGACGCGGTGGGCTATGCGCAGGCCTTTAGCTTTAAATATTCGCCCCGCCCCGGCACGCCCGCCGCCACGATGGACGATCAGATCCCCGGCGACGTGATGGACGACCGGTTGCAGCGTTTGCAGGCCGCGCTCAACCGCGATCAGCACGCCTTCAACCAAGCCAGCCTTGGCCGCACCTGCGATGTGCTGATCGAGCGCAAGGGCAAGCTGCCGGGCCAGTGGCTGGGCAAGTCACCTTGGCTGCAATCTGTGCATTTTCAGGGCGATTACGGCGTGGGCGACATCCTGCGCGCCGAACTGGTGCAGGCCGGGCCGAATTCGCTCACCGGGCGTGTTATTGCCTGAAACGCATAAAAAGCCGCCCCCTCCTTGCGGAAGGGGCGGCCCAACGCAACTTCCCGACCGAAGCGCGCTGTATTAGTAGAAGAACGAGCCGTAAACCTGCAGCACGCGGCCCGAGCGCAGATCAACCCTCACCACATCGCGGCCATAACGGACCCAGCGCTGGCCGATGCCCGGAGGGGGCAGGCGATAGGCCATCGGATTGGCGATCCAGTAGCGGCGGTGGTAATAGTCCGGCGCAAAACGGTAACCCGGCGTCACAGGCCGATAGACAAAGCCGCGCGGGCCGACATAGGCAGGGCCGCGAAAGACATCGGCGTGGGCGCGGCGATAATCGCGCCAATCCTCACGATATTCCTGTCGGGCATCGCGCAGATCGCGCATGTCGCGGCGGGCTTCGCGATAATCGCCGCGCGCCAGGTCGCGGTTAATCTCGCGGTGCTCACGGGCAATGTCGCGCTGATCACGGCGCAGCTCATGGGCGCTCTGGGCCGAGGCAACGGTGGGGACAACGGTTGCCGCCGCCAGCGCCAGCATCAGGATCTTTCGCATAAGGCACTCCTTTGAAACTTGAGGCTTCGAAACTGTGGAAGGGACTGCCTTGTTGAAGGGCTTTCCCCGATGAAGCCCTTATGCCGCGGGCGCCATGAACCCATTTGGAACTGGACGCTCAGACCTCAGTCAGATTTGTATCAATTTGTCGCAGGCTATCTCCCTGCTCCTACGCTTTTCCACCACCGCGGCGCGCAGCACCCCTTGGCGGATGGCATGATGAGGCATATCTTGACCTTGTGAGCCGGTCTTGAGACTCCGGCCGCAGACAAGGAGCACATGGCCCGCAAACAAATCCGCGCCGCTTTTGACCCCATCGACGATGTGGCCTCCTTCCGCAGCCCGCACGCTCGCGCCAATCCATCACGACGCGCGCGAACAGAGCTGGAATTTGACGAGCCGACCATATTGGGCGCGCTCTTTGGCCAGTTTGACGCCAATCTGGTGCTGATCGAAAACCGGCTGGGGGTTTATATCTCGGCCCGGGGCAATCGTATCCTGATCGAAGGCAATGAGGACAATGTCGCCCGCGCGCGCGAAGTGCTGCAAGGCATGCACAGCCGCCTGCTCTCCGGGCAGGAAGTGGATGCAGGCGCGGTCGAATCGCTGATCGCCATGTCGGTCGAACCCACGCTGGAAGGCATCATCACCGGGGATGAGACCCACCCCCCGATCATGATCCGCACACGCGGCAAGACCATTGTCCCGCGCAGCCCGACCCAGATCGACTATATGCGCGCGCTGACCCGCAATGATGTGATCTTTGCCCTCGGCCCGGCGGGCACGGGCAAGACCTATATCGCCGTGGCGCAGGCCGTGTCCCAGCTTATCACCGGCAGCGTGAAACGGCTGATCCTCTCGCGCCCGGCGGTCGAGGCGGGCGAAAAGCTCGGTTTTCTGCCCGGCGACATGAAGGACAAGGTCGATCCCTATCTGCGACCTCTTTATGATGCGCTCTTTGACTGCATGCCGCCCGAACAGGTCGAGCGGCGTCTGGCCAATGGCGAGATCGAGGTGGCGCCCATCGCGTTCATGCGCGGGCGCACGCTGGCCGATGCCTTCGTCATCCTTGACGAGGCGCAGAACACCACGGCGGCGCAGATGAAGATGTTCCTCACCCGTTTCGGCATGAACAGCCGGATGGTGATCTGCGGCGACCCCAAACAGGTCGACCTGCCCGGCGGCATGGCCGCCAGCGGGTTGAACGATGCGGTCGTGCGGCTGGAGGGCGTCGAAGGCATCGCCACGGTGCGCTTCAAGGGATCGGACGTGGTGCGCCACCCGATCGTGGGCCGCATTGTCGAAGCCTATGAAGGCAAGAACGAGGATTGATCTGCGTGAAATCCCTGTCAATTGCGGCCTGTTTTGCGCTGATGCATGCGGGTGCGGCCATGGCAGCCCCCGCGATCACCTATGATTGCGACACGGCGGCCAGCCATTTTTCCGAACTGGTGCTGCCCGCACCGGGAAACAGCTTTACCGTCACCGGACAATTGCAGATCAACCAACTGCCTCCCTTTGACAAATATGCGCCGATCACCCGCCTGATGGTGGGGCCGGGCGATATCGTGCCGGGCGGCGATATTCCCAATTGGGCCGGATTTTCGCTCAATGCCCTGCCCGCCAAAATGGTGGACAAGAGCGTGAAGGATGACAAAATCATGCTGCAATTCCTAAACTGGAACGCAGCGCATGATCGCAAGACCGAGGATTTCAAACCTTTCGGTTTTGCCAAAGCCGGCGACAAGCTGCCCTTTACCCTGACTTACGACGGCGCGGCGGTCACGCTTTCGGTGGCGGGAGAAAAGACCAGCATCCCGCTCAAAGTGGCCGATCCGATGGTCCGCATCGTCTGTTCGACCGGCGAGTTTCTTTACACCGATCTTCGCATCGAAAAGGCATCCTGATTCGACATTCCCGCCGCCAGCGCCTAGGGGAGCCGACCTATGCTGACGCTTGAAATCGACATCGAATCCCCCTGGCCGGAAACCACCGATTGGGAAGCCCTTGCCGCCCGTGCGGCGGGGGCTTTGTCCGTGGTCGCGCCCGAACTGGCCAAGGAATGCCTGAACGCCAGCATGATCTTTACCTCGGATGCCGAGGTACAGGTGCTTAACGCCGAATGGCGGGGCAAGGACAAGCCGACGAACGTGCTCTCCTTTCCCATGCTGGCGCGCGAGGATCTGCTCGACCTGCCCGATGATGGCCCGCCCGAATTGCTGGGCGACATCGCGCTGGCCTACGAAACCTGCGCGCGCGAGGCGGCGGAAAAGGACATCGCGCTGGAGGCCCATGCCTCGCACCTGATTATCCATGGCCTGCTGCATCTGGCCGGACTCGATCACGAGATTTCCGCCGAAGATGCGCGCGAGATGGAAGAATTGGAGATAAAGGCGCTTGCGCTGATCGGCATTGCCGACCCATATGGCGACCATCACCTTTGAGTTTCCTGCAAGCGGAGTAATGCACACAGTGGCCGACTTGGGCCGAACAGGAGATTCCGGCCTCGGGGAGCCGGACAGTAAGCGCTCATTATGGCGCTCGGTTCTGCGCTTCTTTGAAGGGGGCGAACAGGATCAGTCGCTGCGCGCCCATCTGGAGGACATCATCGACGAGCACGAGGAGGAAGGCAGCCGCAACAGCGCCGGCGACCTTTCGGTGCTTGAGCGACAAATGCTGCGCAACCTGTTGCATTTTTCCGAACTGGACGCGGCCGATGTCTGCATCCCGCGCGGACAGATCATCGCGCTGGCGCATAATGCGCCATGGCCCGATGTGGTCGCCGCCTTTGCCGAACATGGCCATTCGCGCATGCCGGTCTATCGCGAAACGCTCGATGAGGTGATCGGCATGATCCTCATCAAGGATGTGTTCCCCTATCTGGCGCGGGGCGAGGAGCCGCAGGGCAATTGGACGCGGATGATGCGCCAGCCGCTTTTCGTGCCCACCGCGCGCGGGGCGCTCGACGTGCTGGCCGATATGCGCTCCAGCCGGGTGCATCTGGCCGTGGTGGTCGATGAATATTCGGGCACCGAGGGCATTATCACCTTCGAGGATCTGGTCGAGGAAATCGTAGGCGAGATCGAGGACGAGCATGACGACGCGCCGACCGAATTGCTGCGCGCCCTCGACGATGGTCTATGGGACGCCGATGCCAAGGTCGAACTTGACGAAGTGGGCAAGCGGGTCGATCCGCGCCTGGCCGAAGTTGAGGAAGACATTGATACACTTGGCGGACTTGCCTTTGTGCTGGCCGGCCATGTGCCGCCGGTGGGGGCGCAAATTGCGCATGCCAGCGGCTGGATCATCGAAGTAACCGAGGCTGACGAGCGCCATGTGATTCGCCTTCGCCTGCATCCGCCCGCCAACGATGGCGTACAAGAGGACTGATCGACCATGCCCGCCACCCGCCGCCTGCCCCCCCTGCGCGCGCTGGAAGCCTTTGTCCGCACGGTCCGCCTCGGCTCGGCCAAGGCGGCGGCGAGCGAACTCGGCCTGAGCCCGTCGGCGCTCTCACGCCGGGTTGGCGCGCTCGAGGATTTCGTGGGCAAGCGCCTGTTTACGCGCCAGCATCAGGCGATGAAGCTGACCGATGATGGTCATGCCTTTTACGCCGCCGTTTCCCCCAAGCTGGAAGATTTGGCCGAAGCGGTCGAATCGCAGATGGAGGCCAGCAACGTGATGCGCCTGCATCTGGGCGTTCCCGCGCTGTTTGCCGGTACACGCCTGTTTCCGCGGCTGCCCGAATTGCGCAAGCTGCATCCGCGCCTGCATATCGACTTTGACACCGGGGCGCAGCTTGAGTCGGAACTGGGCGATTCGATCGATGCGGCCATCGTGCTGTCCAAGGAACCCGATCCCGCACTCCATTCGGTGCGTCTCGATCATAACAAGATCCACGCCTTCGCCTCGCCCGCACTGGCGGCGGAAATTGGCGCAACCCCCGATCTGGCCCGCCTGTCCAAGCAGACTTTCGTGATTTCGACCGATCTGCCCGAAAGCCTTGATGTATGGAAAGGCGCGCTGGGGCTGGAACGGCTGGAACCGGCGGCGATCGACCATTTCGACTCGGCCCAATTGATCATTGCCGCGGCGGTGCAGGGTCTGGGCATCGCCATCGTGCATGACGATCACTTCCTGCGCCCCGGCGATGAACGTCTGGTCCGCCTGTTCGACGCCGATATCGACAGCCCCTACAGCTATTGGTTCGTGTGCCGCCCGCGCGCGCTGGAAACGCGCCCGGTGCGGATCTTCCACGATTGGCTGATCAAGGCCGGGCTTTAAGCCGCGTGGCGCAGGCCGCCTGCTGAACGACGCGCAAGGGTAAAACGCTGCACAACGCCCGACAGACGCTCGGCCTCATGGGCCAGCGAGCGCGAGGCGGCGGTCGATTCCTCGACCAGCGCGGCGTTCTGCTGGGTGGCCATGTCCAGTTCGTTCAGAACCTGATTGACGCCCGCGATCTTTTCGGACTGCTGGGCCGCATTGGCGGCCAGCGACGAGAGCATGGCGGCCACTTCGGTCGAACGCTCGACAATGCGCTCGAGACTGGCCTGGGTGCGGCTGACCATGTCCACGCCGGCCCGGACTTCTTCACCCGAATGAATGATCAATACGCCGATTTCCTTGGCCGCCAGCGCGCTGCGCTCGGCCAGATTGCGCACTTCGGTGGCCACCACGGCAAAGCCGCGCCCGGCGTCCCCAGCCCTCGCCGCCTCGACCCCGGCGTTGAGCGCCAGAAGGTTCGTCTGGAACGAAATGCCGTCGATGATTTCGACAATCGACCGCATCTTGTCCGAGGTCGTTGCGATGGACTGCATCGCCGCCACCGCGCCGCGCATCAACTCGCCGCTGTTTGAGGCTTCCTGCTCGGCCTCCTGCGCCGATCCGGCCACGCTGGTCACGCCCTGCCCGGTCTGCGCCACCGATTGGGCCAGTTCGCGCACGGTATTGGCCGTATTGCCCAAAGAGGCGGCCTGAAGCTCGGTGCGATGGGCCAGATCCTGCGCCGCCGAGGAAATTTCGCCAGCGCCCGAACGCACCGCGTTGGAGGAGACCGAAACGGCCGAAATCTGTTCGGACAGAGAGGCCGCCGTGTCGTTGAAATCATTGCGCAACTGTTCGTATTCAGCCGGGAATTCCTCGTCCAGCCGCTCATCCAGCCGCCCCTGACGCAGCGCTGCCAGACCGCGTTCCAGCGCGCCCGTGATCCTCTGCTGGGCGGCGAGCTTGGCCTCGGCCTCGGCGCGGCTGCGCGCGGCGATGGATTGGCGGATTTCCTCCAGAGCGCGGGCGATGTCGCCCAATTCATCACCCTTGTCGATGCCGGGAATATCGCGGTCCAGATTGCCCGCAGACATGTCCCCCATGGCCTCCTTCAACCGCAACAAGGGCCGCGTCACGCGCATGGAGAACATCAGCAGGACCACCAAACCGATGCCCACCCCTGTCGCGCCCAGCGCCACATTGCGCCAAATTGCGGCATCCGCCTGAGCCAGAACTTTGCCCGAGATCTGATTGACGACCTTGACGTTATAGTCCTTGTCCGCCTCGATCCCGGCCTGAAGATCGCGCGAATGGGCCACAATATCGCCGTTGAACAGGGCGACGGCGCGATCGCGCTGGTTGTTCATCATGGCGCTGCGGATGGCATCGACGTCCTGGCGGAACACTTGCCAGCGCCCGACAAATGCCTCGTAGAGCCGGGCATCCTCCTTGTCGCTCAACAGCTTGTTATATTCGGCAATGCTCTGGTCGGCCTCGGTCAATGCCTTGTCAAGCGAGGCAAGCTGCTTGGCCGTCTCTTCGGGCGATTCCGACAGGATCACGCGCGACATACGGATCCGCGCGATCTCGAAATCGATGATGATGGAATTGAGCTTGTCGACGCTGGGCACGGAATTGGTGGCCAGATAAGCCATATCGTTGCGCATGGTCGCCGCGCCTTGAACGGCCAGCGTTGCCCCCAAACCGATGATGGCCGCCAGCGAGAGCGAACCTGCGGCAATAAGTGTGCTGATCTTTGCGCGAGCGAACACGGACTATCCTCTCCAGAATGTCCGCCTGCTATCGTCCCAAACCTGTATGAAACCGCTAAATCGGTGGCTAAGGGCCAATCCTGATAGGCTGGCCCGCCCCGCGCCCGCCATCTGGCATCGCGCGGGGGCAGGCCGTTGGATCAGGCTGCCGAGACCACAGCCTTGACGATCTTGCCCGGATTGCGCGGCGGTTCGCCCTTGGGCAGCGCGTCGACAAATTCCATGCCCGACTGGACCACGCCCCACACCGTGTACTGACGGTCAAGGAAGGTGGCATCGTCAAAGCAGATGAAGAACTGGCTGTTGGCCGAGTGCGGATAGGAGGTGCGTGCCATCGAGCACACGCCGCGCACATGCGGTTCGTTGTTGAATTCGGCCTTCAGGTCGGGCTTGTCGCTGCCGCCGGTGCCGGTGCCGTTGGGGCATCCGCCCTGCGCCATGAAGCCGGGGATCACGCGGTGAAAGACGATGCCGTCATAGAAGCCTTCGCCGACCAGTTCCTTGATGCGCTCCACATGGCCGGGGGCCAGATCGGGGCGCAGCTTGATGACAACATCGCCGATGCCGTTGCCGGTATCCACGGTGAAGGTGAGAATTTCGTCGGCCATGGGTAAAGCTCCTGTATGGACGTTCCTGTGTGGGTATCGGGCAAGGATTGGCCATCCTCTCCCTTTCTGGCCGCGCTGATAAAGAGGCCCCGCGCGCATGGCCAGCAGTTTGTGCGGCCCCTTGCGTTAAACGCATCCTGCACGGTTGCTTTTATTCGCTTTATGCCTAATCCCCTTACCCCATGACTGTCGAGCCTGTCGATCCTCTCTATGCCGATGCTCCCACCGCCGAAATCGAGGCGGCGGAGGAAAACACGCGCCATGACAGCCTCGACGAGGACAACCAGTTGAAGGGCGAATTCGTTCGCCGGGTCCGTGCCGCGCTGGATGCGGGCGAGGTTGACGCCGTCTATACGCTGGTCGAACCGCTTCACCCTGCCGACGTTGCCGACCTGTTCGAACAGATCGACGCCGATGAGCGTCCGGCGCTGGCCAATGCCATTTCCGACCTGATGGGCGGCGAGGTCTTTGCCGAATTGAACGACCACGTCCGCGAGGCGCTGGTCGATGAATTATCGGCCGAAGACATTGCCGACATTGCCGAGGAGATGGAGACCGACGACGCGGTCGCCCTGCTCGAAGACCTTGAGCCGGAGGAGCAGCAGGCGGTTCTGGCCGAGATGGAGCCGGAAGAACGCGCCGCCATCGAATCGGCGCTGGCTTACCCTGAGGAAACCGCGGGCCGCCTGATGAGCCGCGACTATATCGCGGCGGGCGAGCATATGACGGTGGGCGAATTGATCCACTATCTGCGCGACAACCGCGATCTGGCCACCGAATTCTGGGAAGTGTTCATCGTCGATGCGCGCCACCATCCGATCGGCACGTGCCAGCTTTCCTGGATCCTGCGCACCGATCGTCACGTCACGCTCTCCAATGTGATGAAGCGCGACCAGACGCTGATCCCGGTGGGCATGGATCAGGAAGAGGTCGCGCTGCGCTTTCAGAAATACGCGCTGATTTCGGCCGCCGTGGTCGATGAAAGCGGACGGCTGGTGGGTCAGATCACAGTCGATGACGTGGTCCACATCATTCAGGAAGAAGCCAGCGAGGACATCCTGCGCCTGTCGGGCGCGGGCGATGGCGACATCAACGAACCGATCCTGATGACGGTGCGCACGCGCCTGTCATGGCTGGTGGTCAATCTGGGCACGGCGATCATCGCTTCATCGGTGGTCGGGCTGTTTCAGGGGGCGATTGCGCGATTCGCGTTGCTGGCCGTGCTGATGCCGATTGTTTCGGGCATGGGCGGCAATGCGGGCACACAGACGCTGGCCGTGGTGGTGCGCGCGATTGCCACCAATGAATTGACCAGTTCGAACACGGTCCGCATGGTCCTGCGCGAATTGCGCATCGCCATGGCCAATGGCCTGTCGCTGGGTCTGATGATCGGCACGGGCACCACGCTGCTCTTCGGCAATCCGCATCTGGGCGCGGTGATCGGTGCCGCCATGGTCATCAACAATCTGGTGGCGGGGCTGGCGGGCATTCTGGTTCCGGTCACGCTGGACCGTTTGCGGATTGATCCAGCCGTCTCTTCGGCCGTATTTGTAACCACGGCCACCGATGTCATGGGCTTCTTCTCCTTCCTCGGCCTTGCCGTTCTGACCGGACTTGCCTGATGCCCCTGAATATGACCAAAGTTGCCTATGGCGCCCAATCCATGGCCGAAATCCACGAATGGTTCTCGCCTGAGGGGCGGCGCGGCGGCGCCAAGGTGGCGCGGTTGACCACGCGCAACCGGCCCAAGCGGGCGGCCGAGATGATCGGCGGATCGCTGTTCTGGATTCACAAGCACCAGTTGGTCGCGCGCAGCGAGATCCTCGGCTTTGAAGATGACGAAGGCGGACGCACCGCTATCCTGATTTCGACCGACCTGATCGATGTCGTGCCCACGCCCCGCCGCGCGCATCAGGGCTGGCGCTATCTGGAGGCCAAGGATGCCCCCGCCGATCTGGGCGGAGGCGACAGCGGCGATGTCCTGCCCGCCAATGTGGCGGCCGAATTGGCGAAACTGGGTCTAGTCTGACGCCTAGGGGCGCTGGTGGAGCGGGCGGATCTCGATCACGCTCGGCGCCGGCATCGGGTTGGGACAGCGGCGCGCCCAATCCAGCGCCTCGTCCATATCCTTCACCTCCCACAGCCAGAAACCGGCCACCAGTTCCTCGCTCGGCGTAAAGGGGCCATCGACGACCTCCCGGCCAGCCCCGTCAAACAGGACGCGCTTGCCCTGATCCGATGCGGCCAGACCTTCAGCCATGATCAGCACGCCTGCCTCGCGCAGCGCATCGTTGAAACGCCCCATCGCGTCCATCATCTCCTGCGTCCATGCCGGGTCGAAATGGCCCGCCTCGCTTTCCTGCGTCGCCTTGACCATCACCAGCACGCGCATCGTTTAATCCTCCAGCCAATCCGCCAGCAAATGCCACGCCACCGCAGTACGCGAGGGCGCGCTGAAGGCCGCCCCGTCCTCGCCCCGTTCGCGCGCAGCCATCGCTTCAACCACCTCCTCGCGGGTGAACCAGCGGGCATCCTCCAACTCGCTGTGGTCGATGGTCAGCGCCGGGTCATCGGCGAAGGCATGGGCCGCGATCATCAGGCTTGACGGGAAAGGCCAGGGCTGGCTGGCGACATAGCGGACGTCGCGGACCTTGACCCCCGCCTCCTCGTAAATCTCGCGGGCCACGGCTTCCTCGATGCTCTCGCCCGGCTCGATAAACCCGGCCAGCGCGGAATAGCGATGCGGCGGAAAGCGTGGTTGGCGGCCCAGCAGCAACCGCCCCTCATGTTCGACCGACATGATGACGACGGGATCGGTGCGCGGGAAATGCGGCGTGGCGCAGACAGTGCAGTCGCGCTGCCATCCGCCCTTGGCCAGCACTGTGGCACCGCCGCAGCGCGCGCAGAACCGATGGCGCGCATGCCAGCCCACCAGCGCCCGCGCTGCGCCATAAATGGCGATCTCGCCATGGTCCATACCGCCCAGCGCCTGCCAGAGGTTGAAACTGGCCGGTGCCGTGCTGGCCGCATCGGGCGATGGAACAGGGGCAAAATGGCCGATGCCCGCGCCGTCCAGCCCAAGGAACACCGCCTCGCCTTCGGGCGCTCCGGCAAGCTCGCTCCACACCAAAGCGCCATCCTCAAGGCTGGGCTCCAGCCCATCCATGCGCAGCAACCGCCCGCCCCGTGCCCAGAGCGCCGCCAGACGCTCAGGATCGGAACGCACCGCATCTGCGCGGTCCAAGGCGCTGCCGGTAAAGGTTATGGGGGGGCGCATCTTCATCCTTTTCTGGCCATGGCAACCGCGGCGGCGCGGGCATAGAGCGTGGGCAATCCAGCCTCGTCAAGCCTGTCGAGCGGCCACCATTCACCCTCTTTCAATTCGTTGGCGCCATCCGGCGTGGCGTCTCCCTGTGACACCATCACGACCAGATCGAGCGCGACATGGGTAAAGATATGGGCCACCCTGCCCGCCTCGCGCCAGTCGCCCGGAATGGGTGGAGCCCCCGACCCGTCGACCCGCGCATTCCAGCCATCGTCGGGCAAGGCACGCATGCCCCCCAGCATCCCGCTGGCCGCGCGGCGGATCAGCCAGACCGCGCCATCACGCTCGATCCACCAGGCATGGCCGATGCGCTGGGCCTTGGCCTTCTTGGGCGGTTTGACCGGCAATTGCTCGGCCCGCGCCCGCCCGCGGCAATGCGCGCGAAGTGGGCAAATCAGGCATTGCGGCGCGCGGACGCTGCAAATCCCCGCGCCCAAATCCATCATCGCCTGGGCAAAATCGCCGCTGCGCGCATCGGGAGTAATGGCATCGGCGGCCTCGCGGATGGCGGCACGGGCGGCGGGCAAAGGCGTATCAATGTCGAACAACCGCGCCACCACGCGCTCTACATTGGCATCAACCACCACGGCGCGCGCGCCAAAAGCGATCGCCGCCACCGCCGCCGCCGTATAGGCCCCCAGTCCCGGCAAGGCGCGCAGCCCCGCCTCATCCTCGGGAAAGCCGCCCCGCGCCGCCACGACCCGCGCGCATTCAACCAACCGCCGCGCCCGCGAATAATAGCCCAGCCCCGCCCAAGCCGCCATCACCTCATCCTCGGGCGCGGCGGCCAGCGCGGCAACATCGGCCCAGCGCGTGGTGAAACGCTCAAAATAGGGAATGACGGCCGCCACGGTCGTCTGTTGCAACATCACTTCGGAGAGCCAGACGCGATAGGGATCGGCGCGGTTCGCGCCGGGCGGCATGCGCCAGGGCAGGCTGCGCGCATGGACATCGTACCAGGCCAGCAGCGCCGGAGCGATGGATCCTGACTCCCGACTATCCACTTTACCGCATTTCACGCTCTGGCCTCTGGCATCCATGGGGCGGCTATGGCATGGCTGACCTTGTATGGAAAGGGATAGGCCAAATACACCAAGGGGCAGCAAAAGCCCGGCTGCGGCGCGTGGCGAGAGCGCGGGCAGTGGAAAATCACGCGTGGGGCGGCCCTATGAGCGCCCGCGCGGCGGACAGGCGCGCCCGATTGCCGAATTGATGCCCGATATTGGCCGCACCGCCTTTCGCCGCTTCGGCTTTGTGCAATCCAGCGTGGTGACGCGCTGGCCCGAAATCGTCGGGCCGCACCACGCCAATGTCTGCATGCCCGAGGCGATCCGGTTCCCGCCCGGTGAAAAGAGCGACGGCATATTGCAGCTGGTGGTTTTGCCCGCCCATGCACCGATCATTACCCATGTGATCCCCGAAATCATCGAGCGCGTGAACCGTTTCTTCGGCTATCAGGCGGTGTCCAAGGTGAAGATGCGGCAGGGCGAGGTGATGGCCCGCCCGCAAAGCCCGGCCCGCGCCGCGCCGCCCAGCCTTAAACCGATCCCGATTGAGCTGGGCGATTCGCTGCGCGATATCGGCGATCCTGAATTGAAGGCGGTTCTCGAATCGCTGGCCCGCAGCATCGCCCGCGAGGACGAGGCATGACGATTTCTGATTTCAGCAAAGGACTCTGGATGCTTGCTCCCCTTCGCATGATGGCTGCTGTTGTTCTGGCGCTCGGCATGAGCGCCGCGCATGCGCAGGCGGCCCCGGCCAAGCCCGCCGCGAGCACGGGCGCATGGAGCGCCAAGACGACCATCAGCCCGGTGGGCGGCCATATTCAGGGCAATCCGGCCGCCGCACACAAGCTGGTCGAATATATGAGCTACACCTGCTCGCATTGCGCCCATTTCGAGGCCGAGACGGCGCTTCCGCTGCGCATGGGGCCGGTGGGCGGCGGGCAATTGTCGTTCGAAGTGCGCCATCTGGTGCGCGATCCGCTCGACATCACCATCGCCATGCTGACCAATTGCGTGCCGCCGGTGAAGTTCTTTGCGCTGCACCACAAGTTTCTGGCCCAGCAGGACCAGTGGATCGCCACCGCGCAAAAGCTGACCGAGGCGCAGACCAAGCGCTGGAACGAAGGACAGATGCCGGAACGGATGCGCGCGATCGCCGCCGACCTGAAATTCTATGAGATTGCCGCCGGTGCAGGCCTGAGCCACGCGCAGGCCGACGCCTGTTTCGCCAATGAGGCCACCTTGCGCCGCGTGATCGCCCAGACCAAGGAAGCGCAGGAACTGGGCGCGACCGGCACGCCCAGCTTCACGCTGGACGGCAAGCTGCTGGACGAGCACGATTGGGCCGGGTTGCAGCCCAAGCTGGCCGCCGCGCTCAAATAATCCCGTTTCATTCTTTGCCCCCCGTTTCATTTGCCCAAGGATAGGTCGCAAGATGATGTTTGCCCCGCTTTCCACTCGTACCCTGACCATGCTGGCCATGGCGCCGCTCGCGCTGGGGCTGGCCGCCTGCAACAAGTCCGAAGGGGGCGCCGCCAACGCGCCCGCCGGCAGCGTGGCCGCCGTGGCGCCGCCCTCGGGCAAAGCTTGGGCCGAAACCTTTACCAAGACCGAGGATGGCGACGGCATCATCGTGGGCAACCCCAAGGCCGCCATCAAGATGGTCGAATATGGCTCGCTCTCCTGCCCTCACTGCGCAAAACTGGCGCAGGACGGGATGAGCGCGCTGACCGGCAACTATATCGCCAGCGGCAAGGTCAGCCTTGAGTTCCGCAGTTTTGCCATCCACCCGCAGGATATCCCGCTGACCGTTCTGGCGCGCTGCGGCGGCGATGATGCCTATTTCGGCCTGATCGAACAGGTTTACACCAATTTCGACGCGATGAATTCGCAGACCAAGGAGCAGTATGATCAGGCCTCGGCCGCGATGAAGCTGCCCGCCGCGCAGCGTTACCCCGCCATCGCCGATGCGCTGGGCTATACCGCCTTCTTCTCGGCGCGCGGCCTGCCCGAGGCGCAGCAGCGCCAGTGCCTTGCCGACCTGCCCCGCGCCGAAGCCGTGGCCAAGGCATCCGAGGCGATCAGCGCCAAGGGCATCAATTCGACCCCGACCGTGTTCATCAACAACAACAAGGTTGATGGCGCCGAGTGGAAGAATGTCGAAGCCGCGCTGAAGGCTGCGGGCGCCTGATAGGCTTTCATGCGTTTTCGGCGGCTCAAACTTTCAGGCTTCAAGAGCTTTGTTGAGCCTGCCGAACTGCGCATAGAGCCGGGGCTGACCGGGGTGGTCGGCCCCAACGGCTGCGGCAAATCCAATCTGCTTGAGGCCATCCGCTGGGTGATGGGCGAGAGCAGCCCCAAGAGCCTGCGCGGCGGGGGGATGGAGGATGTGATCTTTGCCGGCACGGCAAAGCGTCCGCCGCGCGATTTTGCCGAAGTCGTGCTTTCCGCGCTGGACGGCGCGGGCGAGGAACTGGAGGTCGTGCGCCGGATCGAGCGCGGCGCGGGTTCGGCCTATCGCATCAATGGCCGCGATGCGCGGCAAAAGGATGTGGCGCTGGTCTTTGCCGATGCGGCGACCGGCGCGCATTCGCCAGCCTTGGTCAGTCAGGGGCGGATCGCCGCCGTCATCAACGCCCGCCCCGCTGAACGCCGCGCCATGCTGGAGGAAGCGGCGGGGATCGCGGGCCTGCATGTGCGTCGCCGCGATGCGGAGCAGAAATTGCGCGCAACCGAGGCCAATCTGTCGCGCCTCGAAGATCTGATGGCGGGGCTGGAAAGCCGGATCGCCGGACTGCGGCGCCAGGCTCGGGCCGCCGAACGCTATCGCCATCTGTCGGAACAGATCCGCGTGGCCGAAGCGCGGGTGCTGTATGCCCGCTGGCGCGAGGCGGCAGAGGCGGCCGATCATGCCAAGGTCGAAGCGAAACTGGCCGATGAACGCGCCCATGCCGCACAGACCGGCGCCGATACCGCCCAAAGCGCACAGGCCGAGGCAGCGCAGGCCGCCATTGCCGCCCGTGAGCAGTTGAGCGCCGCGCGTGAAGCGGCCAGCGCGAACACCCACAGGCTGGCCACGCTGAACAGTCAGTGGGAGGCCGCGCAGGCCAAATTGGCCGACCTCGACCGCCAGCAGTCAAGGCTGGAAGCCGACCGCAACGAAGCCGACCGGCTGACCCATGACGCGGCAGAAGCTTTGCAACGGCTGCAACGCGAATTGGACGAGGCGCGCACGCGATTGGCGCAGGCCGAGGCCGAGCGGCCCATTATGGCGCAAGCCCTGCACGAGGCCGACAGCAATGCACGCGCCGCCGAAATCGCCTATGCGCAGGCCAATGCCGAGCAGGCCCGCGTCGAGGCCGAATGGCGCGTGGCCGAAGCCGAGATTGCGCAGGCCCGGACCCGCCTCGCCCGCGCCGAGGCAGAGCTGGCGCGCAATGGCGAGGGATTGGCGGCGCTCGACCGGGCGGGCGATCCGCTGGCCGATCTGGCCGCCGCCACCCTGCGGCGAAACGAGGCGAGCGCAAGATTGGCGACGGCGCGTGAGGCGCTGGACGATGCACAGGAGCGGCGCGCCGGCTTGATGAACCGGCGTGATGCGGCGGCCAGCGCGCTCTCGGCGGCACGGGCCGATATGACCGGGATAGAGCGTGAATTTCAGGCCCTGCAGCGCGACCGGGAGACCCGCGCCAAGGCGCAAAAGAACGCCGCCGGACGCCGCCTCGCGCTTGACCATGTACGCGCCGCGCCGGGCTATGAGCGCGCGCTGGCCGCCGTGCTGGGCCGCGATGCCAAAGCGCCCTTGGGCGAGGCCGGAGCAGAGGGACGCTTTTGGACCGGGGCCACGCCGCCTGTCCCGGTGGCGCAAAGCCTCATCGTCCACGTGCCCGATTGCCCGGTCGAACTGGCAGCGCGACTGGCGCTGGTCTGGGTGGAAGAGGCGGATGACGGGCGCGCACTCTTGCCCGGCGAATGGCTGGTGACCCGGGCGGGGCACGTGCGGCGCTGGGATGGCTTTGTGGCGCGGGGCGAAGGCGCGGCGGAGGCGGCGCGAATGGAGGCGGACAACCGTTTCCTCGCGCTGGAGGCGCAAATACCGCCGCTGCGCGAGGCCGTAGCGCAGGCCGAGGCCGAGGCAGGCGCAGTGGCAGGCGAACTGGCGCAGGCGCAAAATGAGGCTGCCGGGCTGGAGCGCGAATTGGCCGCCGCCGCCGAGGCCGAGCGCGCCGCCCTGCGCGCGATGGACGCCGCCGAGGCCGCGCGCGACCGCGCCGCCGCACGCCGCGCCGAATTGCAGGCCGCCGCGCTGGACCTGACCCAGCAGCGCGATGCGGCCCGCGCCGAGCAGGAGGCCGCGCTGGAGCGCCGCTCTGCCCTGCCCGCGCCGGATGCCGGGCGGGCGATGCTGGAGGCGGCGCGTCTGCGACATGAGGCGGCGCGGGCTCATCATCAATCCGCCACCGCCCTGCTGGCCGCGCAGGATCAGACGATGGCCGTGGCCCGCGAGCGGGTTCATGCCCAATCGGGAGAGATCCGCAACTGGCAGAACCGGGCCAGCGATGCGGCCAAAAGATTGGCGCAGATGGCGGGGCGGATCGAGGAAATCGCGCAGGAGCAGGCCGTCCATGCCGCCCGCCCGCCCGCCGTCCGGGCCGAGATGGACGCCGTGGAGCAGGAGCAGCAGAGATTGGTCCAGGCGCAGGCGCAGGCCGAAAGCGCCATGGCGCAGGCCGCGCAGCACGCCAAGCAAGCCGAACGCGAACTGGCCGATGCGCAGCAGGCCTTGCTTGCCGCCCGCGAGGCGCGCGCGGGGGCGCTGGCGCGGTCGGAGAATGAGAACGAACGCCGTGCCGAATTGAACCGCGCCTCGGGCGAGCGTTTTCAATGCCCACCCCCGCTGCTGACCGAACGTTTCGGTTTTACCCAGACCGCCACGGCGGGCGAGGAAAGCCGCGCGATGGACCAGTGGGCGGCGGATCGCGAAAGGCTGGGGCCGGTCAATCTGGTCGCCGCGCAGGAATTGGCCGCCGCCGAGGAGCGGGCGGGCGAATCGATTCGCGAGCGCGCCGAACTGGCCGAGGCAGTCAATCGGCTGCGCGGATCGATCGGCAATCTGAACCGCGAGGGGCGCGAAAGGCTGCGCGCCGCCTTCGATGCCGTTGATGGCCATTTCCGGCGCCTGTTCACCACGCTGTTTCAGGGGGGACAGGCGCATCTGGCGCTGGTCGATTCGGATGACCCATTGGAGGCCGGTCTGGAAATCTTTGCCCAGCCGCCGGGCAAGCGTCTGCAATCCTTAACCCTGCTTTCGGGTGGCGAACAGGCGCTGACGGCGGTGGCGCTGATCTTTGCGCTGTTCCTGACCAATCCCTCGCCGATCTGCGTGCTGGACGAGGTGGATGCGCCGCTTGACGATGCCAATATCGAGCGGTTCTGCGATCTGCTGGAGGCGATGACGCGGGAAACCGAGACGCGCTATCTGGTCGTCACGCATAATGCCGTGACGATGAGCCGGATGCATCGCCTGTTCGGCGTAACCATGGTGGAGCGTGGCGTCTCGCGGCTGGTCAGCGTGGATTTAAACGCGGCGGAGCAATTGCTGGCCGAAGCCAGTTAGGCATTGCCCACCACCAGACAGGCCAGCGCCATCAGCAACCCGGCAAAGCGGTTGGACCGAAACCGGGCCAGCGCATTGCTGCCATCATCCTGCTTGAGCGTACCCACCTGCCACAGGAAATGCAGCGCCACCGGCAACAGCGCCAGCAAAGCCAGCCAATCCACCCGCACCAGCCACAAGGCCCCCGCCCAGCAACCCAGCGCCATCGCATAGAGCGCGCCCACGCCCGCATGCACATGCCGCCCGAAAGAAAGCGCCGAGGAACCGATACCCACCAGCGCGTCATCCTCGCGGTCCTGAAGCGCATAGATCGTGTCATAGGCCATGCACCAGGCCCAGCAGCCCGCATAAAGCAGCCCAAGCGCCCCCAGCCCGTCAAAGCCCCGCATTTCGACCCAGCCGACCGGCGCCCCCCATGTGAACACGAGCCCCAGCCACGCCTGCGGCCATCCGGTGATCCGCTTCATAAAGGGATAGGCCGCCACCAGCGCCAAGGACCCGAGCGCCACCAGTTGCGCCTGCCACCGCAATTGCAGCAGGACGACAAGGCCGATCAGGCAAAGTGCGATCAGCCAGCCCCAAGCCGATTTTTTCGATACCCGCCCGCTGGCAATCGGGCGCAGGGCGGTGCGCGCCACGCGGCGGTCAATGTCGACATCGACGATATCATTGTAAACGCACCCCGCGCCGCGCATCACCACACTGCCCAGCAGGAGCCAGAGCAGCAGGCCCCAGCGATGGACGCCGCCAGCCAGCAACACGCCCCACGCGCAGGGCCAAAACAGCAGCCACCAGCCAATCGGCCGGTCCAGCCGCGCCAAAGAGGCATAATCGCGCGCTGCGGCGGGCAGCAGCCCCATGATCCCGCGATGTTCGCTGTCGGGTACGATCTGGACGGTTTCGCTCATGCGCCATGCCATAGCCTGCGCGCCCGCAATCGGCTAGAGCGCAGGCCATGAGCGACCATCTTCCCGCCACTCCCGCCTGGCCCCCGCGCAGCGCGCCGCGCCTGTTTGTCGAAACGCCCCTGTCCGCCGGGGCGCAGGTCTGCATTGACGGGCCGCAGGCGCATTATCTGGGCCGGGTGATGCGCGTGGGGCCCGGTGATGCGGTGATCCTGTGCGATGACGTCTCGGGCGAATGGGCCGCACGCGCCGTGTCGGTGGGCAAGCGCGATCTGGTGCTGGAATGCGTGGACCTGCTGCGCGGGCGCGAAGCGGTGCCCGATTTCACGCTTTGCGCCGGATTGCTCAAAAAGGATCGCTTCGATCTGGTGCTGGAAAAAGCCTGCGAATTGGGGGTCCGCCATATTCAGCCGGTGCTGACCCGTCGCTGCGTGGCGGATAAATTGAACTTGGACCGCGCCCGCGCCACGTTGATCGAGGCGGCGGAGCAATGCGCGCGCACCGCCCTGCCCACAATTGGCGCGCCGGTGCGGCTCGATGTGGTGCTACGCGAGTGGGTGGCCCCGCGCGCCCTGTTCTTTGCCGATGAGCAGGGTGGAGCGCCCGCGCTGGCCACATTTGCCGTCCATTCCGGCCCCGCCGCGCTGCTGACCGGGCCGGAAGGGGGCTTTACCGACGAGGAGCGCGCCGCCATCCGCGCCCATGCATCGGCGCATGCGATTACATTGGGGCCGCGCATTCTGAGAGGTGAAACCGCCTGTATTGCCGCCACCGCACTGTGGATGGGCGGGATGGGCGACTGGGCATCAGCCTGACGGCGTAGGGCAAATCGATTTTCTCGCTGGCGCAAAGCGATTTGGCCCACTAGGAAGTCGCGCCATGAGCACCCGCGAAGCGACCGACCAACACGATCCCCTGATTACCGGGCTGGATCAGCTTGCCTCTCCGATGCAGGAGGGCGAGAAGCCGCGCGCCCAATGGCGTATCGGCACCGAGCATGAAAAGATTGTCTATCGCGGCGCCGACCGTCACGCCCCGGCCTATGACGAGGCGGGCGGCATCCGCGACCTGCTGATGGGGCTGAAACCCTATGGCTGGAGCGAGATCATGGAGGGCGATAACGTCATTGCCCTTAAAGGCAGCGATGGCGCGGTCAGCCTTGAACCGGCGGGCCAAATCGAATTGTCGGGCGCGCCGCTGGAAAATCTGCATGAAACGGACGCGGAAACCCGCCGCCATATCGATCAGGTCAAGGCCGTGGGCGCCGCCAGCGATCTGGGCTTTCTCAGCCTTGGCCTTTACCCGGACAAGCGGCGCGACGAATTGCCGATCATGCCCAAGGGCCGCTATGACATCATGCTGCGCCATATGCCGCGCGTGGGGTCGATGGGGCTCGACATGATGCTGCGCACCTGCACGATCCAGACCAATCTGGATTACAGCAGCGAAGCCGACATGGTGCAGAAATTCCGCGTGTCGCTGGCTCTTCAGCCGCTGGCCACCGCGCTTTTCGCCAATTCGCCGTTTCTGGAAGGCAAGCCCAACGGCTATCTCTCCTATCGCAGCCACATCTGGTCGGACACCGATCCGGCGCGCACCGGCATGTTGCCCTTCGTGTTCGAGGATGGTTTCGGCTACGAACGCTATGTCGAGTATATGCTTGATGTACCGATGTATTTCGTGTTCCGCGATGGCCGGTATATCGATGCTGCGGGCCAGTCTTTCCGCGATTTCCTCGATGGCAAACTGCCCGCCCTGCCCGGTGAGCGCCCGACCATCGGCGACTGGCAGGATCACCTCTCGACCGCCTTCCCCGAAGTTCGCCTCAAGAGCTTTCTGGAAATGCGCGGCGCCGATGGCGGGCCGGTCGAACGGATCGTGGCGCTGCCCGCGCTCTGGGTCGGCCTGCTCTATGATCAGGGCGCGCTGGATGCCGCATGGGATCTGGTCAAGGGCTGGAGCATGGACGAGCGCGAGACGCTGCGCTCCAGCGTGCCCAAGCTGGCGTTGGATGCGCCGATTGCCGGGGGTCGGTTGGGCGATATCGCGGGCGAAGTGCTGGCGATTGCCCGCGCTGGCCTGAAATCGCGCGCGCGCCTGAATGCCGAAGGCGCGGATGAAACCCGCTATCTCGACCCGCTCGACGAAATCGTGGCCAGCGGCAAGGTTCCTGCCCAGCTCTGGCTTGATCGCTATCATGGCGAATGGGGTGGCGATCTTGGCCGCGTTTACGACGAAGCCAGCTTCTAAATGAACCGCTTGAGCAGGCGCGTGACCGGCGCGCCTGTCTCGGCCCATGCCCAATAGGCGCGATATTTGGCGTCCTGCGCCAACAGATGCCGCTCCTCGGTCTTGGCCCGCCACCAATAGACCGCGCTGACCATCGCCAAAATCGCGGTGTTGCGGATGCAATCGACCAGCGATCCCGATGGGCTGAGAAAAGGCAGCGTCACCGACCACCAGAACAGGTTTTTGGCCACATAGGCCGGATGGCGCGTCAGCCGATAAGGCCCATGCGTGATGATCCCGCGATAGGTCAAATTCGAAAAGCGCAGGCCAAAGGCCACTGTGGCCCAGGCATAAACGCCGGTCAGCGCCACCAGCCACGCCCCCCAGCCCCATAGCGCCCATTCATGCCCGGCCAGCCATTGCGACCATTCCGCCGTGCCGGGATGATAGTCCAGCGGCCCATTGCCGCCCATCATAATGAACGGCGGATAACACACCAGCGCCGCAACCCAGCCGTCAAGATAGGGATTGGCGCTGCGAATATGCGCATCGAGCGGGCGCAGGGTAAAGAGATAGCCCGCCGTGCCGATCTGCACATCGATCATGAAAAGCCAGGTGATCAGCCAATTGGCCAGCGCCACGGGATCGCCCAGCCCACTTGCATCAAAATGGACCACCCCCGCAAAGCCGCCCGGCAGGATCGAGAGCATAAAGGCCGTGAAAAAGCCCTTCACCGCCCAGCGCCGCGCATGGAGCAGAAGCAGCGCCGCATCCGCGCCGTCGCGGCCCAGCACCCAAGCCCCGCAGTGCCAAGCCCCATCGCGCGGCTCGATCAAAACCCGGTCCAGCCACAGCACATAAGGCACCGACAAAAGCACCATCGGCACCGTCGCGATACCGATCAGGCGGATGCCGAAGAGCCAAGGCTCCTGCCAGTAGAAGCGGAAAAGACAATAGGCCGTGCCGATCACCGCCCATGTCGCCCACAGGCCGACCAACTTAACCGCGCTGATCCCCAAAACATCGCGCAAGGGCCGAGGATGGTCCCAATCAATCCCGGTCGATGCGCGCCAATGCACCTTGTCCACCAGCACCGACCACAGAGCCATCGCGCCCGAACACAGCACCAGCGCAAGCACCGCCGCATATGGCCCGGCCAAGGGCTCGCGCGGCCCGCCAAGATCGAAAGCCGCGGCCACCACCGGCCACGATCGACAAACCAACACCCAGACCACCAGCACGACCAGCCCCACCAGGCCGACGCCGGTGGAAACATCGCTTTGCGGTCGGGCGGTAACAGAAGGGCTGGCGGAACAATCCATTCCGCCAGCCCTATCAGCCACAGGTTAAGAGCGGGAAAACGCTGTTACTTAAGCGCAGTGATCCGGCCCGAATCGTCCAGTAGGTAAAGGATGCCATTGGCCACAATCGGGGCCAGCGTGATCGGCGCTTTCACCTCGGTATAGAACTTGGACACGCCGTCCATCGCGCTCACCACATGGACCTCGCCCCGGCTGTTCGCCACCCACAGGCGATCACCCGCCAGCACCGGGCCAGTCCAGAAGATCGGGCCTTCCTTCTTCTTGGGCTTGGTCCAGCGATTAAGTTGCGCCACCCAGCGCACCTTGCCGCTGGCCTTGGAAATGCAGAGCAGCTTGGCCTCGTCGGTCAGGGTGAAAATCCAATCCCCCGCAATCGCCGGGGTGGAAATGCCCGCCAGATTGAGCTCCCACAGACGCTGGCCGGTGACGAGTTCATAGGCGGCCATACGCCCGCCCTGACCCAGCGCATATACGCGGCCGCGATCGATGATCGGGTCGGCGTCAATATCGGTCAGCACGCCCACCATGGTCGAGAGCGAGGTGCGCGCCAGCGCGTCATTCCACAGCGTGCGCCCATTTTCATAGCGATAGGCGATCAACTCACCCGTCGAGAACCCGGCCACCACCGAGCCCTGACCCGCCGCAGGCGCGGCCACGCCGAACACGCCCGTGGCGCCCAGCGAAGCCGATTCCTGCCACAGGCCGGTGCCGTCCTCGATCTTGAGCGCGTGGATTTCGTTGTTCTGGGTCATCACATAGACGGCGCCAAAGGCCACCGTGGGCGAACCGCGCAGCGGGCCGCCCGGACGCACCTTCCACGCGATAGCGCCGGTCTTGGCGTCCAGCGCGGCAACATCGCCAACCCCGGTCGTCACATAGACGCGACCCGAATCATACGAAGCCCCGCCGCCGAACACCGCTTCGCCAGCACCGCCCGTGACGGCCAGCGATTGGGTCCATTGCGGCGCGCCTGTGGTCGCATCAAACGCGTGGAGCACGCCATCGGTGTCGAACACAAACATCGAGCCGCCGCCCACAACCGGCGCCGCGCCCAGACGCCGCCGCACGTTCGAACCGGCGACATGCACTTCCCAGATCGGCTTGGGATTTTCGCCCAGCGCCAGATTGCCGTAGCTCTTGGCGGCCGAACCGCCCGGCTGCGCCCATTCGGCATTGGGTTGGGCCAGCGGCAGGACAACGGCCATCGTGGCGATGTCCATATCCGCCTGGGCCGAGGATTCAACGCGGCTCAGGATCGGTTCGCGCTTGCCGGTGGTGGGTGTGGTCGGCTTGGGCTTGCGGCCAAGCTTGGCCCCGCCGGCGCAGGCCGAGAGCGCCGCGATCAGCGCCACCGACAGCAGCGCGCGACCAGGCTGACGACAAAAGGAAGCAAAAGACTTCATGAGGCAGGTCCTTAAGGTCCGTCAGGAATGGATCAGGGCTGGGTGGTGGCGGGCGCGGCGGGCGTTGCCGCGCCGGGCTTGCCCACCATCAGGGGGATTTGTGGCGTGGCGGCTTTCGCCTTGGCCGGGGCAGACTTGGCCGCAGGGGCGGGAGCCGCCGTCGGGGCCTCTGGCGCAGCCGCAACGGGCGGAGCCTGAACCGGCGCGCTGCCGGGCTGGGGCGCGTTCAGCTCAATCGGGCGGGCAACGTCGTCCATGGCGTCAAAGCCCAACTGGCTGGCAACCTGACGGACGCGGGCGCGCAGGGATTCGGGCTGATCCTTGTCCTTGGCAATCGCCCCGAACAGCGGCGAGGCCAGTTCCTTCTTGCCCTGCTTCAGATAGGCCAGCCCCAGCAGTTCACCTGCCGCACCGAACCACGGCGCGCCGGGGGCCGCCAAAGGCTTGAGCTTGGCGATCACCTCATCGGGCTTCATCTGGTCATAATTGAGCGAGACCTGGCGCAGCGTGGCAAAATCGCGATAGGGCTGGGGCGCATTGGCGTCGGCGGCCACCGCGGCATAGCGCGTGGCGGCGTCCTGCGCCTTGCCCTGCCCGGCCAGCAGACCGGCCTCGACCAGCCGCGCGACCACCGCAGAGCCCGTGTTGCCGCCTGCCGCCAATCCATCAAGCGTCTTGTTGGCCAGATCGGTGCGGCTTGCCTCGATCTGGTCCAGCGCGATGGTCAGTTGCTCGGCGCGAGTGGCGGCCTGCTGGTCCTGATAATGGCCCCACCACAGATAGCCGCCCAGCGCGGCCAGACCGAGCACCAGCCCCGCCCCCACCGGCTTGGCATAGCGGCGCACGGCCGTCATCATCTGATCCTCGCGCAGCGCGTCATCCACCTCGCGCAGGAAAGCGTCGCCCTGCTGGGCCTGTTGTGCCGCCAATTGCTGGGCGCGGGTCTGAGGAGGAGTTGGACGCAGGGCCAAGGGACTTCACTTCCTGATCATCGATGCGGGCGAAAAAGTCACACCGCGAGTAAAAAACGAAATTGCCGTTTAGCGGATGGGCCGGGCTTTTCAACGGCTATGAGACGGCAGGTTGACGATGGTCCGGCAACATTTCGGCAATCATGGAAAACTATTGCGCCCCATGGCCCCGGCGTAAAGCGCTCGGTAGCGCTCAACCATGCCGCCTTCATCATATTCGTCCACGGCCAGCGTCCGATTCGCCGCCCCCACCATGCGCCGCAATTCCGCATCCCCGGCCAGATGTGCCAGTTGCGCGGCAAACGCGGCCTCATCGCCCGCATGCGCGATAAAGGGCCGGTTTTCCGCCGCCAGCATCGGCGCGACATCGCCCACATCCGGGCTGACCACAGCCAATCCCGCCGCCATGGCCTCAACCACGCTGATCGGAAATTGCTCGCTGTCGGATGACAGGGCGAACAGGTCGAACAGGCCCACCACCTTGGCCGGATCGCCGACATGGCCGGGCAGATGGACCCGGTGCGCAATATCCAGCCGCAGCGCCTCTTCGCGGATCGCCTCGCGCTCCGGCCCATCGCCCGCGATCACCAATTGCCACGGTTCAGGCAGGCCCGCAAAGGCGCGCACCAGACGCGGCAGGTTCTTCACCGGCCGCAGCCCCGCCAGCGTGCCCAACCACAATTCACCCTCACGCTTGATCACGCGGGGCAAGGCATCGGGACGCGGCTTGGCCTTATAGGCGGCCGTCCGGATGCCGTTGGGGATGCGGTGGACCTTGCCTGCGGGCTGCTGCCACACGCCGCGCGCAATGCCCTCCAACCGCTGCGAACAGACCACCAGCGCGCTGGCCCGGCCCAGCGCGATCCGTCGATACCAGTTGCGGCTGGATTTCAGGCTGACCGCCTCATCCTGATTGAACCCGTCCTCATGGTGGACCAAGGGCGGCAGGCGCAGGATCTGGGCAAACAGCGTATGGGCCAGCACCGCATCCATCGCACCGAAATTATAAGTCAGCACAAGGTCATAGTCGGCCATCGCACTGGCCAGCGCGATCAGGCGCTTGGGGGTCGGCTTACCCTGCAGCGAGGGGAAATCGGCGCCCGCCTGCCACCGGATTCCGGGCATGATGCGGCGCGCGGCCTCCATCGCGTCGGGCATGGCCGAAACGATCGTATGGGCCACCCCCGCCCCAAACGCGTTGATCAGTTGAACACAGCGCAATTCCTTGCCGCCGGGGTTAAAGCTGGAATGGAGATGCAGGACACGCAAGGGATTGGCGCTCATACGTTTTGGGCCACCCGTTCCAGCAAGCGATCAATTGCCGAGGCCGCTTCGGGTTCATCCAGCGTGGGCGCATGGCCTACGCGGCGCACGCTGACCGCGACGGCATCGGGAATGCGCCGCGCCATTTCGCCCAGCGTTTCGGTGGAGAGCAGGTCCGACAATTCCCCGCGCAACAGCAGCAGGGGACGCCCGGCCAGCGCCATATAGCCGGGCCACAGATCGACCCCCGCCTCGCCGCCGGGGCGCTCGAAAGGCTCGGCGATCTTCATGTCATAATCATAAACGATGCGACCGTTCTGCCCGACGGTCATCACCCGCTTGGCCATGGCCAGCCATTGATGGACGTCATAATCGGGGAAAGAGCCGCTCTGCTCCTCCTCCAGCGCACGGGCGGCATGCATCCATGTGGGAAAGCTGCGCCCCTGTCCCACATAATCGCGGATACGGGCAAGGCCGGATGGCTCAATCACCGGGCCGATATCATTGAGAACAGCCCCCGCAATCCGCTTGGCATCGATCATCGCCAGCAGCATCGCCATCAGCCCGCCCAGCGATGTGCCGACCACCACAAAGCGCTGGATCTTGAGCTCGTCGAACAGCGCGTTGATGTCCTGCACATATTGCAGCGGATTATAGGTGGCCGAATTCTTGGCATAGTGCGAATCGCCGCGCCCGCGCATGTCCGGGCATAAAACCCGCCATTGCCCCGCAATGCGCCCCGCCAGCCCTTCGAAATCGCGCGCATTGCGCGTCAGGCCCGGCAGACAGACCACCACCGGACGATCATCAGGCCCGGCATAGTCACGATAGTGCAGACGCAGCCCATCGGGGCTTTGCCAAAATTGATCGGTAAACGTGTTCATGGCCTTGCGGGCGCTTCCTTATCGCAATTTTGCGCAGGCATGGCTTGCGCCCCGCCGCTTGTGCGCCCACTTATTGCCCCATGCGCCATGAACCGCAAGCGAATGCCTACGCCCCCGATCCGCAAATCCTTCATCTGGCCCCTTGGCTGGGCGATCCGGTTGCGCCTGCTGACTTCCCCGAGGCGCGTCTGCGCTGGCGTAATGATCGCTGGGCGCGGGGCATAGGGCTCGATGGGCTGGACGATGCGGGGTGGATTGCCCATTTCGGAAGGTTCACGCCGTTGCCGGACAATCTGCCTCAACCGCTGGCGCTGCGTTATCATGGCCACCAGTTTGGCGTGTATAATCCCGAACTTGGCGATGGGCGCGGTTTTCTGTTTGCCCAGATGCGCGACGGCGCCGGACGCCTGATCGACCTTGGCACCAAAGGTTCGGGGCAGACGCCGTGGAGCCGACAAGGCGATGGTCGCCTGACGCTGAAGGGCGCGGTGCGCGAGATTCTGGCGACCGAGATGCTGGAAGCCTTGGGCACGAACACCTCGAAAACTTTCAGCGTGGTCGAAACCGGCGAGGCGCTTTGGCGCGGCGATGAACCCTCGCCCACGCGCTCGGCTGTGCTGGTGCGCATGAGCCATGGCCATATCCGCATCGGCACGTTTCAGCGCCTGCTGGTGCTGGAGGAAGCCGGGCATATGGCCGAACTGGTCGATTATGCCCTGGCGCAATTCCCCGGCCCGCCGCCGCCCGCCGATGCGCCGGGCCGCGATCAACCTGCCATCATCCTGCTGCATCAGGTGGTCGAGCGGCTTGCCGATATGGCCGCCTCCTATGTCGCGTCGGGCTTTGTCCATGGCGTGCTCAACACCGACAACATGAACATTTCGGGCGAGAGTTTCGATTATGGCCCATGGCGCTGGTTGCCGCGATGGGACGCCGATTTTACCGCTGCCTATTTCGATCACGCGGGCCGCTATCGCTTTGGCAAACAGGCCGAGGCGATCAAGTGGAATTGCGGTCAACTGGCGGTGGCGCTGCGTTTGCTGGTGGCCGATACGGCGCCTCTGATTGCGGCGCTCGACCGGTTTGATGGGCTGTATCAGGCGGCTCTGGCGCGCAGGGTGTTGTGGCGGCTGGGGCTGGCGCCGCAAGGCCTTGGTGAAAACGCGGAGCACGACGCAGCGCTGCTGGCGGCGGCTGGCGCGCATATGCGCGAAGAGCAGATGTCGCCGGACGCTTTCTTTCACCTCTTTCGCGGCATGCCCGATGAGGCCGTTTCACTGTTGCGCGAAGGATCGCCGCTGCGTGCAGTTCTGGCCGACTATGCGCCGATCAAGGACGCCCGCGCCCATCCCGCATGGCAGGCCCCGCCCCCGGACAACCATATCGAAACCGTCGAAACATTATGGGCGGCCATTGATCGCGACGATGATTGGCAACCGCTTCATCGCCATGTCATGGCCATTCGCGCGCTGGGCGATGCCCTTGGCGAGCCCCCCATGCCCGCCGGACATGTTTCCGCGTCAAATGCTTAGTAGAAGGAAGCCGCAGCGCCCGGAAGGGGCCATTAAGGAATTGCCAACCTAGATTGCTTTAGACTTGGCAACCAAGGCGGCATGCGTGCCCCCTGCCCCCTTTCGGAAAACTGCCTTGTCAGCCATCGCTCTTGCCGCCCTGCCCGATCAAGCACCCGATCCCGTGATCTCACGCGATCCGGCCAGCGGCGCAGTGCTGATGCAGAACTGGCCGACGGATCTGGACGCCCAGATCGCCGCCGCGCGCGCCGCTTATGCCGGATGGGCCTGCCAGCCGCTCTCCGCACGGGTCGATGCGGTGCGACGCCTGACCGGGGCGCTGCGTCAGCGTTCGCAGGAATTTGCCGAAACCATTGCGCGCGATACCGGCCGCCCGATGTGGGATTGCTTTGCCGAGGTTGAGGCGGCTCTGGCCCGCGTCGATGGTTGCGTGCGGGCCTATGCCGACCGCTGCGCCCACAGGCGGCACGAGGGCGGCGCGAATGGCGCGGTGGCCGTGCGGCATAAGCCGATGGGCGTGCTGGCGGTCATCACCACGTTCTGTCAGCCCCTGTTGACGCCGCTCTCGCATATCGCTCCGGCCATATTGGCTGGCAATGCGGTGCTGTTCAAACCCTCCAGCCGCGCCGTGCCAACCGCGCTTTTGATCGAGGATTGCTTCAAGCGCGCAGGATTGGCTGCCGACCTTGTCCAGATTGCCGTTGCGCAGGGCGAGGCGGCGATGGACCTGGCGTTGCATGACGGCGTGGATGGCGTATTTTTTTCGGGCTCCACTCAGGTCGGGCAAAATCTGGCGCGGCGCATTGCCGGGCGGCCGGGCAAGCTGCTCTCGCTGGAAATGGGCGGCAACAATGCCATCGTCGTGTGGGATACGCCCCAGATCGAGGATGCGGCCATGCTGGTCGTGCAATCGGCCTTCACCGCCTCGGGCCAAAGGGCGACCTGCGCGCGCCGTCTGATCGTGCGCGAGGAAATGGCCGAGCCATTGCTGGCAGCGGTCAAGCGTCTGGCCGATAGGATCATCTGCGGCGCGCCCGATGATGAGACCACGCCCTTCATGGGCCCGCTGATCGACAACCGTGCCGCCGACGGACTGGTGCAGAGCTTCATCTGGCTGATGTCGCGCGGGGGGCGGCCCATCAAGCATATGGCCCGCCTTGATCCGCAACGGCCCTTTATCAGCCCGGCGATCATCGATGTGACCGACATGCGTGAGCGCCCCGATGTCGAATTGTTCGGTCCGCTGCTTCAGGTCATCCGCGTACCCGATTTCGATGCCGCCATCACTCAGGCCAATGCCACCCGCTATGGGTTGGTGTCGGCGCTGATCGGGGGAACTCAGGAAGAATATAACCGCTTCTGGGCCAATGTCCGCACGGGACTGACGCATTGGAACCGGGCGACCATTACCGAATTGCCCGGTGTGCCGTCGGGCGGGGTGGGTCTGTCTGGCAATTTCCGGCCCGGCGGCTATTATGAGGCGGATTCATGCGCCTATCCCGTGAGTTCTGCCGAGATGGATCATCCGCGTGCGATGATCGGGACCGGGTTTGCTGCCGAAATCTGACATTTGTATGATTTGATCGCCGATTTCGGGATGCGCTGAACCTTCACTTGCGCCATGGAGCGGGGCGAAAGGATTGAACATGATGCAGCCCGAAACCCGTAACGATGGCATGCCCTATGCGATTGCCGCCTATCTGATCTGGGGGCTGCTGCCGCTTTATCTGCGCCAGGTGCATGATGTGCCGCCGTTTGAATTCGTGGGCTGGCGCACGCTCTTCACCCTGCCCGCCTGCGCGCTGGCGATCATCGTGCTGCGTCAGGGGGCGGCATTACGGGCAGCCTTGAGCGAGCCGCGCAAGGTTTTGGCTTTGGCGGCTTCGGCTCTGCTGATCGGCGGGAATTGGACCACGTATGTCGTGATGATCCAGCAGGGGCACATTTTTGCCGCCAGCCTTGGCTATTACATCAATCCGCTGATGAACGTGGTGTTGGGCACGTTCCTTCTGAACGAGAGGCTGAACCGGGCCCAATGGGTGGCGGTGGCCCTGGCCGCGGTGGGCGTGGTGATCCTCGCTTCGGGCGCGGCGGAAACGCTGGGGTGGAGCCTTGCGCTGGCCGCGACATTCTCCGGCTATGGGTTGGTGCGCAAGAAGGCGCCGGTGCCCGCGCTTCCGGGTCTGGCCATCGAGGCAGGGCTATTGGCGCTGCCCGCCGTGGCGATGATCGCGCTTGGTCATGGACCTTTGGGCATTACGTTGGGCCAAGGGCGGCCGATGCATGATGGGCTCGTGGCCATGTCTGGGGTGGTGACGGCCGTGCCGCTGGTGCTGTTTGCGATGGCGGCGCAGCGGATGAACTATTCCATCCTCGGCTTTGTCCAGTTTCTGGCCCCCACGCTGGTATTCTTTGAGGGCCTTCTGCTGTTTCACGAACCGCTGCAATCGGCCCAATTAGGGGCCTTCATCCTGATCTGGGCCGCGTTGGCGGTGTTCAGTTGGGATATGTGGCGCCGGCGATAAGGCAGGACAAGAAAAAGGGGCGGCGGCCAGATCGGCCCCGCCCCTTTTTTGTCAAAGGTCAGCCTGAAATCAGGCCGCCTCTTCCTTGCCCTTCAGGACGCGGACAGGTTCCTTGCGGCCTTCGACCACATCCTTGTCCACCACCACTTCGGCAATGTCATTCTCGGTCGGCAGATCGAACATCGTGTCGAGCAGCAGGCCCTCGACGATTGAACGCAGGCCGCGCGCGCCGGTCTTGCGCTCGATGGCCTTCTTCGCGATGGCTTCAAGAGCATCGTCGGTAAAGGTCAGCTTGACGTTTTCCAGATCAAACAGCTTGGCATATTGCTTGATCAGCGCGTTCTTGGGCTCGCGCAGGATCTGAACCAACGCGGGAATGTCGAGATCATTCAGCGTGGCGATCACCGGCAGACGGCCAATGAATTCGGGGATCAGACCGAACTTCTGCAAATCTTCGGGCTCGGCCTTCTGCAGCAGTTCGCCCACCTTGCGCTTTTCGGGGTCAGCGACATGGGCGCCAAACCCGATCGAACGCTTTTGAAGGCGGTCGGCGATGATCTTTTCCAGACCCGCAAAGGCACCGCCACAAATGAACAGGATGTTCGTCGTGTCCACCTGCAGGAATTCCTGCTGGGGATGCTTGCGCCCGCCCTGCGGCGGAACGGAGGCGGTGGTGCCTTCCATCAGCTTGAGCAGAGCCTGCTGAACACCCTCGCCCGACACGTCACGCGTAATCGAAGGATTTTCGGCCTTGCGGCTGATCTTGTCGATTTCGTCAATATAGACGATGCCCTGCTGCGCCTTTTCGACATTATAGTCGCTGGCCTGCAGCAGCTTGAGGATGATGTTCTCCACGTCCTCGCCCACATAACCGGCTTCGGTCAGTGTGGTGGCGTCGGCCATGGTGAAGGGCACGTCAAACGTTTTGGCCAGCGTCTGGGCCAGCAGCGTCTTGCCCGAGCCGGTGGGGCCCACCAGCAGGATGTTCGACTTGGACAGTTCAACATCGCCGCCCTTGCCGCTGTGCTTCAGGCGCTTGTAATGGTTATGCACCGCCACCGACAGCACGCGCTTAGCGCGGTCCTGGCCGATCACATAATCGTTGAGCGTCTCGAAAATCTCGCGCGGGCTGACTACGCCGCCATCGCGCTTGCCTGCGATACCACCCTTGGTTTCCTCGCGGATGATATCGTTGCAAAGTTCGACGCACTCGTCGCAGATGAACACGGTCGGGCCCGCGATCAGCTTGCGCACCTCATGCTGGCTCTTGCCACAAAAGCTGCAGTACAGGGTGCTCTTGGCGTCGGATCCGCTCAGTTTCGTCATGCTTTTTCCCAAATGGCCCGCGTGGAGCCGGACAATAATGCCAACCTAGCCACGCGAGCGCCAAATTCAATACCCCCGATGGCCCCCATCCCAAGCTGAAACAGAATGACCATCGACGGTTTCATCATCAACCAGCCGCACCATCGGCATCGGGGCGGCGCTCAAACACCTTGTCGATCAAACCAAACTTAAGCGCTTCATCGGCCTCAAGGAAGGTGTCACGATCCATGGCGGCCTCGATTTCCTCAAGGCTCTTGCCGGTGAACTTCACGTAAAGATTGTTCATCCGGGCGCGGATGCGCAGGATTTCGCGGGCCTGAATCTCGATGTCGCTGGCCATGCCCTGCGCGCCGCCGCTGGGCTGGTGGATCATGATGCGCGCGTTGGGCAGAGCGATTCGCTGGCCCGGCTCGCCCGCGGCCAGTAGGAAGCTGCCCATCGAGCAGGCCTGACCGATGCAAACGGTCGAAACCTTGGGCTTGATATACTGCATCGTGTCATAGATCGACAGGCCCGCCGTTACCACGCCGCCGGGCGAGTTAATGTACATGCTGATGTCCTTGGTCGGATTTTCCGATTCGAGGAACAGCAACTGGGCCACGATCACGCTGGCCATATGATCCTCGATCTGGCCGGTGACAAAAATGATGCGTTCGCGCAGCAGGCGCGAATAGATGTCAAAGCTGCGCTCGCCCCGGCTGGACTGTTCCACCACCACGGGGATCAACGCGCCCGTCACGGGATCAACACTGAATTTGCCCTGAGCGTCATTGCGTCCGAACAGATCGATCATGAAATTTCCTCTTTGTCTGCCACGCCTATGTCGCGTCTCGCGCCGCAATGTTCAAGTGGCTTAACCCCACCCTGAACGATCAGGGACTGCTTTTGGGTTAATCTTATCCCCCCGGCATGGCCTGTAATGGACAATTATGCCGGTCATTTTTGCCATTTGACCCAGATCAGGTTTGACCGGAAGTCCGGATATTATATGTATAACATACAAAATGCCGTCACGAACGGCGCGAACCGGAGAGGAAAAATATGGCCCATTTCCCCGATACCCGCAGCTTTACGGGCATTTTGCGCCCGGTCCGGCTGGAATGCGACATTCTGGACATGGAAATCGAGGGCGAAATCCCGGAATCGATGAACGGCACGTTTCACCGCGTGCATCCCGATTCGCAATTTCCCCCGAAATTTGCCGATGACCAGTTTTTCAACGGCGACGGCATGGTCAGCCTGTTCCGTTTTCGCGGCGGCAAGGTCGATTTCAAGCAGCGCTATGCCCATACCGACAAGTTCAAGCTGGAGCGCGCGGCGGGCCGGGCCCTGTTTGGCGCCTATCGCAACCCGCTGACCGATGACGACGAGGTCAAGGGCCAGATTCGCTCGACCACCAACACCAATGTCATGGTCCATGCGGGCAAACTCCTTGCCATGAAAGAAGATGGCCCGGCTCTCGTGATGGACCCGTTCAGCCTTGAAACCGAAGGCTTCACCTTTTTCGATGGCAAGCTGAAGAACCAGACTTTCTCCGCCCACGGCAAAATCGACCCGGTCACCGGCAATTTCTGCAACTTCGGCTATGCCGCCACCGGCCTCTTGACGCGGGACTGTTCGTTCTTCGAAATCGATCCGCAGGGCAATCTGCTCTACGAAACCTTCTTTGAAGCGCCCTATTACTGCATGATGCACGACTATGCGATCACCGAGCATTACGCCGTGTTCCATATCGTGCCCTCGACCGGCAACTGGGACCGGCTGAAAGCGGGCCTGCCGCATTTCGGATTTGACACCACGCTGCCGGTCTATCTCGGCATCCTGCCGCGCGGGCCCGGCGTTTCGGGCAAGGACATCCGCTGGTTCAAGGCGCCCAAAACGATCTTTGCCAGCCATGTGATGAACGCCTTTGAGGACGGCACGAAGATCCATTTCGACACGCCCGAAGCTGTCGGCAATTGCTTTCCCTTCTTCCCCGACATCCACGGCGCGCCGTTTGATCCGATGGCCGCCCGCCCGTTCCTGACGCGCTGGACGATCGATCTGGCTTCGACAACGGATGAATTTCTCAAAGTCGAACAGCTTTCGAACTGGATCGATGAATTCCCCCGTATCGACGAACGCTATGTCGGCCAGCCCTACCGCCACGGCTATATGCTGGTGATGGATCCGGAAATGCCGGTGGATTTCCCCGGCGCGCGTGCGTCCGGCTTCCGCATGAACCGCATCGGCCATATCGACCACGCCACCGGCGCACAGGACAGTTGGTGGGCCGGGCCGCATTGCATGATTCAGGAACCCTGCTTCGTCCCCCGCAGCCCCGATTCGCCCGAGGGCGATGGCTGGATCATCGCCGTGGTCGACAATCTGGTGACCAATTATTCCGATCTGGTGGTGCTGGACGCGCAAAGGCTGGAAGATGGGCCGGTGGGCCGCGCCATGCTGCCCTTCCGCCTGAAATCGGGCCTGCATGGCAATTGGTGCGATGATCGCAAATATGCCACGTTCGCTTGAGGCACAAACGAGAAAGGCCCGCCTCCCCGATCAGGGAGGCGGGCCTTTTCTTTAGCCCGACTGGGCCGACCGCTTATTCAGCAGCCGGTTCCTCAGCAGCCTTCTTCTTGGCCGGAGCCTTCTTCTTGGGAGCAGCCTCAGCCGCTTCCTCGCCCTCGGCAGCAGCCTTCTTCTTGGGCGCAGCCTTCTTCTTGGCGGCGGGCTTTTCTTCCTCGTGGCCATGGTCGCAATCCGGACCATGGACGTGGCCGGCTTCGCCTTCTTCGGCTTCGATCGCGGCCTGCAGCTCTTCCTTGCTCACTTCGCGGGTCGTGACTTCGGCCTTGTCGAAAAGGAAGTCCACAACCTTCTCTTCATAGAGCGGCGCGCGCAGTTGGGCGGCGACCATCGGTTCGGACTGAACGTATTCGACGAAGCGCTGACGGTCTTCCGGGCGATACTGCTGCGCGGCCTGCGACACCAGCATCTGGAATTCCTGGGCGGTGATTTCCACGCCGTTGGCCTGGCCGATTTCCGACAGCAGGAGGCCGAGCCGCACGCGGCGCACGGCGATCTTGCGATAGTCTTCCTTCTCGGCTTCGATTTCGGCCAGAGCAGCGGCGGGATCTTCCTCGCGCGCGGCTTCCTGGGTCAGCTGTTCCCAGATCTGGTTGAATTCGGCTTCCACCATGCTGGGGGGCACGTCGAATTCGGCGCCATCGGCCAGAATGTCGAGCAGCTGGCGCTTCATCTGGGTGCGGGTCTGACCTTCGGTCTCACCTTCCAGCTGACCGCGCAGCAGGCCCTTGAGCTGATCCAGATCGGTCAGGCCCAGGCTCTTGGCGAATTCGTCGTCGATCACGGTTTCACCGGCAACCTTCACCGCCTTAACGGTGATGTCGAAGGTGGCTTCCTTGCCGGCGAGGTGAGCGGCCTGATAGTCCTCAGGGAAGGTCACGGTTATAACCTTCTCGTCGCCAACCTTGGCGCCGACGAGCTGTTCTTCAAAGCCGGGGATGAAACGGCCAGCGCCGATTTCCAGCGCCGCGTCTTCAGCCTTGCCGCCGTCAAATTCAACGCCGTCCAGCTTGCCCACGAAGTCGATGATCAGCTGGTCGCCGGTAGCGGCTTCCTTGCCTTCTTCGGCATCGTTGAAACGCTTGGCCGACGAGGCGATGCGGGTGACGGCTTCGTCAACGGCTTCGTCCTTGACGGGAACGACCAGCTTTTCCAGCTTGAGGCCCGACAGGTCGGGGGCCGAGATCACGGGCAGCACTTCGAGGCTGACGGTCAGCTCGGCGTCCTTGCCTTCCTCATAGCCTTCGCCCAGCGCGACATCGGGCTGCGTGGCAGGGCGCAGGCCGTGGTCAGCAACCAGCTTGTCCAGCGCTTCGCGGATGGTCTGCGAGAGAACATCCTGATGAACCTGCGCGCCAAAACGCTTCTTGACCAGATTCGCGGGCACCTTGCCGGGGCGGAAACCGGGCAGCTGCACCTGAGGAGCGATCTTGACGACCTCGCTCTCGATCTTTTCGGCAATGGCGCCGGCCGGGATCGTCACGGTAAAGCCGCGCTTCAGACCCTCATTGGTGGTTTCGACAATCTGCATGATAATTCAACGCCTTCCCAACTCGCAACTGTCGCTTGCACGGGGCGGAAGACTGGTGCGGGCGAAGGGACTCGAACCCCCACATCTTACGATACTGGTACCTAAAACCAGCGCGTCTACCAATTCCGCCACGCCCGCATGAAGACGAAGCTACGTCAAATTCAGATGGGGGGCCTTAGAGACGTTGAACCAAAAGGGCAAGCGCCCAAACGCAGATCACGCGCAAACCGCGTATTTGCTCGTCATAATGCGCGCCACAGCGCCCGTATCCGCCAATTTTTACCGTCCAGCAACAGGCGGGAAACGCACCGAACCTACCTGAGGATCAGGCCTGATACAACAAACCATACAGGCCGATACGCAGGAGGTGACCATGCTTGAAGTGATCATGGCGGCAGCGGCTCTAACCGCGACCGCCGCCCATACCGAAACCCTCTCCCATCGCGACCGGGCGATAGACCTTCATTATCGCGCCCAGATCGAACTGAGCACCATGACCAAAGGCGCCCATGTGCCCACCCGCGGCCTGGAGCGCGCCTGTCACTGGGAGGCGCGGGTGATCGTCGAGAGACAAAGGGCTGACGGTGCTCTTGCCCAGCGTCTGCCGGTGGCCAAAGAGGCGAACGGCACGACGCACGGAGCATGTCATAAGGACAATATCCATGTGCAACGGGTTGCGGCCCGCGCATTGGGCGACCTCAACCATGCACTGCGCGAGGCCGCCCTCGCCGACCGCCCCACCGTTCTGGCCGAAATGGAGGCGGCCCATCCGCGATCAACCCAATAGGTCTAGAGTGCGAGCCAACGGGCCAGAACCATCAGCCATGAGCGGGTCTGGCCCATTTGGGCGGACGCCGGACGGGCCGGGCTGCCCGCCTCGCATTCCAGACAATAGGCCTGCGCCCCGCGCACCGCCATCAACCGCTGCGCCCCGACCACCGCCGAGGCCAAAGCGGCCCGCTGACGCTGGGTCACCATGCTTGTCCAGTCGAGCGCGGCATCATCGTCGCTACCCGCTTCATTATCCTGTGCGCCAAACTGGCGCATGATCTGGTCCAGCGGGCCGACCTCATCGCCCAGCCAGACCGCATGCCATGCGCCGTCCTTGATCCCGGCGCGCCCGGCCGCATCGGCAAGAGCGGCATCAAGCCCGCCAAACCCGTCGACCAGCCCAATCTGGCGCGCGGTACCGCCATCCCAGACGCGGCCTTGCGCAATCCGGTCCACCTCTTCGGGCGTTTTCTTGCGCGCGGCGGCCACCAGGCCGAGGAACCGGCCATAACCCGATTCAATATTCGCCTGCAAAATCTGCTCGATCTCCGGCGTGAGGCCCGTCAGCACATCAGGCTGGCCCGCCAAAGGCCCGGTGCGGACACCATCGCCCTTGACGCCCCAGCCCTCAAGCGCGCGCTCAAAACTGGGGATCACGGCAAAGATGCCGATCGAGCCGGTGATCGTGCCGGGCTGGGCAAAGATTTTGGAGCCCGAGGTCGAGACCCAATAGCCCCCGCTGGCCGCGACATTGGCCATCGAGATCACCACCGGCACCCCGCGCGCCTTTTGCCGTAGGATCGCGGCACGGATCGCTTCCGAGCCCGTCACCGACCCGCCCGGCGAATCCACCCGCACCACCAGCGCCGCCAGTTTCTGAGTCGAGGCGGCGTCAATCAGTCGGGCGATCCGCTCGCCGCCTGCGCTGCCCGGTCCGGCCTTGCCATCGGTGATCTCGCCCGCCACCGTCACCACGCCGATGGCGCGGCCACCCTTGCTTTCGGGATGGCCCGCCAGCCACGCGGCCAGCGTCGTATGGGCAAAGCTGCCCGGCGCGGGAACTTCATCGCTCGCTTTGTCCTCGCCCGCGATCTTGGCAATCGCATCGCCCCATTCGGCACGCGTCCCGATCTTGTCCACCAGTCCGGCCGCCAACGAGGCTTTGGCGGCATCCCCGCCCGAGGCCTTGAACCAGCCCACCGGGTCGGCCACAACCTTGTCTACCTGCGCCTTGGGCCGGGCCTTTAGGACATTCTCGCGCCATTGGGCAAAGATCGTGTTGAGCAGCGCCTTGCGCGCCTCACGCGAAGGTTCGGACATCGAGTCGCGTATATAAGGTTCGACAAAATCCTTATACGTCCCCACGCGGAAAACATGGGCCGAGATCTTGAGCCGTTCCAGCAATTTGCCGAAATAAAGATTCTGTCCCCCCAGCCCTTCGACATAGGCGCCGCCCAGCGGGTCGATCCAGATCTCGCTGGCATGCGAAGCGATCAGCAAGCCGCGATCCCCCAGCATCGTGCCATAGACCAGCACCGGCTTCTTCGCCTTGCGCACCACATCCATCGCATCGCCGATTTCAACCGCATGGACAAAGCCCGCGCCGCCGAATTTGCTCATGTCGATGGCCACGGCCTTGATCTTGTCATCACTGGCCGCCCCGCGCAGCGCGCGAATCACATCGCGCTCGCGCAATTCCGGGTCGCCCACATTGCCGGTCAGAACGCTTTGCAGATCGGTCTTCGGCAATTCCTCGACCACCGCGCCCTTCATTTCGATCAACAGCGCACCCTCGCGCAATTGAGGGGCCGCGGGCCGGGCCGAGAGCGCGGCATAAAGCGCGCCGAAGAATAGCAGCAGCAGGGCCAGCACCAGCCCATCCTTGATGGCTACCAGCAGCCGCCATACCGATTTTGCAAAAGTCATGTCTTCTCCGTCGCCTTGCCCGCCCACCCTACGAAGGATTTGCCCAACAGAGAAGTGGACAAACGGCCCTTTCCTCTTGAGCCGGGCCGGGCACAGGTTTAGAGCGCTCTCTTCAATGACATCAGCAAACTCCTCCAGCCGGAGCCGCTACCCTGCGGGCTCTCTGGCCTTCCCGCACCGTGGGCTGCTCGGTCTTGCCGGCCTTGCCCCGCACGAGATCCTCTTTCTGCTCGACGAGGCGGAGCAATGGGTGGAGCTGAACCGTCAGCCGACCAAGCGGGTGGACCACCTGCGCGGGCTGACCATTATCAACGCCTTTTACGAAAACTCGACGCGCACGCTGCTCTCGTTTGAGATCGCGGGCAAGCGTCTGGGCGCCGATGTGGTCAACATGTCGGTGGGCCAGTCAAGCGTGAAGAAGGGCGAGACGCTGATCGACACGGCCATGACGCTCAACGCCATGCGCGCCGATGCGATTGTGATCCGCCATGCCAGTTCGGGCGCGGTGCGGTTGATTGCGGAAAAGGTCGATTGCCCGGTGCTGAATGCGGGCGATGGCCAGCATGAGCATCCCACGCAAGGTTTGCTGGACGCGCTGACCATCAAGCGCGCTAAGGGTGAGTTTGTCGGCCTGAAAGTCGTGATCTGCGGCGATATTCTGCACAGCCGCGTGGCGCGCTCGAACATTCTGGCGCTGACGGCTCTGGGCGCCGATGTGCGCGTCTGCGCCCCGCCCGCGCTGATGCCCGCCGATATCGAGCGGATGCGCGTGACGCCCTATCATGACTTTGACGCCGCGCTGAAAGACGCCGATGTCGTCATGATGCTGCGCCTGCAAAACGAGCGCATGACCGGCCAGTTCATCCCCTCGCCGCGCGAATATCGCCATCTCTACGGCCTTTCGGTGGATCGTCTGGCGCGGGCAGCCGGGGACGCCATCGTCATGCACCCCGGCCCGATGAACCGGGGGGTGGAAATCGACTCCAACGTGGCCGACCTGCCGGGGCGCAGCCTGATTACAACTCAGGTGGAAATGGGCGTGGCGATGCGGATGGCCTGTCTGGAAGTGTTGACCCGAAAAGCGCGCGAAGTGCCCGGTTGGGCGCAGCCCAGAGAAGACAAAGGAAACTGGGCATGAAACAACCGGCTCTGACCATCATCAACGGCCTGATCGTGGGGCGCGAGGGCGCGCCGGTTGCGGGCACGATCCGTTGTGAAGACGACCGTATTGTAGGCATCGGCGCCGATGTTGTGCCGCAGGAAGGCGACCGGGTTGAGGACGCGCGCGGCAAGCTGATCGCGCCGGGCCTGGTCGATCTGGGCGTGTTCGCCATCGACAAGCCCGCGCTGCATTTTGGCGGGATCACGCGCGCGGCGCTGATGCCCGACCAAAACCCGCCGCTCGATCGCTCCTCGACCGTGCGCTATGCGGCGCAGAGCGGGAAGCCTGATCTCTGGGTCCATCCCCTTGCCGCCGCCACACGCGGGCTGGAGGGCAGCGACATGGCCGAAATCGCCCTGATGCGCGATGCGGGCGCCAAGGCTGTGGCCACCGGGCGGCAGTGGATCGCCGATTCGGGCACGATGCTGCGCCTGCTGCGCTATTGCGCGATGCTGGGCATGACCGTGATCGCCCATGCCGAGGACAGCGGCTTGACCGGCAATGCCGTGGCCACTGCCAGCGAGATGTCGACCCGCCTTGGCCTGCCCAGCGCCCCGGTGGAAGCCGAAGCGCTGGCGGTGGCGCGTGATATTGCTCTGGCCGAAATGGCGGGGGCGAAATTGCATTTCCGCCAGATCACCACGCGCGGCGCGCTGGACCTGATCCGGGCGGCGCAAAAGCGCGGCGTGGCGGTGACGGCGGGCGTGACGCCTGCGCATTTCATGCTGTCGGACACGGCTCTGGCCGATTTCCGTACCTTTTGCCGCTTTTCGCCCCCCTTGCGGCGTGAGGATGACCGCAAGGCCGTGATCGAGGCGATTGGCGATGGCACGATCAGCGTGATCGCCAGCGGCCACGATCCGCGCGGGCCGGAAGACAAGCGCCTGCCCTTTGCCGATGCCGAGCCGGGCATGGCGGGGGCTGAAACGCTCTTGCCGCTGACCATGAATCTGGTGCGCGACGAGGTGATCGACATGGCCACAGCTTTCCGCCTGCTGGCCGCGAATCCGGCCGGGTTGCTGGGTGTGGACGCTGGCGCGCTGGAGGTCGGGCTTCAGGCCGATATCGCCATCATCGACGCGGATCGTCCGTGGATCGTCTCCTCGGACAAGATGGCGGCGGCGGCGGGCAACACCCCGTTTGACGGTCAGGGCGTGCAGGGCCGCGCGCTGGCCCTGTGGAAGGGCGGCCTCAAGGTCGGTTAAGCCGCGATTTCGGCCTGTCTGGCCCCCAGCGCGCCCGTCGCGTCAACGGGGGCCAGACGGACCTGAAGCCCGCGCTGCCCCCCGTTGATATAGATGCTTTCCCATGCCTGTGCGCTGGCATCCAGCACCACAGGAACCTTGCGGGTCTGGCCAAAGGGGCTGATGCCGCCGATCTTGTAGCCGGTGATGCGCTCGGCATCGGCAGGCTTCATCATCACCGCCTGCTTCACCCCCAGCGCGGCGGCGGCCTTCTTCATCGCCACGTCGCGATCGCTGGGCGCGATCACACAGGCCGGTTTGCCATCGGCCAACACCATCAGCGTCTTGAACACCCTCCCCGCCGGTTCGCCGAGAGCCGCAGCGGCAGCCTGACCGATGCTGTCGGCATCGGGGTCGTAATCATAGCTATGCAGCGTGTAGGTCACGCCTGCGCGATCAAGAAACTGGGTAGCGCGCGTCGCCTTGGCCATGGGGCACCTCCTTGGCCTAAGGCTCTATCCGCCCGCCAAGCCTTTGCCCATAGCCTAAAATTCGCTCCAGTCATCACCCACCGCCCGCGCAAGGCCCGATGGACGCTGGCGTGTTTCCGGCGTTGGGCGCGAGCGCTGAACGGCGGAATGACGGCGGAAAGGCACCGGGTCGTCTCTCCGTTCATTTCGGACCGCCGCATCGCGGGTACGAAATCCTGACACCAATTGCGCCAGCCTCTCGGCCTCTTGGGCCAGACTGTGGGTGGCGGCGGTGGATTGCTCGACCATCGCGGCATTTTGCTGGGTCATGCGATCCATATCGCCCACCGCATCGTTGACCACGCGGATGTTGGTGGCCTGACGCTCGGAACTGACCGCGATATCCTCGATCAGAACGCTGATTTCCGAAACTTTTGCCACGATCCCCTGCAAACGCTCGCCGGTGCGGCCAACCAGATCGACCCCCGCAGAGACCTGTGTCGAGGAATTCTGGATCAGACTTTTGATGTCGCGCGCGGCATCGGCGGTCCGCTGCGCCAAGGCGCGGACCTCACTGGCCACGACAGCAAAGCCGCGCCCCGCCTCGCCCGCCCGCGCAGCTTCAACCCCCGCATTGAGCGCAAGCAGATTGGTTTGAAACGCGATGCCGTCGATTACATTGATGATCTGGCTGATCTGCTGGGCGGAGTGTTCGATGGCGGCCATCGCCTGAACCGCATGGGCCACAACATCGCCGCCATCGCTGGCCTGCCGGTGGGCATCCTGGGTGGCGGCGCGCACGACGGCGGCGGTGCGGGCGGAGGCCTGAACCGTATCCGATACGGCGCGCAGCGAGGCGGCGGTTTCTTCAAGGCTGGCCGCCTGCGTTTCGTTCCGGCTTGCCAGATCGTCGGCGGCGGCCTTGATTTCCTTGACCGAACGCATCACACCGCCCGCCCCCACGCGCACGGTTCCCATCGCCTCCATCAGCGAGGACACCGAGTGGTTGTAATTTTCGCGCAGCGCCTCGTATTCGGACGGGAAGGCATCAAGCAGGCGGTGCTCCAGGTCTTTGGCAGAAAGGTGACTGAGCGCCCCGCTCAAGGCATCGACCACCTGCTGCTGCTCGATCTGCGCCTGTTTCTGGGCGATCCCGGCCTGACGAAAAACCTCCATGGCCTGCGCCATGATGCCGATCTCGTCATCGCGATCACGCCCTTCAACCTGTGCGTCATAATTGCCCTGCGCCATGCCGGCCATCGCCTGCGCCGTGGCGTGGAGCGGCGAGACGATTCCCCGATCGATAAAGCGCCGCGCCATCACAATGGCCCCCACCACCAAGGCCATCATTCCCCCGATCACCACCAAGGCGCCGGCGACCAATGGGTCATCAAATTCATGTTCAGCGGCACGGAAATCAGCCGACTTTTTGACCAGTTCCAGAATCGCCTCATGCTGTTTGGCATAGGCAGGGGCCAGTTCATCGTCATAGACCCGCCGCATCGTGGCCACGTCGCCCACGCGCGCCGCCGGGGCAAAACGTTGGTTCACCGCGCTCCAGAAGGCATCGGCATAGGTCTGGCTCTTTTTCAGCACGTCAAACTGATCGGCGGGAATGGGGGCCGTCTGCCAATAGGCCTTGCGCGTGGCATAGTCTTTTTCCAGCAGAGCCAGATTTTGCAGATGCCGCCCAGCCTGTTCCGGGTGCAGCATCGCCAGTGACGCTTCCAGGCTGGGTTCAACAACATAGGCAGGAGGCGGCAGAATATCGGCCACCAATTCGTCCTGAAGCGCATATTTTCTGGAAATCGGGCCGCCAAAACGAATCTGCGATACAACAATTGCCGACAGAACGATGGCAAAGGCAACCGCACCAACAACCATACGGCTGCCGCTTCTAGCCTTGTCACTGATCATGCTGAAACTATCCCATCAATCCGAATGGCCGACAATTTAGGCACGAGTGGTTCATTTGGTGTGGAGAGCCGACTTCACCAAATACTTACACGACGCAGTGACGGGGCCGGTGCGCAAGCTCACTATGCTTGTCAGCGTGCTTCCCAAACGGGAAATTGTCGTCAAAAGGGCAGAGGTGGAAAGCGGAGACGCCAACGGCGCCTCCGGTCCAACCGGAAGCGCCGCTTTTACATGACCTAAAGCATCAAAATCGCTTTATCGCGGCGAAATGGATGCCTGATTGTTCTGAGGAGCGGTGGCGCGGCCAATAGCGGCCCCACCGGCTAAACCAAGGCCCAAGCCGCCTGCCGTGCCCATGCCGCCGCCACCGAAACCACCTCGAGCGACCCCACTCATGCCGCTCCCATTGCTCATGCCGGTCATATCAACCGATTCCCATTTTTGACGCAATGCGCTCCACCTGTACTGTGCCCTACCATATTTATCGGTAACCGTCTGACCATCAACAGTACCTGGCGTGGTTGGCCCACCCGCACAATTTTTGACACTCGCGAGCACAGTATTCCTAGCCCTGCCAGGCACAGCGATCTTCCCCGAATATACGCAGTTGTTAACCGAAACGACTGCACGCGGCAGCGCGCTGGCAGCGCGAATCGCCTGAGGTGCAGACGTAATCGTCGCAGCAGCGGCGTAAATCGCCATAAAAGTCATAGACATGGTATTTTCCCCCTGTGGTCCCGGCAATGAAGCGGGCATCACTGAGATCGATAAATACAAATATCTACGTACTTGTCTATTAACCATACAAATGGCATTGCCAGCGCGTGTCGCCCTTTGGCGACGGATCGCGCAGCCTCTTGCCCGACATATTCGGCTTTGAACCGAAAGGTGTCCCGGTCGAGACAAGTCTTGCTCCTTGATGCCTGCCACCGACGACACCTTTGCAAATCCGCTTGCTTTTATCGGCAGAATCGCTAGGCGCCGCATCTTCTGAAAGTGCGGATTCGCAGCCCGCGCACATGATATGCGAAGAAAGCCGGAGGGGCCCCGCAATCGTGCGGACAAGCCAGCGATCGGTTATACGGATGAAAAGGAAGCTGCCGTGGCTCTCTATGAGCACGTGTTCCTGGCTCGCCAGGATCTGAGCCAAGCGCAGGTTGATGCGCTTGCCGCCACCGCCACCGAGATCATTGAAACCAACGGGGGCAAGGTCACCAAGACCGAAACCTGGGGTCTCAAGAACCTCGCCTACAAGATCAAGCGCAACCGCAAGGCTCACTTTGTGATGCTCAACGTTGAAGCCCCCGCCGGCGTCACCGCTGAACTGGAGCGCCAGATCGGCATCAACGAAGACATCATCCGTTTCATCACCGTTCGCGTTGATGAACTGGAAGCTGGTCCCTCGGTCCAGATGCGCAAGAATGATCGCGAGCGCAGCCGTCGCCGCGAACGCGAGGAGGCTTGATCCATGGCTCGTGCATTTTTCCGTCGTCGCAAGAGCTGCCCCTTCTCGGGCAAGAACGCTCCCAAGATCGACTATAAGGACATCCGCCTGCTTCAGGGCTTCATGTCCGAACGTGGCAAGATCGTTCCCAGCCGCATCACCGCCGTTTCCGCCAAGAAGCAGCGCGAACTGGGCCAGGCGATCAAGCGCGCCCGCCATCTGGGCCTGCTGCCCTACCTCGTGAAGTAAGGGAGAAAATCCATGCAGATCATTCTCCTCGAACGTATCGAGAAGCTGGGCCACATCGGTGACGTCGTCACCGTGAAGGACGGTTACGCCCGTAACTTCCTGCTGCCCAACAAGAAGGCGCTGCGCGCCAACGAAGCCAACCGCAAGGTGTTCGAAGCCCAGCGCGCCGACATTGAAAAGCGCAACGCCGAAGCCAAGGCTGCGGCCGAAGGCCAGTCGGGCGACGTTGAAGGCAAGAGCGTGGTCCTGATCCGCGCCGCCTCGAACGCCGGCCACCTGTATGGCTCGGTTTCGGTGCGCGACATCGCGGACGGCCTGAACGCTGAAGGCGCCAAGGTGACCAAGGCGATGATCGTTCTGGAGCGCCCGATCAAGTCGATCGGCATCTATGACGTTCGCGTTGCTCTGCACCCCGAAGTTTCGGTGACCGTCAAGGTGAACGTTGCCCGTTCGCCCGACGAAGCCGAACTGCAGGCTCAGGGCGTCAACGTCTCGGAAGCGCTGTTCGACAACGCCGTGGGCGGCTTCACCGAAGCTTATGACCCCAACGCAGAACCAGGCGAAATCCCGGCCGACCTGCTGGAAGGCGAAGCGGAAGCCGAGTAATCGGTTTTCGCGGGCCTGTGGGCTCGAAAAGAATCGGGGGGCGTGGGAAACCGCGCCCCCTTTTTCTATGCGTTACTTCTTGATCCGCAGGAAACGCGCGGCATTGTTGTAAAGAATATCGCGCTTCTGCTCGGGCGTGAGATAATCGGCGTTCTGGATGATGCCGATCGAATAGGCCATCAGACCGGGCCACAGCAGTTGATCGGTGCCATACATCACCCGGTCGCCAAACCCGCCCTCCACAAGGCGCTGGATATAGCGGTTCACTTCCTTGCGCGGATAGGACCAAATAAGGCCCGCAATATCGACATAGACGTGGCTATTGGCCTGCAGCAGCGTCAGCATGTTTTCGGCCATCGGATAGCCCGCATGCATCACCTGAACCCGCAGCTTGGGATGGCGGGCCAGCAGTTCCTCAAGCAGCAACGGATTGCCCATTGAGCCGCGGAAGGTCGGACGCGAAACATTCGAACGTCCTGAGCCGCCTGTCCCCATATGAATGGCCACCGGAATGTCCAGCTTTTCGGCCAGCGCAAAATAAGGCTCGGCGCGCATGTCGCTGGGCGAAATGCCTTCATATTGCAGGCCGATCTCACCCATCACCTTGAAGCCGTCCTTGGTGAAGGCCACCTCAAGCCGCTTCAACTGGTCGGCCTGATCGGGCGTCGTCACGCTCTTGAAGGCTGTGCCGGGGATGACGCGCTCAGGTGCAGCGGCCTGCCATTTCTTGACTTCGGCAGGATCGCCAAAGAACACACCCGTCACATTCAGCCGCTTCATCTCCGCCAACACCTCGGGCATGTACTGTCCCTTGGCGGCAGGATAGAGGCGCGGTGTACAATCCTCCTTTGACCAACCGAACGGCGCCTCAGGCCCATCGGCCGGATCCGAGGCTAGAAAACGGTCAGCATTGGGACACATCGGCATCCCCCCGCTCGCAAATTCCCCGGCGTGCATATGCACATCGATCACCGGGCCGGGGTCGCCGGCGGCATTTTGGGCGAAGGCCGAGCCAATCATGAAAACGTTACCAAGGACGGACGCGGTGAAAGCGGCTCGCAGGCCCGTTTTGCGCATTTTCTCTCTCCCATGGGGTGAAGGCTTCGGGCGTCTTCCCTGTTTTGCGCCCGTAGGCTCATTCTTGCCCGCCAATCTTACGCCGTCAAGTCAGCCATTTCTTCACGCCCCCTTGCAGCGCGGCGCCAGTGCGATAGTTTTACCCCATGAACACAGAGCAAATCATCACTCAATTGAGCGCCATTTATGACGCCGCCGTCGCCACCTTGCGATCCGATATCGCGGATTTTGCTGAAAAGGGCACGATCCCTCCTGCCTCACGGATTGCCGAAAACGCGTGGTGCTATCCCGAATTGCGGGTGCATTATACTGGGCGCGAGACCCACCCGGACGCCAGTCGCGCCTTTGGCCGCCTTAATGACGCGGGCTCCTATGCCACCACTGTTACCAAGCCCCATCTGTTTGCGGGCTATCTTGAGGAGCAATTGCTGACGCTGGCGGAGGATTACGAAATCACCGTCGAAGTCGCTCGGTCGAACCAGCAGATCCCCTTCCCCTATGTGCTGGACGCCACCAATGCGACCTCGGCCCGCCCGTGGGAACTGGCGCAGCATTTCCCGACCACGGAACTGGCGCTGATCGGCGATGAATTGTCCGATGGATTGGTGGACATGGGTCAGGATGGACAGGCAATGCCATTGGCCCTGTTTGACGGCCTGCGCACCGATTTCAGCCTTGCGCGTCTGGCGCATTACACCGGCACCAGCCCCAGCCACTTCCAGCGTTATATCCTTTTCACCAACTACCACCGCTATGTCGATGAATTCGTCGATTGGGCGGGCCAGCAATTGGGCGAAAACGGCTATACGGCGCTGTCTGGAGCGGGTGGGCTATATCTGACCCAGCGCCATGAGAATGCACGCGTCCTGCTCTCTGACACGGCTTGGCGCCGGCATCAGATGCCAGCATACCACTTGATCGGCCCGAACCGCAGCGGGATCACCTTGGTCAACATCGGCGTCGGCCCGTCGAACGCGAAAACGATCTGCGATCACCTGGCGGTTCTGCGCCCTGAGGCGTGGCTTATGATCGGGCATTGCGGCGGTCTGCGCGATACGCAAAAGATCGGCGACTATGTGCTGGCCCATGCCTATCTGCGCGACGATCATGTGCTGGACCCGGTCCTGCCGCCAGAGATCCCCATCCCGGCCATCGCCGAAGTGCAGCGCGCTTTGGAGCATGCGGCCGAAATCATTTCAGGCCAGACGGGTGCCAACCTGAAAAAGCGACTGCGTACCGGCACCGTGGTCACCACCGACGATCGCAACTGGGAGTTGCGCTACACGCTCTCGGCCCAGCGTTTCAGCCTGAGCCGCGCTGTGGGGATCGACATGGAAAGCGCCACGATCGCCGCACAAGGATATCGTTTCCGCGTCCCCTATGGCACCCTGCTTTGCGTGTCGGACAAACCGCTGCATGGCGAGATCAAGCTGCCGGGACAAGCCAATCGCTTTTATGAAGAAGCCATCGCCGCGCATCTGGCCATCGGCACCACCACGGTTGACTTGCTGCGCGCCGAGGGGCAGCGCCTGCATTCGCGCAAACTGCGCGCCTTTCGCGAACCGCCCTTCCGCTAATCACGCCAACGAGCGACACACAAAAAAGGGCCGCGGCATTCTCTGCCGCGGCCCTTTTCAATTCACGACCTGCAAAGGTCGGTAAGGATTATTCCTCACCTTCATCCGCAGTCAGAACCGGACCTGAGTCCTGGCCCTTTGCGGCCACATCACGGTCAACCAGTTCAATGATCGCCAGCGGCGCGGCGTCCGAAGCACGGATGCCGGCCTTGATCACGCGGGTGTAACCACCGTTGCGATCCGAGTAGCGCGAAGCCAGAACGTCGAACAGCTTGACCAGCTGAGCATCGTCCTGAAGGCGGGCATGCGCCAAACGACGGTTCGAAAGACCGCCACGCTTAGCCAGCGTGATCAGCTTTTCGAGGTAGGGGCGCAGTTCCTTGGCCTTGGGAACGGTCGTCAGGATCTGCTCATGCTTGATGAGCGAAGCCGACAGGTTGCGCAGCAGCGACTGGCGATGCTGGCTGGTGCGGTTCAGCTTACGCTGGCCGTACTTATGACGCATTGTATGTTCCTTCGCGTTCGTAGGGGGGCCGGTTTAGGTACCCCGATCCAGGCGGCAATTGACGGCTGCCGCCAAAACCGTTTGGCGGGACTGGTCACCCAGCCCCGCCGAAACTATTAACCCAGCAGCTCTTGTTCGAGCTTCTTGGCCATTTCCTCGATGTTTTCAGGCGGCCACCCGGGGATGTCCATCCCCAGACGCAGACCCATCGACGAGAGCACTTCCTTGATCTCGTTGAGCGACTTGCGGCCGAAATTCGGCGTACGCAGCATCTCGGCTTCGGTCTTCTGGACCAGATCGCCGATATAGATGATGTTGTCGTTCTTGAGACAGTTGGCCGAACGAACCGACAGCTCCAATTCGTCCACCTTCTTGAGAAGGTAACGGTTGAGCTGGTTGGTGTCGCCCTCTTCCGGAGCAGCAGCAGCAATGCCGCCAATCATCGGAGCGGCGCCAGCCGGAGCGATATCCTCGAAGTGGACGAACAAAGCCAGCTGGTCCTGCAGGATACGGGCGGCATAAGCCACCGCGTCTTCGGGAGCCACCGTGCCATCGGTTTCCACCGACAGGCTCAGCTTGTCATAGTCCAATTCCTGACCTATACGCGCATTGTCAACCTTGTAGCTGACCTGACGCACCGGCGAATAAAGCGAATCGACCGGAATGAGGCCGATCGGCGCATCAACCGGGCGGTTCTGAACCGCCGGGACATAGCCCTTACCGCTGTCCGCGGTCAGTTCCATGTTCAGCGTCGCACCTTCGTCGAGATGGCAAATCACGAGGTCCTTGTTCATGACCTCGATATCGCCCGTCACTGCAATATCGCCAGCGCGCACTTCACCCGGGCCAGTGGCCGAGAGCTGAAGGCGCTTGGGGCCTTCGCCCTGCATCTTGAGCGCGATCTGCTTCACGTTCAGCACGATGTCGGTCACGTCTTCACGCACACCGGCCAGCGAGCTGAACTCATGCAGCACGTTCTCGATCTTGATCGAGGTGATCGCGGCGCCCTGCAGAGAAGAAAGCAGGACGCGACGCAGCGCATTGCCGAGCGTCAGACCGAAACCGCGTTCCAGCGGTTCGGCGACGAAGGTCGCGCGGCGCTTGGGGTCGTTCCCCGGCTTGACTTCGAGGCTGTTGGGCTTCTTCAGTTCCTGCCAGTTCTTGATGTTGACAGTCATGGACTTCCCCTGATTTCTCTACTGGCGGGAACGACCACGGCGCTCCCGCACGATGCGGGCCGCGGTCGATCCTTGTGGCTGCGCAGACGACCAGACGCCGCCTGCGCAAGCACGATCAGACGCGGCGACGCTTCGAAGGCCGCACACCGTTGTGCGGGATCGGGGTCACATCGCGAATCGAGGTGATGGTGAAGCCGACGGCCTGCAGCGCGCGCAGGGCGCTTTCACGGCCCGAGCCGGGGCCCTTGACTTCGACTTCCAGGGTACGCACGCCGTGTTCGGCGGCCTTCTTGCCGGCGTCATCCGCAGCCACCTGGGCGGCATACGGGGTCGACTTGCGGCTGCCCTTGAAGCCCATCATGCCGGCGCTGGACCAGCTGATCGCATTGCCCTGAGCGTCGGTGATGGTCACCATCGTGTTGTTGAAGCTGGCGTTGACATGCGCAATGCCGCTCGAAATATTCTTACGTTCCCGCTTGCGAAGGCGCTGGGGTTCACGTGCCATGGGATCTTATCCTCGTCTTCCGGTCAAACAGATGAAGCTAGCGAAAACCGCTTACTTCTTCTTGCCAGCGATGGGCTTGGCCTTACCCTTGCGGGTACGGGCGTTGGTGTGGGTGCGCTGACCGCGAACGGGCAGACCCTTACGGTGACGCAGGCCGCGATAGCAGGCCAGATCCATCAGACGCTTGATGTTCATCGCGGTTTCGCGACGAAGATCGCCTTCCACGGTGTGTTCGGCGTCAATGGTTTCACGGATGTGCAGGACTTCAGCGTCCGACAGATCCTGAACGCGACGGCTGTGGTCGATGCCCAGCTTGTCAGCGATCTGCTTGGCCTTGAACGAGCCGATACCATGAATGTAGGTCAGCGCGATGATAACGCGCTTGTTGGTGGGGATATTAACCCCGGCAATACGAGCCACTCTTTTCTCCATGCTCCACAGGGATATGCGGAAAGGTCGCTTCTGATAAAGCAACAGGCCACACACCCCCATCTCAACGCTTTTTCACAATGACAAAGTCAGATCGCCTTGACGGCAAAAAAGCCCGACGGGCGCACAACCATAAGTGCCTCCTGCCGGACTGACCCTTTTCGACATGTGAAGAGCGCGCCTAGACCGATTCGCCGGACAAGTCAACGCGAGCGATCAAATTTTAGAGGAAAGGTAAACCGGAAAATTCGGCCCCCTTTCCTCGCGGCGCTTCAAATCGGAAGAACCCTCCTCGTCAGCATGTTCACCGACGAGGGCGCCCTTTAAATCAAGCGATAATTCGCTCGATGGCATCCGTAACATGACCCAGCTCAGCCATGCCGTTCACACGCGAAACAATGCCACGCGCCTCATAAATGGGCAAGATCGGCGCCGTCTTGGCCCGATACTCGGCCATGCGCGTACGCACCGTTTCCTCATTGTCGTCAGGACGGCGCTTGAACTCGGTGCCATTACACTTGTCGCAAACGCCAAAAGCCTTGGGTTGCTCAAACTTGTCGTGATAGCCCTTACCGCAATTGGCGCAGGTAAAGCGGCCCGTGATGCGCTCAACCAGCGCATCCTCATCGACGTCCAGCTCGATCACGTGATCCAGCTTCCGACCACGCTCACCCAGGATGGCATCGAGCGATTCAGCCTGCGCAGCCGTGCGAGGGTAACCATCAAAAATGGCCCCCGCCTCGGCGCCCATGCTATCCAGCTCTTCGCCAATCAGCGCTGAAACAATTGCGTCGGAAACCAGTTCGCCACGCTCCATCACCGCCTTGGCCTCAAGGCCGACGGGTGTGCCAGCCTTGACAGCAGCGCGCAGCATATCGCCTGTCGAAAGCTGACGAAATCCATGACGTTCAACAAGGCGCTGGGCCTGCGTGCCCTTACCAGCCCCCGGCGGTCCAAGCAGAATGATATTCACCGGTCTCTCCCCTCCGTTCAGACCATCGAAGGCGGCGCGCGTTAGCGCATCCGCCCCTTGAGTTTCGCCTTCTTGATCAGATCACCATATTGGTGAGCCAACAGATGCGATTGGATCTGTGTGATGGTATCAACGGTCACGTTCACCACGATCAGCAAGCTCGTGCCGCCGGCCACCACCAGACGCAACCCGGTTTGCTCCATGAAGAACTCGGGCACAACACAGACTATGGTAATATAGGCAGCGCCAATTACCGTGATTCGCGTCAGAACATAGTCGAGATAGGTCGACGTATTTTTGCCCGGACGGATACCCGGAATGAAGCCACCGTTGCGCTTCAGATTGTCGGCCGTCTCTTCCGGATTAAACACCACGGCGGTGTAGAAGAAGCAGAAGAACACGATGCCGAGAGCATAAAGCGCCATATAGAGCGGCTTGCCATGGCCGAGATACTGGTTGAGCGTGACGATCACATTGCCCAGCGTCGAATCCGGTGCTACCGACTTACCCGCAAACTGCGTAATGGTCAGCGGAAGGAGCAGCAGCGAACTGGCGAAGATCGGCGGGATCACACCCGCAGTGTTGATCTTGAGCGGCAGATGACTGCGATCCGCCTGCATCATGCCGTTCTGCGTGGCCCGCTTGGGATATTGGATCAGCAGGCGACGCGTGGCGCGTTCCATAAAGCTGATGAACAGGATCATGCCAACGACCAGCGCCACCATCGCAAAGATGGTCAACCCGTTGACCGAACCCGAGCGCCCACCCTCAAACAACTGGATGAAGAATTGCGGCATCTGGGCCACAATACCCGCCATGATGATCAGCGACGTGCCATTACCAATGCCGCGACTGGTGATCTGTTCACCCAACCACAACAGGAACATCGTACCGCCAATCAGCGAGATCACCGCGCAGACCCGGAACAGCATGCCCGGAATAACCACAGCCTGAAGCCCGGCAGAGGTACCATAAGCCTCAAGACCGGAAGCAATCGCCCAGCCCTGAATTGCCGTCAGCAGCACCGCGCCGTAGCGCGTCCACTGGTTCAGCTTCTTGCGACCGCTCTCCCCCTCTTTCTTCAAAGAGGCGAGCGCCGGGTGCAGCGAAGCGGCAAGCTGAACCACGATCGAGGCCGTGATATAGGGCATGACGCCAAGCGCGATGAGGCTCATGCGCTCAAGGCTGCCGCCCGAAAAAGTGTTGAAAATGTCGAGAATGCCACCCTGCGTCTTGGCGTAGAGCTGCTGGAGCACCAGCGGATTGACGCCCGGAAGCGGGACAAAACTCAAAAAGCGGAAGACAATCAGCGCCCCGACGGTGAACCAGATACGGCTCTTGAGTTCCGTCGCTTTATTAAAATTGGCGAGACTGAGTGTGCTGGCGATATTATCGGCGCGCGATGCCATAGGATTGCTCAAACCCTGACCCTGGCCGCCAAAATGGGCGGCGGACCTTTACCCATAGGTGGGAAAGGATAAGGACTGCGGGCGGGGATACAACCCCCGCCCGCAAATCCAAACCAAATTACTCGGCAGCAGCAGCCACGGCGGGGACTTCCACCGAGCCGCCAGCAGCTTCGACAGCCGACTTGGCACCGGCCGAAACGCCGGCAACCTTGAAGCTAACCTTGGCGCTGAACACGCCCTTGCCGAGCAGACGCACGCCATCCTTGCCACCGCGGGCCAGGCCGGCGCCCTTGAGCGCAGCGTGATCCACAACCGCCGAGATGTCGAGCTTGCCAGCATCGATCGCCTTCTGGACCATGCCCAGGTTCACTTCAGCATAGTCCTTGCCAAACGGGTTGTTGAAACCGCGCTTCGGCAAACGCATGTGAAGCGGCATCTGACCGCCTTCAAAGCCATTGATCGACACGCCCGAACGCGCCTTGGCACCCTTCTGACCGCGGCCAGAGGTCTTGCCCTTACCCGAACCGATGCCGCGGCCAACGCGGATACGACGGTGGCGGGCGCCAGCATTGTCACGGATATCATTCAACTTGGTCATATTATGCACTCGCTTTCGCTTTTATCGCGCTTGATGGAAGGCGGCCCCTTAGGCGAAATGCGCCACCCTGTCACCCCTTTTCCGCGCCACCGCTGACTTACAGCGTTCTCATGCAAGATCCGCCATTTGTTCCCGATACCCTAATTAGGTCGAGCGACCGATCACTCACCTCCGTGCAGCGCCGATCATCCAAGACGGACTCGGCGAAAGCTGCCCCCAAAGGAAAGAGAACACTCAGATACCAAAGGCCCAAATGGCCGGAGATAGGGTGTCGCGAGTCGAAACCCTGCCGATACCATCGACCAAGAGATGCCCGGTTCCCCTGTCCAGCCCCTCCCGAGGGAACAACCACCCAAACTCCACACCGATGCTAAACTAGCCAAAAGAAAAGGCCCCGGATCACTCCGAGGCCCTGTCTTGTGCTTCAATCTGAAGGCGCGGGGTCGATCAATCGACCACGGCGACCAGATGGGGCAGCCTGGCGATCGTGCCGCGAACTTCAGGGGTGTCCGTCAGTTCGACAACGCGATTCATCTTGTTAAGGCCCAGACCGATCAGCATCTTGCGCTGAGCTTCAGGGCGACGGATCGGCGAACCGACCTGCTTGATCTTGATGGTTGCCATTGCGCTTACTCCGTAATCGCAGCGGCAGCAGCTTCAAGCTGCGCCTCAGAGTGGTGATGCCCATCGCGGTTGAGCAGGTCGGTGACCTTCTTGCCGCGACGCTGTGCCACCGACTTCGGGCTCGACTGGTTGGTCAGAGCGTCGAAAGTGGCGCGGATCATGTTGTAGGGGTTCGAGGTGCCGACCGACTTGGTCACCACGTCATGAACACCCAGGCTTTCGAAGACAGCGCGCATCGGGCCGCCAGCGATGATGCCCGTACCGGCCGGAGCCGAACGCACGCTCACCTTGCCAGCGCCAAAGTGGCCCTTGCCGTCGTGGTGAAGGGTGCGCGCTTCCTTGAGGGGAACGCGAACCATCTTCTTCTTGGCCGAGGCAGTCGCCTTGGTGATGGCTTCAGGCACTTCGCGCGCCTTGCCATGACCAAAGCCAACGCGGCCCTTGCCATCGCCGACCACGACGAGAGCAGCAAAGCCAAAGCGCTTACCGCCCTTCACGGTCTTGCTGACGCGGTTGATGTGAACGAGCTTTTCAATCAGCTCTTCACCCTGTTCCTCGTCATTCTTGCCGCGACGGTCATCGCGGCGACCACGACCGCGGCCTTCGCCACGCTCGCCATCACGTCCGCGACCACGACCACGACGACCTTCACGCTCGTTGCCCTCGGGAGCAGCTTCGGCGCCGACAACGGCACCGGTTTCAAGGTTGGTTTCGTCAGCCATTGTCAGAACTCCAGCCCGCCTTCACGGGCGGCATCGGCCAGCGCCTTGACGCGGCCATGGAACAGGAAACCGCCGCGATCGAACACGACAGTGGTGACACCAGCGGCCTTGGCGGCTTCCGCCAGTTCCTTGCCCACAGCAACAGCGGCATCGACGTTGGCGCCGATATCCTTGCTGCCCTTCTTCAGCGACGAGGCCGAAGCGAGGGTACGACCAGCGGCATCGTCGATGATCTGGGCGTAGATGTGGCGACCCGAACGGTGCACCGACAGACGAGGACGCCCACCGGCACGAGCCTTGAGAGCGGTGCGAACGCGCCGACGACGGCGCTCGAACAGAGACAGCTTGGCCATTACTTCTTCTTCCCTTCCTTGCGGAAGATGAACTCGCCAGCGTACTTGATACCCTTGCCCTTATAGGGTTCGGGCTTACGCCAGCGACGGATCTCGGCCGCAACCTGACCCACCTTCTGCTTGTCGATACCGGAAATCAGGACCGTGGTGTTATCCGGGGTCTTGATTTCGATGCCTTCGGGAACGTCGAAGTTGACGTCATGGCTGTAGCCCAGCTGAAGCTTGAGCACCTTGCCCTGAGCGGTGGCGCGATAGCCGACACCGGTGATCTGCAGGGTCTTGGTGTAGCCTTCGGTCACACCGGTGATCAGGTTGGAGACGAGCGTACGCTGCATGCCCCAGAACGCGCGAGCCTGCTTCGTGTCGTTGGCGGGCTTCACCAGGATGGTGTCGCCGTCAACAGCATAGCTGATTTCATCACGCAGGGTCAGCGTCAGAGCGCCCTTGGGACCCTTCACGGACAGCACGCCATCGGCGATGTTCGCCGAGACGCCCGCCGGAATGGCAACAGGCTTCTTACCAATGCGGCTCATTAGAACACCTCCGCCAGCACTTCGCCGCCGACGTTGGCAGCGCGCGCTTCGGCATCCGAAAGCACGCCGCGGGGCGTCGAGACGATGGTGATGCCAAGGCCGTTGCGCACCACGGGCAGTTCCTTGCTGCCCGAGTACACACGGCGACCCGGCTTGGAGACGCGAGCGAGATGCTTGATCGCGGGCTCGCCTTCGAAATACTTCAGCTCGATGCGCAGCTGCGGGTGGGCGCCGGTGGCGTCCTCCGAATAACCACGGATATAGCCTTCGCGCTGGAGCACTTCGAGAACGCGCGAGCGCAGCTTCGAAGCCGGCGAGAGGACGGAATCCTTCTTCGCCTGCTGGCCGTTGCGGATACGGGTGAGCATATCACCCAGAGGATCGGTCAATGCCATCGCTTTGTTCCTTACCAGCTCGACTTCGTCACGCCGGGGATCATGCCCTTATTGGCAAGATCACGCAGCTCAACGCGGCACAGGCCGAACTTGCGATAGTAGCCGCGCGGGCGGCCGGTGGTGGCGCAACGGTTGCGCACGCGGGTCGGGTTCCCATTACGGGGAATCTCGGCCAGCTTCAGGCGGGCAATCAGACGCTCGGTTTCATCAGCCGATTCATCGTCCGCAATCGCCTTCAGGCTCGCGTACTTAGCTGCGTACTTCTTGACGAGGGCCTTGCGGCGCTCGTTCTTGTTGATCGAACTCAGTTTCGCCATGGACTTAAGCTCTCTTTCTCAATCTTGCTCGCTCACGCCGCCTGCTTGGCTTCGGCGGTGGCAGTGAACGGGAAACCGAAGAGACGCAGCAGTTCGCGCGCTTCCTCGTCGGTCTTGGCCGAGGTGGTGACGATGATGTCCATGCCACGCACCTTGTCGATCTGATCGTAGCTGATTTCCGGGAAGATGATCTGCTCCTTCAGACCCATGGCATAGTTGCCACGGCCGTCGAAGCTCTTCGGATTCAGGCCACGGAAGTCGCGGATGCGGGGCATCGCGATCGTGATCAGACGGTCAAGGAATTCATACATGCGCTCGCGACGCAGAGTGACCTTGCAACCGATCGCCATGCCTTCACGCAGCTTGAACTGCGCAACCGACTTCTTGGCGCGAGTCACCACCGGCTTCTGACCGGCAATGGCTTCCATTTCGGCGGCAGCGGTCTGGACCTTCTTACGATCCTGCGTGCCTTCACCCACACCCATGTTGAGCGTGATCTTTTCGATCTTCGGGATTTCGAGCGCGTTCTTGTAACCAAACTTTTCCGTCATCGCAGCCGCGATTTCGGCGTCATACTTGGTCTTGAGACGCGGAGTGTACTTATCAGCCATCGATAGCCTCCCCGGACTTCACGGCCACGCGGACCTTCTTGCCGTCCTTTTCCTCGAAGCGGATGCGGGTTGCCGCACCGGTCTTCGGATCGACGAGACCAACCTTGCTGATAGCCATCGGCGCTTCGCGGCGCTCGATGCCACCCTGCGGGTTCACCTGGGTCGGCTTGCGGTGACGGGCTGCGACGTTCACGCCGGCAACCACAATCTTGCCTTCCTTAGGCAGCACGGACAAAACAGTGCCGGTACGGCCCTTGTCCTTGCCCGAACGGACGATCACATTGTCGCCCTTCTTGATCTTAGCAGCGGACATTACAGAACCTCCGGAGCCAGCGAGATGATCTTCATGTAGCCCTTGGCGCGCAGTTCACGCACGACGGGGCCAAAGATACGCGTGCCGATGGGCTCAGCGTTCTTGTTGATCAGCACAGCCGCGTTACCGTCGAAACGGATAACCGAACCGTCGGGACGGCGAACGTCCTTGCGGGTACGAACGATCACCGCGCGGTGAACGTCGCCCTTCTTGACCTTGGCGCGGGGCTGGGCTTCCTTGATCGACACCACGATGATGTCGCCAACGCCAGCGGTACGACGCTTCGATCCGCCCAGCACCTTAATGCACTGGACACGCTTGGCACCGCTGTTGTCAGCGACGTCAAGCTGGGATTGCATCTGGATCATGGATCCGGTTCCTTACGTTAGGCTTGCCGGAACAAGTCCGGCAGTTCCAAAAAACGGCGCCCGCGCAAACGGGCACCGTGAAGCGGTCCGGCGCCCTAACCCGATTCGGGTCAGAGCGCCAGAGAATTTTTCAACGACCTTAGACGTCCGCTTCGACAGCGACGCCCTTGCCCGCCTGAACCCGCTCGATCACCTTCCAGCTCTTCAGCTTGGAGATCGGGGCGGTTTCCTCGATGCGGACAACTTCGCCGGCCTTGAAGGCGTTGTCTTCGTCGTGAGCGTGATACTTCTTCGAACGACGGATGATCTTCCCATAAAGGGGGTGCTTCACCTTACGCTCGACCTTCACGACCACGGTCTTGTCGGTCTTGTCGGAAACCACAGTCCCGATAAGAATACGCTTGGGCATGGTTTCCTCCTTACGCCTTCGCTGCAACAGAACGCTCACTCTGGAGCGTCTTGATGCGGGCGATATCGCGGCGCACTTCCTTGATGCGTGCGGGACGCTCAAGCTGGTTGGTGGCAGCCTGGAAGCGGAGGTTGAAGGCCTCGCGCTTCAGGTCACCCAGCTCGGCAACCAGCTGGTCATCGCTCTTGGCACGCAGATCAGCGATCTTGGTCATTATTCGCCTCCCAGGTGCGAGGTGTCGCCAAGCTTGGCAACAACCTTGGTCTTGATCGGCAGCTTCATCGCAGCGCGTTCAAACGCACCAGCGGCCAGCTCGCCCGAAACGCCGTCCAGTTCGAACAGGATCTTGCCCGGCTTGACGCGAGCAGCCCAATATTCGATCGAACCCTTGCCCTTACCCTGACGGACTTCAGCAGGCTTCTTCGAGACGGGCAGATCGGGAAACACGCGGATCCACAGACGGCCCTGACGACGCAGGTGGCGCTGAATGGCACGACGTGCAGCTTCGATCTGACGAGCGGTGACGCGCTCCGGTTCCATAGCCTTGAGGCCATAGGAACCGAAGTTCAGGTCGGTGCCGCCCTTGGCGTTGCCGTGCAAACGGCCCTTGAACGCCTTGCGGAACTTGGTCTTCTTCGGTTGCAACATGATCTGTTACCTCAACCTCAACGTGCAGGACGCACGCCGGAGGTCTGGGCCTCCATCATGAGACGGTCCTGCGCCATCGGATCATGACCAAGGATTTCGCCCTTGAAGATCCACACCTTAATGCCGATGATACCATAGGCGGTGAGCGCCTCGGCTTCGGCATAGTCGATGTTAGCACGCAGGGTGTGCAGCGGAACGCGGCCTTCGCGGTACCATTCGATACGCGCGATTTCGGCGCCACCCAGACGGCCCGAGCAGGTGATCTTGATGCCTTCGGCACCAAGACGCAGCGCGGACTGAACGGCGCGCTTCATGGCGCGACGGAAGGCAACACGGCGGATCAGCTGATCGGCGATGCCCTGGGCGACAAGCTTCGAGTCGATTTCCGGCTTGCGGATTTCGACAATGTTCAGCTTGACGTCGCTGCCGGTGAACTTGGCGAGCTGAAGGCGCAGCTTTTCAATGTCTGCACCCTTCTTGCCGATGATCACGCCCGGACGGGCAGCGAAGATCGACACACGGCACACCTTGGCGGGACGCTCGATCACCACCTTCGAGATCGCAGCCTGAGGCAGCGTCTTGAAGATGAACTTGCGCATCTTGAGGTCTTCCTCAAGAAGCTTGCCGTAGCTGCGACCTTCCGCATACCAGCGGCTGTCCCAGGTGCGGTTGATCTGCAGGCGCAGACCGATGGGGTTGCTCTTATGACCCATGGATCAAGCCTCCTGAACTTCGCGCACCACAATGCGCAGACGGCTGAAGGGCTTCAGGATGCGGGTGGACTTGCCACGGCCGCGGGTGTGAAAGCGCTTCATCGTGATCGACTTGCCGACCGAAGCCTCAACCACAACGAGGCTGTCCACGTCGAGGTTGTGGTTGTTTTCGGCGTTGGCGATGGCCGAAGCCAGCACCTTGCGAGCGTCAACCGCCATGGCCTTCTTCGAGAAGGTCAGGATGTTCAGCGCATCTTCAGCCTTCTGGTTGCGGATAAGCGCCGCAACCAGATTGAGCTTCTGAGCCGAGCCGCGGATCTGCGTACCGACCGACAGGGCTTCGTTGTCGCCAACGCGACGGGGAGCTTTAGGCTTGCTCATCAGCGCTTGCCCTTCTTGTCAGCGGCGTGACCGGGGAACGTGCGCGTCGGCGCGAATTCGCCCAGCTTGTGGCCGACCATGTCCTCATTCACGGACACGGGGATGAACTTATGCCCGTTGTAGACGTTGAACGTCAAACCAACGAACGTCGGCAGGATCGTCGACCGACGCGACCAGGTCTTGATCGGGCCGGCACGGTTGCCAGCATCCTGGGCGACCTCGGCCTTTTTCAGCAGGTGCAGGTCGACGAAAGGACCTTTCCAGACGGAACGAGCCATTGTCGATTACCTCTTCTTCTTCGCGTGACGCGAGCGGATGATCATGCCGTCAGTCTTCTTGTTATGACGGGTGCGAGCGCCCTTGGTCGGCTTGCCCCACGGCGTAACAGGATGACGACCGCCCGAAGTACGGCCTTCACCACCACCATGCGGGTGATCGACCGGGTTCTTGGCAACGCCGCGGGTAAGCGGACGCTGGCCAAGCCAACGGTTACGACCGGCTTTTGCAAGGTTGGTGTTGGCGTTGTCGGGGTTCGACACGGCGCCAACGGTGCCCATGCAATCGCCACGCAGGTAGCGCTGTTCGCCCGAGTTCAGACGAACGATCACCAGACCGCGGTCACGGCCCACGACCTGCACATAGGTGCCTGCCGAACGAGCGATCTGACCACCCTTGCCCGGCTTCATTTCCACGTTGTGGATGATGGTGCCGACCGGGATCTGCGACAGAAGCATGGCGTTGCCGGGCTTCACGTCGGTCTTCTCGCCGGCGACAATGGTGTCGCCAACGGCCAGACGCTGCGGAGCGATGATGTAGGTCTGCTCACCGTCCTCGTACTTGACGAGCGCGATGAACGCGGTGCGGTTGGGGTCATATTCCAGACGCTCAACGGTTGCCGGCTGGTCCCACTTGCGGCGCTTGAAATCGATGAAACGATAGCGCTGCTTGTGGCCACCGCCGATACCGCGGCTGGTCACGTGACCCTTGTTGTTGCGACCACCGGTCTTGCTCTTACCTTCGGTAAGCGCCTTGACCGGCTTGCCCTTCCACAGGGCGCTCTTGTCAACCAGGACGAGGCCACGACGGGCCGGGCTGGTCGGGTTATAGCTCTTGAGTGCCATGTTCTACCGCCCTCAGATCCCGCTGGTCACGTCGATCGACTGGCCTTCAGCCAGGGTCACAACGGCCTTCTTGACGTCGGTGCGCTTGTAGGGCTTGCCCTTCCAGCGCTTGGTCTTGCCCTTCTGGGTCAGGGTGTTCACACCCGTCACCTTCACACCGAACAGAGCCTCGACCGCAGCCTTGATTTCAGGCTTGGTCGCGCGTTCGGCCACCTTGAAGACAACAGCGTTGTTCTCGGAGAGCAACGTGGTCTTTTCGGTGATGTGGGGCGCCACGATCACGTCATAATGACGCGTGTCGATGCTGTCCTTAGCCATTGAAACGGGCCTCCAGCTTCTCGACAGCGGCGCGGGTCAGCACCAGCGTGTCATGCTTCAGGATGTCGTAAACATTCGCGCCCACGGCGGGCAGGACGTTCACGCCGACGATGTTGCCTGCGGCGCGGGCGAAGTTCTCGTTCACCGCTTCGCCGTCGATCACCAGCACCTTGCCGGCGTAGCCAGCCTTGGCGAGGGTCGCGGCCAGAGCCTTGGTCTTGGCTTCGGCCAGTTCCAGGTTCTCAACGACCACCAGACCGCTGTTGACCTTCGAGGACAAAGCGAGCTTGAGGCCGAGGGCACGGATCTTCTTGTTCAGCGACAGGTTGAAGTCACGGACGCGAGGACCATGAGCCTTACCACCGCCGATGAAGATCGGAGCCTTGCGGTCGCCGTGACGGGCGGTACCGCCACCCTTCTGATTGCCGAACTTCTTGCCGGTGCGGGCCACATCGCTGCGCTCGCGAGCGCCACGGGCGGTGCCGCGACGGTTTTCCAGCTGCCAGGTGACAACACGGTGCAGAATGTCAGCACGCGGCTCGAGGCCGAACACAGCATCGTTCAGTTCGATTTCGCCAGCAGCGGCCGAACCGTCGAGGTTTTGCAGAGTTACCTTGACCACGACTTAGCCCTCCTGACCTTCGGCAGCTTCGACAGCCGGAGCAGCATCGACCACAGCCGACTTGATCGCGGCGGGGTACGGAGCGTCGGCATGACGAGCAACCTTGACCGAATCGCGAACGAGCAACCAGCCGTTCTTCGCGCCAGGCACAGAGCCCTTCACGAAAACCAGGCCACGCGCGTCATCGGTGCGGACAACTTCGAGATTCTGCTGGGTGCGCTGACGATCACCCTGATGACCGGCCATCTTCTTGTTCTTGAAGACGCGGCCCGGATCCTGACGGTTACCCGTCGAACCATGCGCACGGTGAGAGATCGACACACCATGGGTGGCGCGCATACCGCCGAAGCCCCAGCGCTTCATAGCGCCCGAGAAGCCCTTACCCTGAGTGTGGCCGGTGATGTCAACCAGCTGGCCCGACACAAAGTGCGAGGCGGCGATGGTCGAACCAACTTCCAGCACGGCGTCATCGGCCACGCGGAATTCGGCAACTTCCATCTTCAGCGGAACTTCAGCCTTGGCGAAGTGTTCGCGCTGCGGCTTGTTGACATTCTTTTGCTTGGCGGCGCCCGCACCCAGCTGCAGAGCGACATAACCGTCGCGCTCAGCGGTACGAACCGAAACCACCTGGCAGTCTTCCAGCGACAGAACGGTCACAGGAACGTGACGTCCATCTTCCTGGAAAAGGCGGGTCATCCCCACCTTCTTAGCGATCACGCCGGTGCGCATGACCTTTTACTCCTTACAGAGGCCTGCAGCGGACCATCCCCCACAGGCGTGTTCAACCCAATGTACGAAGCGGACCCCGTCCGGGTCGAGTGCAAAGCCATCTCAGGCTCGGCAAGACGGGGGACGCTGCCCGGAACAAGTGCTGACCCAAGGACCAGCGAGACTTCCGGAGGTATCCCATTTTCCTTTGCAGGCTTGGCTGCGCAGGCACCATTTCTGGCAAACAGCCGAATCAATTTCGGCCAGAGGTCGCGCCCTTAGCAGACGCAATCCCTTTATGCCAGCTTGATTTCAACGTTGACGCCTGCGGCGAGATCGAGCTTCATGAGCGCATCGACGGTCGCAGCGTTGGGCTGAACGATGTCCAGCAGACGCTTGTAGGTGCGAACTTCAAACTGCTCGCGCGACTTCTTGTCGATGTGGGGTCCGCGGTTAACGCAGAACTTCTCGATCTTGGTCGGCAGCGGAATGGGCCCGCGGATGAGTGCGCCCGTGCGACGGGCGGTGTCGGCGATCTCGCCGGTGGCCTGATCGAGCACGCGATGATCGAATGCCTTCAGGCGAATGCGGATGTTTTGAGCTTCCATGTCCTGCTACCGATGAGAAAGAGCCAAAAAAGAAAGAGTGCCCTTCGCTGCTTCAGCAAAGGGCGCCCTTGAAAACTGGAGCCCGGAAGCGACGAATCACCTCCGGGCTGCGCAGCCTATATTACTTCGTGATCTTCGCGACAACCCCCGAACCGACGGTACGGCCGCCTTCGCGAATGGCGAAGCGGAGACCCTCGTCCATGGCGATCGGCGCGATCAGCTCAACCTGGAGCTTCACGTTGTCGCCGGGCATCACCATTTCGGTGCCCTCGGGCAGCGTGACCGAGCCGGTCACGTCGGTGGTGCGGAAGTAGAACTGCGGACGATAGTTGGCGAAGAACGGCGTGTGACGGCCACCTTCGTCCTTCGACAGCACGTAAACTTCCGATTCGAAGTTGGTGTGCGGGGTGCAGGTGCCGGGCTTGGCCAGAACCTGACCACGCTCAACGTCTTCACGCTTGATGCCGCGGCACAGAGCGCCGATGTTGTCGCCGGCTTCACCCTGGTCAAGCAGCTTGCGGAACATTTCCACGCCGGTCACAGTCGTCTTGGCAGTAGCCTTCAGACCGATGATTTCGACTTCTTCACCAACCTTGATGATGCCGGTTTCGACACGGCCGGTCACAACCGTACCACGACCCGAGATCGAGAACACGTCTTCGACGGGCATCAGGAAGGGCTTGTCGGTCGGACGGGGGGGCTGCGGAATGTAGCTGTCAACAGCTTCCATCAGCTTGTAGATCGATTCCTTGCCGATGGCATCGTCACGACCTTCGAGAGCGGCCAGAGCCGAACCGGGGATCACGGGGATGTCGTCGCCGGGGAAGTCGTAGGACGACAGCAGCTCGCGGATTTCCAGTTCGACGAGTTCGAGGATTTCCTCGTCGTCAACCTGGTCGACCTTGTTCATGTACACGACCAGAGCGGGCACGCCGACCTGACGAGCGAGCAGGATGTGCTCGCGGGTCTGCGGCATCGGGCCGTCAGCAGCGTTCACCACCAGGATCGCGCCGTCCATCTGGGCAGCACCGGTGATCATGTTCTTCACGTAGTCAGCGTGACCCGGGCAGTCGACGTGAGCATAGTGACGGTTGGCGGTCTCGTATTCCACGTGGGCGGTCGAGATCGTGATGCCGCGCTCGCGCTCTTCGGGAGCCTTGTCGATGTTCGCGTAGTCCGTGAACGTCGCGCCGCCGGTTTCGGCCAGCACCTTGGTGATAGCAGCAGTCAGCGTGGTCTTGCCGTGGTCAACGTGACCGATGGTGCCGATGTTGCAGTGCGGCTTGGTCCGCTCAAACTTAGCCTTAGCCATGTTTCAAACCTTCTTTTCGTTCAAATGAGATTTCTGCACGAGACGGCACCTGCCAGACTCGCCTGAAATTCAGGCGCCGCCCCTAGCCTGATCTGTCGGTGCTGGCAAGCGCATGTTGCACACCAGCCCCGACAGCATCAATTTATCATCAGGCCATCTTGGCCTTCAGTTCAGTGGCAACGTTCGCCGGCACTTCGTCATAGTGCGAGAACTGCATCGAGTACTGGGCGCGGCCCTGGGTAAACGAACGCAGCTGGTTCACGTAGCCGAACATGTTGGCCAGCGGCACCATGGCCTCGACAACCTGTGCGTTACCGCGGCTGTCGGTGCCCTGGATCTGACCACGGCGGCTATTGATGTCGCCGATGACGTCGCCCATGAATTCCTCGGGAGTGACGACCTCGACCTTCATGATCGGTTCGAGCACCTTGATGCCCGACTTCTGGGCCACTTCGCGCATAGCGCCGCGGGCACAGATTTCGAACGCCAGAGCCGACGAGTCGACGTCGTGGTAGGCGCCGTCGTACAGCACGATTTCAAAGTCGATGATCGGGAAGCCGATGAGCGAACCGGTTGCGGCCGTTTCACGGAAGCCCTTTTCAATCGCGGGGATATATTCCTTGGGAATATTACCGCCCTTGATTTCGTCCTTGAAGGTGATGCCGCTGCCGCGTTCGCCGGGCGAAACCTTGACCTTCACGCGACCGAACTGACCCGTACCACCCGACTGCTTCTTGTGGGTGAAGTCGATGTCGACCGGCTTGGCCAGATATTCGCGATAGGCCACCTGCGGAGCGCCGACGTTGGCTTCGACCTTGAACTCGCGACGCATACGGTCGACGATGATGTCCAGGTGAAGTTCGCCCATGCCCTTGATGATGGTCTGGCCCGATTCGTGATCGGTCGAAACGCGGAACGAGGGATCTTCAGCCGACAGACGATTGAGCGCAACGCCCATCTTTTCCTGGTCAGCCTTGGTCTTGGGTTCCACCGACAGTTCGATAACCGGTTCGGGGAATTCCATGCGTTCCAGCACGATCGGCTGACGCTCGGCGCACAGCGTGTCACCGGTCGTCGTTTCCTTCATACCGGCCAGAGCGATGATGTCGCCAGCGAAGGCTTCGTCAATGTCCTTACGCTCGTTCGCATGCATTTCCAGCATACGACCGACCTTTTCCTTCTTGTCCTTCACCGAGTTCAGATAGGTGCCCTTGGTGAGCGTACCCGAATAGATGCGGATGAAGGTGAGCGAGCCCACGAAGGGGTCGTTCATGACCTTGAAGGCCAGAGCCGAGAACGGCGCGTCGTCGGTGGCGGGACGGCTGTCCTTTTCGTCGCTGTCCATCTTGACGCCCTGGACGTCAGGAATGTCGAGCGGCGAAGGCAGATAGTCGACCACGGCGTCGAGCAGGGGCTGGACGCCCTTGTTCTTGAACGCCGAACCGCAGCACACGGGCACGAACGACTGGTTGAGCGTACCCTTGCGGATCAGCTTCTTCAGCGTTTCGGCGTCCGGCTCGTTGCCTTCCAGATACGCTTCCATCGCGTCATCGTCCTGCTCAACAGCAAGTTCGATGAGGCGCGAACGGTACTCGGCGGCTTCGTCGGCCAGATCGGCGGGGATTTCTTCGTAGAAGAATTCGGCGCCCAGCGATTCATCCTTCCAGATGATCGCGCGGTTGTGAACCAGATCGACCAGACCCTTCAGATCGGCTTCAAGACCGATCGGAATGTACAGCACGGCCGGCTTTGCACCGAGGCGGTCGATGATCGACTGCACGCAGTACTTGAAGTTGGCGCCAGTGCGGTCCAACTTATTGATAAAGCACATCCGGGGCACGCCGTACTTGTCGGCCTGACGCCACACGGTTTCCGACTGCGGCTCCACGCCGGCAACGCCGTCGAAGCACGCAACCGCACCGTCGAGCACGCGCAGCGAGCGTTCGACTTCGATGGTGAAGTCAACGTGGCCGGGGGTGTCGATGATGTTGATGCGGTGGTCGTTCCAGAAGCAGGTCGTCGCGGCCGACGTGATCGTGATGCCGCGCTCCTGTTCCTGCTCCATCCAGTCCATCGTCGCGGCGCCGTCATGGACTTCGCCGATCTTGTAGGACTTGCCGGTGTAGTAAAGGATACGCTCGGTCGTCGTGGTCTTGCCAGCGTCGATATGCGCCATGATGCCGATATTACGGTACATCGAAAGCGGATGGCTGCGTGCCATGGGGTTTTCCTTGGTTTCGGACGAGGGTGGTCCCCGCCCTTAGGTTCGGAATAGTGACAAACCTGTGACGGAGCCGCCAAAACGGCCCCGCCCCAAAGCCTTTACCAGCGGTAGTGCGAGAAGGCGCGGTTCGCATCCGCCATGCGGTGCGTGTCTTCGCGCTTCTTGACCGCGCTGCCGCGGTTGTTCGCAGCGTCCAGCAGCTCGCCCGACAGGCGGGCCGACATGGTGGTTTCGCTGCGGTTGCGGGCGGCCGTGATCAGCCAGCGGATGGCCAGAGCCTGGGCGCGCTCGGGGCGCACTTCGACCGGGACCTGATAGGTCGCACCGCCGACGCGGCGGCTGCGGACTTCGATCTGGGGCTTCACATTGTTCAGCGCGTCATGGAACAGCTGAACCGGATCGGCCTTGGCGCGGGTCTGCATCGTGTTCAGCGCGCTGTACACGATCGATTCCGCAACCGACTTCTTGCCGTCAAGCATCAGGTTGTTCATGAACTTCGAAAGGACCTGATCGCCATGGACGGGATCAGGCAGGATTTCCCGCTTTTCGGGACGACGACGACGTGACATCGCTTGTATTCCTTAAATCTGTAAGACCGACGAGAAAGACCGGAGGGTCTTACTTCGGACGCTTGGCGCCGTACTTCGAACGGCTCTGCTTGCGGTTCTTGACGCCCTGCGTGTCGAGCACGCCACGCAGAACGTGATAGCGCACGCCGGGAAGGTCGCGCACACGGCCGCCGCGGATCAGGGCAACCGAGTGCTCCTGAAGGTTGTGGCCTTCGCCCGGGATGTACGAAATGACTTCGCGGCCGTTGGTCAGACGGATCTTGGCCACCTTGCGAAGCGCCGAGTTCGGCTTCTTCGGGGTCGTGGTGTACACGCGGGTGCAGACGCCGCGCTTCTGGGGGTTCTGCTCAAGAGCGGGAACCTTGCTCTTGGCCTTCTGCGGCTCGCGCCCGTGGCGGATCAGCTGGTTGATAGTAGGCATTGAATCTCTTCACCTTGTTTGCGTGACAGCGATACGCCGCCACAAAAGCGCCCTTCCGTTGCGCCGCCATTTCCGGCAACGCCCTTCCGGTGCGAACAAGCCAATTGGCCAAAAGGCCGCATGACCATCTGGCGCCCAATGCATGGATGAAGGAAACAGACCGCGTTCGCGCGAATCACCCGACGACAGACGCCGGGCATGCACAAAAACGAACCGAAACGCTCCACCCAGCCCAAAGGCGCCGGGTTACTTTGACGGATTACACCAGGATTTCAGCGAGATACCCCGCAAAACCCGGCACGCACCGGCAATGTTCAGCTCTCTTATGCCGAGGTTTGAACAAGCCAAACCCCGCAAGAATTGGCGCGCCCTACGCCTAATCAGCGCGCAGGTCAAGGACAGCGGGCGGGGGGGGGAAGAACGCAGGGCAGCTCGGCGAGCACATGCTCCAATTATCTTCTAAACCTATATTTATGGCATTGATCGAATCGTAAAAATAATAAACAAAGTAAACCATCCACAGGAGGCGAAAATGCACTTCAACAAAGATGGATGGGGCGATACGCCAGATATTAAAAAATCACCTAATTTCTATACTTCTGAAAAAACAAAAGAAATAATTATCCTGCACTATACCGCAGGATACAAAGCACCCTCTGCAATCAATCACTTCCTTTCGACAGATGCCAAAGCCAGCGCTCATTTCGTGATCGAAACAGACGGAGCGATTGTACAAATGGTGTCTATAAACAAAGGTGCATGGCACGCTGGCGGCGGCATTTATGACGGACGAAAGGATATCAATCACTTTTCAATCGGCATAGAAATCGTCAATCCAGGCTATCATTATAAGGACAGTTCTGACCGATTTCTCAATTGGCAAAAAAAAGTTGTCGACCCCAAGCTTCTAGCGCCATTTCCGGGCATGATCAAAGCTTTCGACCCATGGGTTGGCTCCGAGACATATTGGCCGGAGTACCCTAACGAACAGCTGGATGCGCTGGAAAATCTAATCAAATCTCTGATCCAAAGCGTCCCGACAATACACGATATTGTTGGGCACAAAGATGTTGATACGTTGCGCAAAAAGAAAGTCGACCCCGGCCCAGCATTCCCTATGTTGCGTTTCCGAAAATTGATAGATGATCGGAGCGAAGAAAAAGAAACCCAATTTGCCATGATGGTGAAAACGCAAGGCGGCACCCTAAATGTTCGCGGCGGCCCTGGCACTTCCTTTGAAACTCTAACCTGGGGCCCGTTGCAATCGGGAGACCTGGTTACCGTTATCTCTCGCGAAAACGAATGGTATAATATCAAAGCTGAAAAGGGCGGCGCCACCCAGGAAGGATGGGTCTATGCTAAATTTCTCGTCAGTGCCTAACTGAACTGGGCACCGCCTTGCGTGATTGTCGAAATAGCCGCGACGGCAATGACGCACCTCCGCAGTTCCAAGCGACAAGGTTTTAGATATACTGGCGACGGCCTCGGTTGCAGGCCGCCGCGCTCTAATGCATGTCGATAACCGCGGCGGCATAGGCTTTTGGATCATGGACCAGCTTCAGAAAGGCCACCTGAACCCGCGCTCCGCTCCGTTCAGGCCGATTTCGCCTTATGCGCGCGCAGCAATTCGTCCAGCTCGGCAATGCGCTGCCGCTCCGGCGTGTCCTTGGCCAAGCCCTTCAGGCGGCACGTCGCCCACAGCTGCCTGCGCTCGGATTCCAGCGCTTTCAAATAAAGATCCGCCATGATGCGATGCCTCCCTAATGCCAACCGGCCTTAGGGCATGAGGGCGCGGGCGGGTAGCGATTTATCGGAGCGGGGGTTTGGCGGGGATATGATGCCTTCGGGGGGAGTATTTTTATGCCTCCGGCAGGCGGTTTTTCATGCCTCCGGCGGGCAAAGGGCGGAGGCCCTTTGCAATCCCGTTATTGTCGGCCCGTTACTGTTGGCGTTACGTCAGTGGGGCGGCGGGGTGGTTGGGGCTATGGTTTAAGGCCTGCGGCGCTTTTAGCGGGCGCAATAGGCGTAGTTGCCTGCGCGGCATTGGTTGACGGCATAGCGCCATTCGGCGAGGTCTTGTTCATATTGGCGGCGGCTTTGCGCATAGGCCGCGCCGTCGCGGCCGGTTGTATAGGCCCCTTCGTCATAGGCCGTTTCCTCATAATCCGAGCGGGCGCGCCCCTGCCCCGCGCCCGGAGCCTGTGCATCGCGATAGGCCGCCCAGTCCCTGGCATAGGCCCCATCCCGTTTGCGCACATAGGCCAGTTGGTCGCGGTTCATCCGCGCGATCTCCGCCCGATCCCGCGCCCGCGCCGCCGCACTGCGCATCGCCGGATCACGCGGATCATCCGCCAGCGCCGTTTGGGGAGCCAATGCAGCCGCCATCATCGCCCAACCCGCCAGATATGCCTTCATGATTGTTATTCCCTGAAACCCGATGGGAACGGGAATATCTGGCGGGGCCGGTATGGAGCAAGCGGGATGCGGTGAGACGTTGAGCGGTTCGTCGCAATTGGGGGGGATGTTTTGCGAAATGCTCCTGCAAATCCTTAAACCGAGAAAATTTCCTTCCAAGCTAACAAAAAAAATGCAACCTATTAACCTAAATTATAGAGGGAAATAGCGTGGCCAAAACAACTGTTAGCCCAGACACTAGGGATCAAAAAAAACCAATGCCCGTATGCGGAATTGTAATGCCTATCGCAGCTTGGGCAGAACACAGCGCGACACACTGGACAGAGGTTAAAGAAATTCTCGAAAGAGCCATTGGCGCTGCCGATTTGGAAGCCCGCCCAGTCTGGCAAAGCACAGCAACTGACATCATTCAAGGAAGAATTGTTCGCAATCTCTATGAATGCGACATAGCCGTATGCGACATAAGCGGCCTAAACCCCAATGTAATGTTCGAACTGGGAATGCGACTAACTTTTCGAAAGCCAACCGTCATAGTTGCAGATGATAAAACAAGACTTCCATTTGACACCAATGTAATTGACACAATTATTTACCCATCTGACCTCCATTTCAAAAAAATAGAAAATTTTATTGTCGATCTCTCCTCCCGCTTTTCAGATGTTCTAGCAGCCAGCGATGCAGGTGACTTCAAGCCTTATTTAGACATATTTGGAACCTTCCAAGTTGTAGAACCACCTTCAGATCACGTACCATTCGCCGATCACCTACAAGAAACACTTGATATGATTCAATTGAATATTCAAAAAATTCAATCTCGAATTGATTATATAGATTCAGAATCAACATGGAAAAATAGAGGAGATAACTTCATTAATCTATCAAAGGAATATCCAGAAAAAAATATAAATTCTGATAAATCATTTAGAAAAGTAGCTTATAGAAGAAATTATAGCTACTCAGATATAAAAAAATTAGATGAACTCATGAAATCTGGAAAAACAATTAACGAAATATCCAAAGAAATTCAAATATCACCAGGGAGAATTTCAGAAATTATTAGAAATACAAATCAAGAAGATCAATGATTTTGATAAAATTATAACTACAACGAATGCATAGAATGTTTTCACGACGTTCTTTCCTACGCCTCCTCCCTTTACTCTACTGCGGGGGGGAGGGGGATGATTTTAGCGGACGGAGATTTGCGATGGGTAGGGCGAACGCGCGCGATGCGGAAGCCGTCTGACTCAAAGAAAAAACGCTAATGCTACACCGTGGCTTGGGAACAACGTAATGGCAAAACTATCGGGCGCATTTGCCGTTTTATCGGTGCTGGCGGTATTCGCCACGGTCCAATCAGGCGGATCGGTGATGGCGCTGCCTCGCCACCTCTCCAGTTCCTCAATGCCGGTTCAGGCATTTCTTTCGCCTGCCTCGGCGCAAGATATGGCGGACATGCGCCGTTATTATCCGATAGAAAAATATCGATCCTTCCCCCGGTCAATACGGCCTTTGCTGCAAAGAGCCGACAGTGAGCAGGGTGCCTGTCGCGGCTTGGCGGACGGTCAGAAATATAATGGCTTGAGCGGTCCGCGTCGTTGTAACCTGAGTCACCGGGCCTTTGTTCTGCTCGAAGAAAGAGGCTGGTGCTGGGGCGGATCGGACATTGAGGCCGAAAAGCATTGGATGCGTTGCAGGGAGATTCCACGATATGTTATCGGAACGCTCCGTGCAGAAGGCGACCCATTTTCGGCGGCGGACATTGAGAAAACCGAGCGCGGCGCCAGATAGGGGCATTCATTGAGGTCAGCCCGGCGAAAGGCCAATTTGGGTCGACAAACCCCAATATCGGGATTGCAAAGGGCCCCCGCCCTTTGCCCGCCGGAGGCACACTTAATCCCTTGAAACCTAAATCGCGTAGCGATCCCTTCCCGCCCTCTCTGCCAACCACCCCACCCCATTGTTCCCATAATGTTCTTTCCTACACCCCCTGCCCTTTGCTAGACCGGTCTTCCCCTTTGCTTGGCGGAGGGGTTTGGGTTGGGCTTGATGGATGGAGGTTGGCGATGGGTAAGGTGGAGGGGCGCGAGGGGAACGGGCGCGGGGCGGTGCGGTGCGACAGTGTGCGGCCCGGCAGGCGGACCAGTCGGGTGGCGTTTCGGGGGGAGGAGCCGGTGGAGGGTGATCCTTTGCTGGGGTTTGCGCCCTATATTCACAAGGCTCCGCGGAGCAATTCGATCACGCCGGATCGGCAGCGGGCGTTTATTGCGGCCTTGGCGGCGAGCGGGATTGTGACGCAGGCGGCGCGGGTGATCGGGGCGAGTTTGGAGGCTTTGTACAAGATCCGCAATGCGCCGGGGGCGGAGGGTTTTGCCGCCGCGTGGGAGGAGGCGGTGGATCGCGGCATGGCGCGCTTGGAGGATTGCGCGCTGGAACGGGCGATTGCGGGCGAGGAGCGGTTTATCGTCCGGCATGGCGAGGTGGTGGCCAGTTGGCGGCGGTATGACACGCCTTTGCTGATGTTCCTGCTGCGCAATCGGCGGCGGGATCGGTATGACGCCTATGGCGCACGTGGGGGCGAGCGTCCGCTGAGCGCGGCGGAGGAGCGGGCGCGGGCCATTGAGGAGGAGCGCGAGGCCGAGGAGGTGCTGGAGAGCATCAACATGAAGCTGGAGCGGATGCGCGAGCGTTGGCTGGCGGCGCAGGAGGCGCGGCGCGAGGAGGAGGACGCGGACGAGGTGCCGCATGAGGATGTCGTCCCCACCGAGGAGGCGCAGGAGGCGGGCGACAACAACGCGGGCGGAGAGCAGACAGGCGGGGAGGACGCTGGGCGGGCGGGCATTCGCCATTTGCCCGATTTGCTGCGCGAGGGGGACGAGGCTTTGGGTCTGGCGCGGTATCACCGCTATGCGCGCGCGGAGGCGCGGTTGGGGCGGGCAAGGCGGCCACCGCCGAGCTCGCTGGACGAGGAGGTGGCGCGGAGATTGATGGACGCGATGGACGATGGCCGGATCGGGCCGAGAGCGCGGGGCGAGGTGCCGGGTTAGCGGGCTTTATGGCGCGGGTTTGGGCGCGGGGGCGGGTTCTGTTTGCGGCTGGTTCCAGATCAGCGGCCAGATGATGGCTTGCCACAGGTTTTCGGGGCGGCGGTCCATGCCGGTGGGGGGAAAGCCGTCGGGGCGACGGTAGGTGCCGCAGATGACGTCGAAAATCGGGAAGATACCGGCGAAATTGGTATCGTAATGTTCGGGCAGGCGCGAATGGTGGCGGCGGTGATAGGCCGGACTGTTGAGCAGCCAGGACCAGCGGCCAAAGTCGATGGGCGCATCAAGGTGGGCAAACAGGTTCCACAGCGAGGCGATGCCATAGGCAAAGGCGATGGCGGGCGTGGGCGACAGGATCATCAGTACCGCCGACCAGACGGTCATCTGTTTGATCAGTTGGTCGCCCCAGAAATGGCGCTGGGTGGTCAGGACCGCCATTTCGGGGTCGGAGTGATGCAGCGAGTGCATGGCCCAGAGGAAGGGAATGCGATGCTGGGCCAGGTGGAAGGCGAATTCGGCCAGATCCTTGAGCAGCAGGAAGAGAAGGAAGCCCAGCCAGAACGGCAGGTGTGCGCCAGAGATCAGCGCCGGGCCGACCCAGCCGCGCAGCAGGGGCAGAATGGTGAGCGCCACGGTCAATTGCAGCGCCCAGATCTGAAGATTGCGCCACCCGTCGGTGCGCGGGCCGCCCCGCTCGACCAGCAGCAGGGCGGCGATCACCAGAAATTCCGGCAGGAAACTGAGCAGCAGGGTCATACAAGCTTTCTAACGGTGCGGCGGTTAAGATGCCGTTGAAAGGTCGCTGGATTTGAGGGGCGCATGGCTCTATCGGTCGGGCGCGCCATGGCTCTGGCACAACTGTCGGTTTTTCCCCGGATGAAAGGTTCTCCCCATGCTCGACACACCGATGGCGATTGGCTGCGCGGTGGTGGCCGTGGTGATTTCGGGCATGGCCAAGGGGGGCTTTGCGGGCCTGGGAGGGCTGGCGATGCCGATCATGGTGCTGGCCAATGCGCCGGTGGAGAGCGCGGCGGTGATGCTGCCGATCCTGATCGTGCAGGATGCGGTCAGCGTATGGTCGTTCCGGCGGCATTGGTCGGGGGCGGTGCTGAAAGTGATGATGCCGGGAATGACGATCGGCGTCGCGCTGGGCTGGCTGTTTTCGCGCAGCGTCAGCGAGAAGGCGGTGTTGCTGGCGGTGGGCGTGGTGTCGCTGTTGTTCGGGGTTCAGCGCATGTGGAACGAGCGCGGGGGGAGAACCGCCCTGCCCTCGAATTCGCCGGGCTGGGTGGGCGTGCTGTTCGGCACATTCTCCGGCTTTGTCAGCCATATCGCCCATGCGGGCGCGCCGCCGTTTCAGATGTATGTGCTGCCCAAGCGGCTGGAGCGCGATGTGCTGGTGGGCACGACTGCCATCGCCTTTGCCTATATGAACTGGATCAAGGTGCCCGCCTATATGGCGCTGGGGCAGTTTACGCGGGCCAATCTGGTGCATTCGGCGGTGCTGATGCCGCTGGCGCTGCTCAGCACATGGGCGGGGGTATGGGTGGTGCGGCGGGTGGATGCGGCGCGGTTCTATCGGATCATCTATGCGATGATGATTGTGGTCGGGCTGAAACTGATGTGGGATGGGATCGCTTAAAACCCTAGCGCGGATGTCGCGAGGCCAGCGCGATGCCTGCGAGGTTCTGTTGCCGCTTGATCCAGCGGATGCGCGCCGGGGAGCCGCTTTTCAACAGTGCGGCGAAAGTGGCCGCATGGCCTTCCTCGCCCGCGCCGTCGCGCATCGCGCGGTTGGCGTGATCGACCACCTCCATCGCATCCCCGATCAGTTCGACATGCTCCAGCCCCAGCTCTTGTGACAGCTTCACCGCCTCGATCAGCGCCAGCCATTCCGCATCCTGATTGTTGCCATGGCCAAGGTCGAACCAATGGACCTTGCCCCGGATGACGACAGCCGCCTCGATAGGGCCGGGGTTGGGGCGGCAGCCTCCGTCGAAGAAGATCTTTATGCGGCGGTGGGTCAAAATGTGCCTCCGGCGGGCAAAGGGCGGGGGCCCTTTGCAATCCCATTCTTGTCTTAGTTGCGCCAGGCAGGCGGCGCGGTGCTTGTATTTTTGAAAGCCTGCACCGCCAATCAGCGTAAGGCCGCCGCGCCGCAGGCTTTTGAAACCATAGCGTTTGGCGCCATATTGCCAAGCTTACACCACCCATTAACGGGATTGCAAAGGGCCCCCGCCCTTTGCCCGCCGGAGGCAAAATCCCCCTTACCGCAAAACCACCACTTCCACCTCGGGCAACACCCCCGCCCCCGGTTGACCCGACCAGTCACGGTGGGTCAGGATCGAACCGTCCCCCCGCCACGCCGCCACGCGCGCCGGATCGACCATCGCATAAACCCATTGCGCCACGCCTTCCTCGCCCAGCGCGAGGACGCCATCGGCGGGCATATCGGCCCCGGCGGCGGGCTTGGCATCAGGCGGGCCGTAGAACCCCGCCGCCCCCCGATTGACATCGACCGCGCTCGACCATGGCGCATCCCCCACCGTGGGCGATTGCAGGACGAAACACTGGTTTTCCAGCGCCCGCGCCTGCGCGCCGATGCGCACCCGCCAATAGCCATGCAAACTGTCGGTGCAGGATGGGGCAAGGATGATCTGCGCCCCGGCCTGCACCAGCGCGCGGGCGAGCAGCGGAAATTCGCTGTCATAACAGATCGTGACGCCGATCCGCCCCAGCGCCGTGTCGAACAGGCGCAGCCCGCCTCCGATCGCCACGGCCGGCGAAACACCCCACTCCTCAGCCTCAAAGCGGGTCATCATGATCTTGTCCTGATGCGCCATTGCGCCCGATGGCGCAAAAAAGCGCGCCCGGTTAACGTAATGGTCTCCCACGCGGCACGGCGCGCTGGCGGCCAGAATATGCACGCCATGCACCCGCGCCAATTCGCCATGCAAAGCATCCACCTGCGGCAAGAGATCGGACACCGCGCCAAGGCTGGCATGCAGGTCGGATTTGCGCGCGTGATCCAGCGCCGCCAATTCCATCGCGCCATATTCGGGAAAGACCAGCAAAGCGGCCCCCTGCCCCGCCGCATCGCCCACCCACTGGCGCAGCTTGGCCTCATAGGCGGACCAATCGGCCGGTTCGCCAATCGGATATTGCGCCATGGCGGCCCCAAAAGGGGGCGCCGAAACGGGGGCGGCCAAAACGGCAACGGAAGGAGAGGCAACAGTCATCTGCCCAATGTGCGAAGGCACGCAAAAAGCGGCAAGCAAGAAAAACTTGAGCCGCGATTGGGAAATCCGAACATGCGCCCACCACGCAAGAGTCCCTAAGACCATCGCTATCTCATTTTAAGGATATCCTAAGATAACCCTATGAAATAAAGCCATGTTAGCATCGCTCTCCTCCCGCATTTTCGCCCTCGGCGCCCTTGTTTTGCTGGCGCTGGGCGCGTTCGCCGCCATTGTGCTCGATTCGTCGCGCCGGGCGGGCGAGGCCGTGCAATGGGCCAACCATTCCTCCTCCGTCATCGAAAACACGCAAGTGACGATGAACCAGTTGCGAGCGGCCGAATCAGGCGCGCGCGGCTATATTCTGACCCGCTCCCCCGCCTTTGCCGCCTCGTTTGATGAAGCGATCAGCAATGCCCAGCAGAATTTTGGCCGGGTTGTCTCGATGACGCGTGATAACCCGATCCAGTTTCGACGGGCGCAGGAACTGGCCCGCCTGATCGGCGAACGCAGCGAAATGATGCGGCAAACCGTCGCCATGGGCCGCCGTGGCGATTTTGCCAATGCGCAGGTCAAGATTGCGGGCGGTCAGGGGCGCGAGCTGATGGACGCGGTCATTGTGCGCACCGCCAATTTTCTGGAAAACGAACGGGAATTGCAATCCAGCCGCACCCGTGACGTCAACGACCGTCTGGTCTGGACCGAACTGCTGGTTTTGGTGGGCGCGGGGCTGGTGGCTTTGGTGGCCGCGTTCGGGCTCTGGCTGCTCGTCCGGGGCATAGACCGCCCCCGCGCGGCGATGCTGCGCGTGATGGCCGATCTGGGCGACGGACAGCGCGGCGCGCGGATTGCCGAGGATATGGGGTCGCGCGAATTTTCCGAACTTGCCCAAAGCTATAATGCCATGGCCGACCGGCTGGAGCGCGCGGTGGCCGATCAGGTGTCGAGCGAGGCCCAGTTGCAGGATGCCAATGCCGAACTGCTGCTCAACGGCGAGACATTGCGCCAGCGCGGCGAGGTGATCGAGATGCTGGGCGGGATGGCCCACCGCATGCAGGCCGCCCGCACCGACGACGAACTGGCCCAGATCATCCGCGTTTTCGTGCCGCGCGTGCTGCCCGGCATCGCGGGCGCGCTCTATGCCCACAACAATTCGCGCAACCTGTTGATCCCGATTGCCGGTTGGGGCGGCATGGAGGCCGATTCCGAGGGCTTTGCCCCCGAACAATGCTGGGCGCTGCGCCGGGGCCAGAGCCATTTTCTGCGCGAAGTGGGCAGCGACATCGTGTGCAGCCACACAAGCCCCGATGAAATATACCATTGCGAACCGCTGCTGGCCGGTGGCGAGGTCATCGGCGTGCTCTATCTCCACGGCACCGTCGAGGATGAGACGCGCTTCCGTCTGACCGTGCTGGCCGAAAACATCGCCTCCGCGCTGGTCAACCACCGCCTCCAGCGTTCCTTGCGCGAACAGACCATCCGCGACCCGCTGACCGGCCTGTTCAACCGGCGCTATATGGAAGAAACCCTGACGCTGGAAATCGCCCGCGCCGGACGCTCGGGCCTGCCGCTCAGCCTGGTGATGTGCGATATCGACCACTTCAAACTGTTCAACGACGAATTCGGCCATGATGCGGGCGATGCCGTGTTGCAGGCCGTGGCCGCCGAATTGAAAAAACAGTTCCGCAGCGGCGATGTCGTGTGCCGTTTCGGCGGCGAGGAATTCACCATCATCGCCCCCGGCACCTCGGCAACAGTGCTGCAGGACAGGGTCGAACAGGTGCGCAACGCGGTGGGCGAAATCAACGTGCGCCTCAAGGGCCGCACGCTCGGCCTCATCAGCATGTCTTTCGGCATCGCCAACTGGTCCGCAGGCATGGACACCGATGGAGAGCACCTGATCCAGGCCGCCGACATCGCGCTCTATCAGGCCAAGCGCGAGGGGCGGAACCGGGTGATCGTGAACGACGCGGCGGAGTGAAAGTTTGCCTCCGGCGGGCGTTATCGGTGCCTCCGGCGGGCGTTATTGATGCCTCCGGCGGGCAAAGGGCGGCGGCCCTTTGCAATCCCGATACTGTGGGCGCTGTGTGAGAGAAGAGGCGCGGCGGGTGGAGGCGGGAGGCCATTTTGAGGGCCGCTGCGCGGCGGTGGGATGATGGCTCGAATAGGAGAAAAAGGACAGATCGATCCGGTGGTGGCTATGGCACACATCGTTGGGGAGCTCCCCTTCTCGGCTCCCATGAATTAAGGGCGGCTATCGGCCCTCCTGCGGACGGTCGCTGCGGCAGGAAAGTTAGGGGGAGTGGACGCTTATAATCGAGCTAGCAGCGCCGGGACCACCTTTCTCAACGAGCCTTGCAAAATGGGGTTTGCGAGGTCGAAAATCGCTTCCTTTACCTTTGGTTCAAAGCCCACATCGTCACGGCCTTCAATCAGGTTGGCCCACTCCTCAACATCAGTGCTGTTTAACTCGCCTTTCAAGTAGAGTTGGACAACATGAAGGACATTAGTGACACGCAGGGTCACGGTTGGCGGCCCCTCCCAATCCCACGCGCAGGTATGGAGGGCTCGACGCAGCACATCCAGAGGCTGGTCGAAATGCACCAATGATCGAACTGCTTCCTCGCGCGCCATGGCCTTTGATTAGCGCATGAATGAACGGCTGCAATGGTGTCGTGTCCGGAACAACCGGTTTGGACAACAAATGGTGGAGAGCGGACTTTCCGCTTGTGAGGATGCCGCCCCCATAGCCGACGCAGTGTCCTTCCTCATTTCCCGGAAAGGATGGTTAGGCAGAAGACTTCAGGCTGTATTAGCGGGTCGGCGGCTGCATAAGCTCTATCGTGATGTTATCAGGGCCCGAAACATAGGCCACCAAAGTTCCCTTGCGTGGACCACCCGCGATCGGCAGCGGGCTACCCTTTGACTTCCATCCTGCTGCCTCAACGCGCGCAATTGCGGCATGGATATCCTTCACGGTCAGAGCTAGGTGGGCCGCACCTATCGCCCCCGCGCTATCGGGCACAGCGCCGTTTTGGCGTCCTTTTGAATATTGCAACAGTTCAACCGCGTAACCGTCCGGCGCCCTGACAATCGCCGTTTTCACACTCGGATCATCGACGCCTGTTACTTGATGCAGGAAATCGCCCCCCATCTCCGATTGTCGCTCAAGTGTGAAGCCGAGCGCTGTCGTCCAAAACCGAATGGCGTCGTCCAAAGACGATACAGCGAAGCCCGTGTGGTCTACGGCAATCACGTTTCTTGCGTCGTTCATCATTGCACTCTCACTGGACCGTGCTTGCGCTGTCTGGGCCTGCGCTCCGGCTGCAACCAAGGCCAGCAGCATGGCGAATATGATCTTCATGGTTACGCCTTAACGCTTCGGCCTCCTATCGGAAAGGAGCGTTTTGCGGGACAATGGCACGTGTGAGCGCGCCAATGGTTGTTCGATTCACGTGCTTTCCCAAAACTGTTCCCAATTGCTCATTCCCGAAATGGCCTATCGGAGATGGAGAAATGGGAAAGATCGCGGCCAACAAATGACCGTGAGCGAGAGTCCGAGTTGCCAGCCTGAAGGTCTGAGTTTGGGCGCTTGCCGTTTTATCGGCAATCTTCCCAATAGAGCCGCGCCGTTCCCCTTCCCGCGAAGTGTCATCATGCCTTGTCCACTCACGCAAAAAGGGCGGCCCCGTGGGAGCCGCCCTTCCTGTTCGGTCGGAAGATCCGACCGGCGCATGTTGAAATCTTACTTGATTTCGACGGTGCCGCCGGCTTCCTCGATCTTCTTCTTGATGTCTTCGGCTTCAGCCTTCGACACGCCTTCCTTGACGGCCTTGGGGGCGCCTTCAACGAGGGCCTTGGCTTCGGTCAGGCCCAGGTTGGTGATGGCGCGGACTTCCTTGATCACCTGGATCTTCTTGCCACCGTCGCCGGTCAGGATGACGTCGAATTCGGTCTTTTCTTCAACGGCAGCAGCAGCTTCGCCACCAGCGGCGGGAGCGGCAACAGCAACAGCGGCAGCAGCCGAAACGCCCCAGGCTTCTTCCAGAGCCTTGGCGAGGTCAGCGGCTTCCAGAACGGTCAGAGCCGACAGGTCTTCAACGAGCTTGGCGATATCAGCCATGATAATTACTCCAATGTTGTTTACCGGGCGGCGGAGGCGCCAAACCCGGAAAAATAGGGTTCAAAAGTCTTACCTGCTTGGATTTGTGCGGACCGGGGCCCGGGGCAAATCTTACGCAGCGTCCTTGTCGGCATAGGCCTGGAACACGCGGGCCAGCTTGGCCGCCGGAGCGGTCGTGAGCTGAGCCAGCTTGGTGGCAGGTGCCTGAACAAGGCCGATAAGCTTGGCGCGCAGTTCGTCGAGCGAGGGCATCGAGGCCAGAGCCTTAACACCATCGGCGTCGAGAACGACGCTACCCAGCGACCCGCCGACGATTTCGATCTTGTCGGTCGTCTTGGCGAATTCGACCACAGCCTTGGCAGCGGCAACCGGATCGACCGACCACGCAAGCGCGGTGGGGCCGGTCAGGAGGTCGCCGATACCAGCGTAGTCGGTGTCCTGGGCAGCAAGCTTGGCAAGACGGTTCTTCGCAACCTTGTAGGTGGCGCCGGCTTCACGGATCTTGCCGCGCAGCACAGTCGACTGTGCCACGGTGAGGCCGAGGTTGCGGGTGACAACCACCACGCCGACCTCGTTGAAGACCGCGTTGAGCTGGGCGACCGATTCGGCTTTCTGCGAACGATCCATGCCTTACTCCTTCACAAATGGCCCATCGGCAGATGCCTCCGGGCCGGCTACTTTGTCCATGCAGGACGCGCCGAAACGCATCCGCAGGGGCGGTTGGGTCCGTGACAAAGGGAAGGAGTTGCGACAGGCCGCCCCGATGGAGCATGGCCGATAAGCCGCGATAGGGGCGCAAAGGCCCATAATCTCTTTTCCCCGTCTAGGCTGGAAATTAAGCGGGGCAAATTCCCCGCACCAACTGTCTCGGACGGAAAAGCCTGCGGGCATGCCCGCTGACTTCCGGGGGCGCCTTTATCAGATGGCGACACGGAGTCAAGCGCCGCCTTTCCTAGCGAGTTGTTAACCATCGCGGCCGTATTTCTGGGCGCATCGGACGGGGACGCGCCCCGCTCCACCGATTAGGGCCTGCCGCTTTGACCATGAACGCCGCCATTCCCGCCGCCGATCACGCCTTGGCGCAAGGCCCGCTCGACCGCGCCTTTGCCCGCGCCAACCCGCGCGTGCTGGACCGGATCGAACAGGGGCTGATTCTTGTCCTGTGGTTGGCGCTGGTCAACCGGGTGGCGCATTCTCTCAACGGCTACGCGCCGCTAGCGCTGATTTCCGAAACGGCGGTGATGCTCTTTACGCTGATCCGGCGCCCCACCGGCAACATCTCGCTGCGCCTGGGCGACTGGCTGCTGGCGATCGCAGCCACCGCCGCGCCGCTGATGATCCAACCGGGGCTTGACATCTTCCCCATGATCGCCCCTCTCGGCATCGCGCTGGTGCTGTTTGGCAATGTCGTACAGGCGCTGGCCAAACTCTCGCTGCGCCGCAGCTTCGGCATCGCGCCCGCCAACCGCGGCGTCAAAAGCGACGGCCTCTACCGCTTCGTCCGCCACCCCATGTACGCAGGCTACCTCGCCGTCCACATCGGCATCATGATCCTCATGCCCAGCCTCCTCAACCTAGTCCTCTACACCATCGGCTGGTGGGCCCAGATCCTGCGCCTGAAGGCCGAAGAGGCGCTCCTGTCCCAGGACCCCGCCTATCAGGCCTTCATGGGCAAGGTGCGCTATCGGCTGGTGCCGGGGGTGTTTTGAGACGGATGTGAGGGGGTTTGATGCTTCCGGTCGGCATTTTTTTCTGATGCCTCCGGCGGGCAAAGGGCGGGACCCTTTGCAATCCCGATATTGTCCGCGTTGGGTATCGGGTTCGGCGTGGTGTTTGGGGGCGAAGGGGCAGGATTTGAAGGCCGCTGCGCGGCGGTGAGATGGCGGCTAAGTTAGGGCGCGCGGACATCTGCCCAGTTCTGGCTTTGGCCGGGATTGGTGGAAAGCAGCCATTGTAATTTGTGCTGGCGGCGGCTTCTGCCGGAAGCGGACGGAACTTTGTGCCCCTGCAACTGTTACGCAAGGATACCGTTCAGCACGTAATCTCAGGGGGATTTTGACATGGGTATATGCCGCAATTTCGTCTTCGCGACGGCAGCAGCAACAATGGTTGGCACTCCGCTTATCGCCGAGGCGAAGTCAACCAGCGGTAGGATCACTATAAGTGAAACCCAGTTCGGATTCCTTCTTGGCGGTAACGTCGGCGGTGGCACGCTTACGTACAACGGCAAAAAATATAAGTTCAAGATCGGCGGTATTTCAGTCGGCAAAATTGGTGTGGCGAAAATCCGCGGCTATGGTCGGGTTTCGAACCTAACCAGCATCTCCAACTTCGCCGGGACTTATGTTGCGGCTGATGCCAGCGCTACGGCGGTCAGAGGCGCGGGCAGCATCAAGCTGAAGAAGGGAGATGTCATACTTGAACTCGACACCAGTTCGAAAGGCTTGCAGCTCAGCGCCAGCGGCGGCGGTGTCAAAATCACACTGGAGTAAACCGGACGCCACCCAAAATCGTTCGGGTAGGGACGGTCGGCCTATTTCACCAAGCCGACTGCCTCCCGATTAGCTCTTGCTCACCTCGCAAGCGCTGCGGCGGATGCAGCCGACCGCCTCGGACAGAATGTTCGGCCAGTTGATGGTGAAGATCGAGGCAGCCGAACGGGGGGCACGCCCAGCGCTGTAGTTGGCAATCGAATGTCCATAATTGGGCGCGAGCCTTCCCTCACGATATGGTGGGAAGCGGACATTCTGCAATGGCTTTTTGCATCTGTCATGCCATTGTGACGTGGCTTTGTACTCAGCTTAACGCCCTCTCAATTTCTGAATTGTAACCAGCAGATAATTGGGGAGCGCTATGATCAACCTAATCTCATTGCTGCTGGCAGCTTCTACGCCAATCAGTCCTGCAACCGCGCCAGCCAGCGAATGGCGCGTTCATGTTTCGATCGACGTGGGAAGTGAGGGTCGGGCTACCGGCTGCCACATTCTCGATAGCAATGCCCCAGTCGAAATGCAGACAAAGACTTGCCAGATATTTCAAGAAAAAGGGAATTTTACACCGAAACGAGATAGTGAGGGCCGAGCAGTTGCCAGCACATACGAAACGGTAGTTCGATATCGCATTCCGGGAAATAGTGCAGAACAGCCCGCTCAATCTGGAAATGTGGAATCGAGCAATCCATTATCAAAACCCATTCATGTTGGCGATTGGAATGGGAAATGCCGAAAAGCAAACGCGACTGACATTCACTATGTTGAGTGCGACGCCCAATTTGTTAAGCCGAATATGACCGGATCGATCACGAGGACATATAAGGGCATTGAGATCGCGATACGATCGCAGGGCTGCGGAACTGACGAACCGGTAGGCCGAGCCAAGGTGCCGCGAAATCTTCTCTCCCCGCCTTGGGATGCGTCCGCGTTCAGCGGTTCATTGGCAGGTGCGATAATGGCAGCTAAGCAGCAGTGCCCCGTAATGTCGACACGTGTGAACGTTGCAGGAGAAATCAAAGATTTGCTGGCGGCAACAGGCGATCTGAAAAAGTGATACCAGGCTAGCGGCGCAGGGCATATGTCTGCTTACGCAGACGTTGCGAAGGGACTTCTTTTGCAACCACGATCACAGCAGCTTTTAGATGTAGGGGGTAGCCTACGAACGGCAACAACTGGGCGCTTCCTGCCATACAGGCAACGACAGATTTGGCCCCTCATCCGGGAAAACCACTTTCCTTCCCGCGAAGCGGCTTCACTCCCCTGCGCACCCTCGCCCCCAAACATGCCGTCGATCCAACACTGCAACGCCGACAATATCGGGATTGCAAAGGGCCCCCGCCCTTTGCCCGCCGGAGGCATCCTTAAAACTCCTCCAAAGGTTCAGCCCAACTCAACATGACCGCCCCCCTTATTGCCATACGCAATAAGCGGCATATTGCGCGGCGCAGAAACTGGCACATTCGTCGCCATGGGCGCATGGAAACAGGACGGGGCGGCGGGGGCCGCAAAGGATGACGATGCAGGCAAGGCATCGGGTGCAGCAAAACGCCGCCAGAGGAAAATGCGCGGCCTGCTGGCGCTGACGGCATGTCTGCCGCTGGCCGTGGCGGGCTTTGCCCCGGCGGGCGCGCAGGACACAGCGGGCGGCACCACCAATGTCCAGATATCGGCCGAGGGCAAGCAGGTTTACGAGGAAATCTGTCAGGCCTGTCATATGGCCGATGCCAAAGGCGGGGGCGGCGCGGGTGCGGCGATCCCCGCGCTGGCGGGCAATGCCAAACTGGCCGACAAGGATTATCCCATCACCCTTTTGCTGAAAGGGCGCGGCGGGATGCCGTGGTTCACCGAAATCCTGACGCCTGAACAGATGGCCGCTGTCGTCAATTACGTGCGCGGCCATTTCAACGATTACCACGATGTCGTGACCGTTGCCGATGTGAAGCGCGTGGCCACCGGCCCCGCGCCCAAGCGCGACTGTCTGAACGCCTGCGGCCAATAATCCGGCGGCCAGCAAGCGCCTACCATTTTCCGTATAAAGAGGACGCATCATGATCAGCGATCTTTCGCCCCAGACCCGCCGCGACCTGCTGACGATGATCGGCCGCGCGGGGGGCGGCCTTGCCATGTATCAGGCGATGACGGCGCTGGGCCATGCCGCCGAGACGCAGTTTTCCGGGCCGCCCGCACTGTCGGGCGCGCGCGCCGGGGCCAGCGTGCTGGTGCTGGGCGCAGGGCTGGCGGGCATGCTGGCGGCCTATGAGCTGACCAAGGCGGGCTATAAGGTTCAGGTGCTGGAATATCAGGACCGCCCCGGCGGTCGCAATTATTCGGTGCGCGGCGGCGACAAGATCGTGGAAGTGGGCGGCGCGACCCAAAATGTCGCCTATCAGCCGGGCAATTACCTCAACCCCGGCCCGTGGCGCATTCCGCATCACCACCGCACCTTGCTCCATTATTGCAAGGCTTTCGGAGTGGAACTTGAGCCGTTTATCCAGCTCAACCACAATGCCATGGTCCACCGCAAGGACGCCTTTGGCGGCAAGCCGCAGCGCTACAAGGAACTGGCGGTGGATTTTACCGGCCATGTGTCGGAACTGCTGGGCAAGTCCCTCAATGCGGGCGCGCTCGACAGTGCGGTGAGCAAGGAGGACAAGGAAAAGCTGATCGCGGCGTTGCGCGAATGGGGAGCGCTGGACGGCGATCTCAAATTCACCAGCAACCTCAATGTGTCGAGCCGCCGCGGCTATGACCGCGCGCCCGGCGGCGGCGTCAATGGCGCGCCCACCCCGTCCAAGATCAACGGCCTGTCCGATGTTCTGTCCAGCCATGTCTGGACGCAGATGAGCTTCTATTTCAACTATGTGATGCAGACCACCATGTTCCAGCCCAAGGGCGGCATGGATATGATCGGCAAAGGTTTCTATAAACAGATCGCCAAGCTGGTGCGCCTGAACACCAAGGTCACCTCGATCAAGCAGGATGACAAGGGCGTCGCGGCGACATGGACCGACACGGTCACCGGCAAGACGGGCGTGGCCACGGCGGACTATATGGTCTGCACGCTGCCCGCGACCATTCTGGCCCAGTTGGACATTCAGGTTTCGGACGCCAAGAAAGCCGCGATCAAGGCCATCCCCTACAGCGGTCAGGTCAAGATCGGCCTCGAAATGAAGAGCCGCTTCTGGGAGGAGAAATACTCGATCTATGGCGGCCACAGCTTCACCGATCAGGCAATTGGCCTCATTTCCTATCCCAATTACGATTTCTTCAAGGACAAGCCCGCCGTCCTGCTGGGCGCCTTTGCCAATGGCGCGGGCGGATACATGCTGGCGGGCATGACGCCGGAAAAGCGGATCGAGGCCGCGCTGGCGCAAGGCAGTGTGTTTCACCCCGAAGAGTATCGCCGCGAATTCATGAATGGCGCCTCGGTGGCGTGGAGCCGGATGCCCTGGATTCTGGGCTGCTGCGGCATGTGGACCGAGGAAAGCCGCGCGACCCATTACCAGAACCTCGTCTCGATGGACGGGCGCATCGTTCTGGCGGGCGAACATGCCTCCTATTACGGCTGCTGGATGGAGGGGGCGCTGCTCTCCTCGCTCGATGCCATCACGCGCCTGCACCAGCGCGCTCTGGCGGCTTAAGGGATGACCGGAATGAACGACCAAGTCATGCCCATGACCAAGCGCGATCTGCTCTCCATGATCGGCACGGCGGCGGGCGCTTCGGCGATGTATATGGCCATGTCCAGCATGGATCAGGCCAAGGCGTCCAATTTCCAAGGCCCGCCCAAGCTTGACGGCGACAACAAGGGCGCCAGCGTGCTGATCCTTGGCGCGGGCGTGGCGGGGATGACCGCTGCGCTCGAATTGTCGCGCGCAGGCTACAAGGTGCAGGTGCTGGAATATAACGACCGCGTGGGCGGGCGTTCATGGACCTTGCAGGGCGGCGATACCTATACCGAACTGGGCGGTGCGACCCAGACGTGCCAATTCGCGCCGGGCAATTACATCAACCCCGGCCCATGGCGCATTCCATGGCATCACCATGGGTTGATCCATTACTGCCATGAATTGGGCGTTGCGCTCGAACCGTTCATGCAGGTCAATTACAACGCCTATGTCCACAACACCAAGGCGTTCGGCGGCAAGCCCCAGCGCTATCGCCATATTCAGGCGGATTTCTACGGCCATGTCGGCGAATTGCTGGCCAAATCGGTCAATGCCGGGGCCTTGGCCCAGAGCGTCAGCAAGGAAGATGGCGAGATCCTGCTCGAAGCCTTGCGGTCATGGGGCGCGCTCGATCGCAACATGCGCTATGTGAAGGGCGCGGCCAGCAGCGGGCGGCGCGGCTATGACAAGGAGCCGGGCGGCGGCCTGTCCGCCGTTCCCGAACCCTCCGATCCCATCGACGTTCAGACCTTGCTGCGTTCGGGCCTGTGGCGCTCCATCGGCGGCAATCTGCAATGGGATCACCTTTCCACCATCTTCCAGCCCGTCGGCGGCATGGGGCAGGTGGCCAAGGGTTTCGAGCGCGCCGTGGGCCATATGGTGCGCAAGAACAGCAAGGTGACCGCGATCCATCAGGACGAGAAGGGCGTCATTGTCAGCTATAAGGACACCAAGACGGGCGCGACGATGAAGGCTTCGGCCGATTACTGCCTCTGCACGATCCCTCTGCCGGTACTGGCGCAAATCGAGATGAATGTCAGCCCGGAACTCGACGCCGCGATCCGCGCCGTGCCTTACAGCACCAGCGTCAAGGTGGGCCTCGAATTCAAGCGCCGGTTCTGGGAACAGGACGACCAGATTTACGGCGGCATCACCTATACCGACCTGCCCAATAGCCAGATCTCCTATCCCTCCACCCGCTATGGCGACAAGGGGCCGGGCGTGCTGCTCGGCTGCTATGTCGGCGGGGCGACGGGCTATGAATTGACCGCCAGCACGCCGCAGCAGCGCGTCGAAAAGGTGCTGGAATGGGGTTCGCAGATCCATCCGCAATACCGGGCCGAATTTATGAACGGCGTTTCGGTGGCGTGGCATCGGGTGCCTTTCACGCTGGGCTGTTTCGGTTCGTGGACGGAAGCGACGCGCGCCGAGCATTACACCAACCTTTGCAAGTTTGACGGGCGCATCCTGTTGGCGGGCGAACATGCCTCCTATTACGGCGGTTGGCAGGAGGGAGGCATCACCTCGGCCATCGACGCGATCACGCGGCTGCATCAACGGGTTATCGCGGGGTGAGAGACATGAAGAAACTGATCTTGACCATGGCCCTGATGGCGGCGGCATCGAGCGCCCATGCACAGGCCCCCGCCCGCCCCGCCGCCGCCGCTTCGGCGGGCGATGCGGCCTTTGGCGCGCGCATGCTGGGCCCGGCCACGGGCGAGCAGATATTCACCCGCGTCTGCGCCGCATGCCATATGCCCGACGCCAAGGGGGCCGAAGGCGCGGGGCGCTACCCTGCGCTGGCGGGCAATCAGAAGCTGGCGATCGGGGCCTATCCGGCGATGGTGGTGGTCAAGGGGCTGAACGGCATGCCCGCCATCGGCGCGATGCTGACCGACCAACAGGTGGCCGATGTGGTCAATTATGTCCGCAGCCATTTTGGCAACAGGTTCAAGGGAGCGGTCACGGCCGAGGACGTCAAGGCGATGAGATAATCCGGGAGATGATCTGGGCGGTGAAGGCGCGCGCCATCTTGACGCCAGCCCGCCTTTGCTTCAGAGGCCGGTTCAAGGCGATGGATTTCCGCCGGGCCTTTTGGCCGAACCGCCTGATCCTTGGGCAACCTGAGGTGTCGGGCTGATGATTCCTACCTTTCGCTGTTTTGGCAACAAGGTGGAATTATGCGCGCTTTCTTCTCCCGTCTGATCCTTCTGCTCCCCGCCTTGCTGGCCATGTCCTGCGTGGTCGGCACGCTCTGCGCCGCTTTCCTGTGGAGCCTAGACGCGGTCACGCGAGCGCGTTTTGACCATCCATGGCTGCTGTTTCTCCTGCCCGTGGGCGGGGCGGGCATCGGCTGGCTCTATCACCGCTTTGGCCAGAGCGTTGAGGGCGGCAACAATCTGATCCTCGATGAAATCCATGAACCGGGCGGCGGCGTGCCTTTGCGCATGGCCCCGCTGGTGTTCATCGGCACGGTGGCCACGCATCTGTTTGGCGGATCGGCCGGACGTGAAGGCACGGCGGTGCAATTGGGCGGCAGCATCGCCAGCGCGGCGGCGCGGATCGCGCGGCTGGACGAGGCCGGGGTGCAGATCCTGCTCAAAGCGGGCATCGCGGCGGGCTTTGGCGCGGTGTTCGGCACGCCGCTGGCGGGCGCGGTCTTTGCGCTGGAGGTGCTGGCCATCGGGCGGGTACGGCTCTCGGGCCTGCTCGCCTGCCTCATTGCGGGCTATGCGGGCGATTGGGCGTGTCAGGCTTGGGGTATTCATCACACCGTCTATACCATCCATTACAGCTTTCGCTGGGATGCGCTGATCCTGGCCAAGGCGGCCATCGCGGGCGCGCTCTTCGGCCTTGCCAGTCTGGCCTTTGCCGAGGCCAATCACGCCTTGGGTGGGTGGTTCAAGCGGCTTGTCCCCTATGGCCCGGCGCGCCCCTTCATCGGCGGGCTGGTGCTGATCGCGCTGACCTATGCGCTGGGCACGCGGGCCTATCTGGGCCTTGGCGTGTGGTCGGCCGATCCCCACGCGCCGACGATCCCCGGCTTCTTCACCGGCCCGGTTGATTACGCCAGTTGGGCGCTCAAAATGCTCTTCACCGTCATCACCCTCTCCACCGGCTTCAAAGGCGGCGAGGTCACACCGCTGTTCTTCATCGGCGCCGGGCTGGGCAATGCGCTCTCCGGCGTGCTGGGCGGGCCGGTCGATCTCTTCGCGGGCCTCGGCTTTGTCGCGATCTTTGCCGGGGCCGCCAACACCCCGCTCGCCTGCATCCTCATGGGGCTTGAACTGTTCGGGCCGGGGCCGGTTTTGCCGATCACGGTGACGTGCTTTGCCGCCTACGCCTGCTCCGGCCACAACGGCATCTACCTCTCCCAGCGGGTCTGGCGGCCAAAGTTCCTCTATCCGGGCGTCGAGGCGGGGGTCTCGCTGCGGGCGGTCCGTGCGGCGCGGGGGAGGGGTGTTAAAAGGTAAAGGTGCCTCCGGCGGGCAAAGGGCGGGGGCCCTTTGCAAACCCGATACTGTCTTGGTTGAGGGTAGAGGGCGGCGGGGTGGCTGGGGGCAGCGTAGCGAATGACAGTTAAGCCGCTTCGCGGGGAGGAAAGAAGGCATTTCGGAGGCGGGGCTAAAACTGCCGTTGTCTGTATGGCAACATGCGCCCACTTGCAGACATTCGGGACATGATGGATTATCTACCAATGAAATCACTTTTCCCGCTCCTGCTTCTGGCTTCGACCTCTGCATCCGCCGCTAACCATCCACGAACGTATCTTCTCTCGATTGTAGGCTTGTCGGTGAAAAACACCCAAAGCGTCAAAGCGTTCTCGATTGAGACGTGGGGGGTAGGATTCACCTCGGTCTGCCGCATACCCGGAGGATGGCGGATCAAAGCTGGTAGTAGCGCATCGCCTAACGGAGAATTGTCAGGAGAGGGCAGCCAAGGTGCCACATGGTTTAATCAGAGCAATCCGAAGGAGTTACGCGCTTTCGCACTCGTAACCCTTGATGCCCCCATACAGCGAGCCGACATTCGAACATCTGACGCGGGCGGCAACGGCCTCATTCCCGCGACGTTCAAAGGGCATATAACACTGGAAACCGATGACGGGGATCGACGCGTCCCGCTCACGTACCGAAACGTAAAGCTGACCCCGGCGTCAACGTGCCCTCGACGATAGCGAACGACCGCTCCCCACCATAATGAGACGGGCGGCTCGCGCCCATTTGTAGTCGTTGCGCTGGTATTGCAGAAATTCCCATTGCCGACATTTCAAAGCGGCGTAATAGTGAAAGTTCGCATTGGGGATGAGGGTCGATGGCAGCGAGTTCTGAGCAGTTGCATTCGGCATTCTCGTATTGCCTCGATTTCGCAAAGCGCATGCTCGAAGATATTGGATCGTTCTTGCCGTTCGGAGCGGTGCTGAACACCTCGGGGGAGGTCAAAGCGGTTGCCGGGTGGAATGGGGATGAACACCCGGCGCCCACCGAAATATATCAACTTTTATCATCGGCACTTAGAGGGGAGTCGGTAAGCAATAACATTCTCGGGTCAGCGATCGCTGCGGATGTGAATATTCCGGCAGCTTATGATCCACCCCTACGAGATGGAATTAGGGTTCATCTGGAGGGTGATGGATATTCTCGTTACATCTATGTTCCATATGCAATTAAGGTGTCGGGCCTTCTGCGGCGCAGACGAGAGATTATCTTGGCGGAACCGTTTTCAATTGAGGTTCCAGCCGAAGTTTTTGCCATGCAATGACTGCTATGCAGGTGCAGCAGCACAAAAGCCGACCGTCCGCTCCCCACCAATCCCAGCCATAGCCAGAACTGGGCAGATGTCCGCTCCCCCTAATTTAGCCGCCATCCCGCCGCCGCGCAGCGGCCTTCAAATCCTGCCTCTTCGCCCCCAAACACCACGCCGAACCCGATACCCAACGCGGACAGTATCGGGATTGCAAAGGGCCCCTGCCCTTTGCCCGCCGGAGGCAAACCCTAAAAACCTCCGATCCCATCACAGCCAGACCTTGACCCCCAGCACCAACCCGGCCGAGGAAGCCCCCTTCCCCTCTGCCCGCGCATAATCGGCGGTTCGGCCAAGGGAAGATGTCCATAACACACCGACATAGGGCGCGAATTGCCGGGTGAATTCATAGCGCAGTCGCAGGCCCATCTCGATGCTGGTAAGGCCACTGCCAAGCTCGCGGTCGGGCTGGTCCTGCACCGAGAAATTTACCTCGCCGCGCGGTTGCAACACCAGACGGCGGGTGATGCGCTCGTCAACAGCGGCCTCGATGCGGCCTGTTACCTCGCCGCGCTGCGAGACGAATAACGCGCCCTGAATGTCAAAGCGATAGGGCGAGAGGCCATCAATCGCCAGCATGGCATGGGTGCGCTGAGGTCCCATTCCTGCACCTCGGGGCCCGAAATCCTGACGCAAGCCCCCGCGCAGGTTCCACCAAGGCCCCAGCGCGCGGGCATAGAGCGCCTGCACCTCGCCTTCCTTGAAGCGCCCTTTTTCGGCGCCATTATCGAAATCGCCCTCGCCCCGCGTGGCCACGACAAAGCGGTCAACATTGCCCGTCCATGCCTCGCCCTCGAAATGATAGCCCTGCTCAGGCCCGGTCACGCGCACTTCGGCCAGATCGGCGCGAACCTGGCTGTAGGTCCGGTTGCCATGCTCGTTCATCATTGCCGCTTCGGCCCGCGCCATGGCGGCGGGGTCAAAATAGCGGTCGGCCAGCCGGTCATGAGCGGGCGCGGGCGCAGGCGCGCTGCCGGGGCTTTGGTCGGTGCCGGTCTCTTGCGCGTGCAGCGAAGTGGCGGACAAAGCGAGGACGAAAGCCAGAGCGATACGCATCCTCATGCCCCCCGCACCTTGACCACGCGCATCATGCCCATCGCCATATGCAGGAACAGATGGCAATGCATCGGCCAGTCGCCCTCATTCGCGGTCACGTCGAAACTCACCTTTCCTCCGGGCTGAACGATAACGGTATGCTTGCGCGGGGAACGGTCGCCATGGCCGGTCACCAGTTCAAAGAAATGGCCGTGCAGATGGATGGGGTGGCCCATCATCGTGTCGTTGATCAAGGTGATGCGCAGGCGCTCGCCGGTCGCCCAAGTCACCGGATGGTGCGCCTCGCTCATCGTCACGCCGTCAAAGGACCACAGATAGCGGTCCATCGAGCCGGTCAGGTGCATTTCGATTTCCCGCTCGGCCGCGCGGGTGTCGGGGTTTTGCACGGGCGCGACCAGATCGCGATAGGTCAGCACGCGGTGGCCGATTTTATCCAAGCCCCCTTTATCCAAACCAAGGCCCGGTTCGCCGGTGCGGTCCACCGGCATGGGCGCGATCATATCCACCCCCGGCCCCAATTTGACATCGGGCGCATTGGCCTGACTGCGCATCGACATATCCATGCCGCCCCCACCATGCGACATATCCATGTCCATCCCCATGTCGCGCATGGTCAACCGAACCGGCGCGCGCAACGGCGGCACAGGCGCGGTCAGGCCCGGGCGCGGGGTCAGTGTGGCGCGCGCCATGCCCGAACGGTCCATCGCCTCGGCGGCCACCGTATAGGCGCGGTCCTGCGGCGTGATCAGGACATCATAGGTCTCGCCCGGCCCCATCTGGAATTCATCGACCTCCACCGGGACAATGGCCTGTCCATCGGCGGCGATCACCTGCATCGCCAGATCGGGAATGCGGACGTTGAAAAAGGTCATGCTGCCCGCATTGATGAAGCGCAGGCGGGCGGGCGCGCCGGGCGTGATCGGGGCGGTGAAATTGTCGCCCATGCCGCGCCCGTTGATGAGGTATCGGAACACCTTGCCCGTGACGTCGGAAATATCGGCCGGGTCCATCCGCATCTGGGCAAATTCGAGGCGGGTTTTCAAAGGCTGATCCTTGCCCGCGATCAAACCGGCCAGCGTTTGGGGGTAGCGCGCATAATGGCCCGGATCGACCTTCAGCTTGCGCAGGATGCTGGCCGGATGGACAAAGCTGTGATCGGACAGGACCATGACGTGATCGTGGGCGGGCGGCGCGGGGTCTGCTGCGGCAGGCTCGATCACAATCGAGCCATAGCAGCCCATCATCTCCTGCAGGCCCGAATGACTGTGATACCAATAGGTGCCGTGCTGGTGGATCGTGAATTCATAGGTGAAGCGGCCCAGCGCCGGAATGCCCGGAAAGGACACGCCCGGCACGCCATCCATCTGAAACGGCAATTCCAGCCCGTGCCAGTGGAGCGAGCTGTCCTCGGTCAGCTCGTTGATCACCGTGATGCGCAGCTTTTGCCCTTCACGCAGGCGCAGGGTCGGCCCCGGCACGCCGCCGTTGATCGCCACCGCGCGGGCCGGGCGGCCGTCGATCTGGATGATCGTCTGGCCGATGGTCAGCGTGATCTCCTCGCCGGACAGTTCGCGCGCGGGTGCGGCAATGGCCGCCTGCGCGGGAAGCACCACACCGGCGCCCAGCGCGCCAAGGACGGCGGCGCCCTGCAGCAATTGTCGGCGGTGAAACTGGATAGCGGACATCGGCGGATCATTCCTGCGCAAAGGGATATATCCCTCATACGCGGGCTTTGCCCCCACCCCTCACGCATCATGCAATTTTTTTACGGCCTGCGCGTTCCCGTCATCGCGCCTCATCCAGCCCCAATTGCCCGCGATCCACCAGCGAAGCGACCAGTTCGGCGCGCGAGGCCGAGACGCGATATTCAGCGTCCACCTGACGCAGCCGGGCGTCGGCGGCGGCTTCCTCGCGCAGGTTGACCAGCAGGAAATCGCTGGCGCCAAGGCTGAAGCGGCGGCGTTCGGCCTCGGCCATGCGGGCGGCAAGGCCCGCCTCGTCATGAGCCAGATGGGCCAATTTGTCCGACCCGGTGACCTGCGTCTTCAGGTTGGCGATCTCCACCGCCAATTGCTGCTCCAACATCCGTTGACGCTGCACCAGCGCGTCGGTTTCGGCGGCGGCTTCGGCCATTTTCCCGCGCGCCTGCCGCTGCTCCAGCGGCATGGTGAAGCGCAGGCCGACAATCGCCTCGGCCGGGCGGCGGACATAGCCCATCGGGCCGCCATCGCCGATATCCTTCGATCCCTCGACGCGCAGGTCAAGGCGCGGGCGCAGTTCGTTCTGGGCCATCGCGCTGCGCGCCGAGGCCTGTGCCAGACGGGTCATCAGCATCTGCATGTCGGGCCGCGCCTTGATCGCCTCCTCCTCGCTCAGCCCCAGCGGCGGCGCAAGGCGCGGAAGGGTTTCGGGCAGGTCCTGGGGCCGGGGCACAATCGGGCGCCCCTCCGCATCGCGCCAGAACAGCGAGAGCGCATTGGCCTGGATCGCCAGATCCTGCTCGGCGCGCACCAGCAAGGCCTGTCGGCGCACAATATTCTGCTGGTTTTCCACCACCAGCATGGCCTGACGCGCGCCCGCCTTGACCTGCTTTTCAATCGAGGTCTGCCGCGCCGAGGCCAGTTCGAGCAGATCGCGATAGATGCGCAGACGCTGGCCCGCCGCCGCCCATTGCTGATAGGCATCAATCGCGCGCCGCTGCACGCCCACAGCCACCATCTCGCGCTCCAGCTCGGCCAGATCGGTGTCCAGCCCGGCAATCTGCATCCGCCCCCGCCGATCATCGATCAATCGGTCGCGCAGCAGCGAAAACACCGCGCCGACCTTGACCTCGCCCAGGGAATTGGTGATGGATTTGCCGTCATAGGTGGGAAACGGCCCCATCGAGAGACGATAGCCCGCGTAATAATTGCCGCCGTTGGAGGTCAGCGGGCGGGTGGCCTTGGCCTCGGCGGTGGCATTGTCATAATAGCCCAGCGCCCGCCATTGCACATCGCCATCGAACACCAGATCATACAGGCCCTGCGTCGAGAGCAGTCGCGCATCGGCCTGTTTCTGGCGCGCCACGGCCTCAAGGATCTGGGGCGCATGGGCGGCCGAGGATTGCAGCACCTGTTTGAGCGTCAATTCCGCCGCCCCCGCCGCCGGGGCGGACATCGCCAGCCCCAGCGCCGCGCCGATCAGCGCCCGGATCACTTGCCCTCCTCCTCATAGGAATCCTTGGCCTTGGACTTGCTCTTGGCCTTGTCGCCCTTGTCGGACAGCGCCTTGCCCAGCCCCTTGCGCGGCCCCGGATTTTCCGGCGGCGTCATTTCCAGCGGGAAGTCATTGAGCTGACGCCACAATTCATAGCCCACGCTGACCGTGTTCATCTGGATCCAGCCGCGCACCTTGGAGCCCAGCCGGACGAAATTGCTGTCCGGCCAGCCCCGCGCGCCCGGCAACGGTTCGACCAACACACGGAACAGGCCATTGTCGAGCGCCGAAGGGTCAATCGAGCGCACCCGCCCGTCGAACATGCCCTGCGCCACCGAGGGCCAGCCGCTGAACTGGATCGCGGGCCAGCCTTCGAAATTGAGCCGCACCCGCTGGCCCCGCCGCACCATGGCGACATCGCGCCCGTCGATCTGCAATTCGACCACGCGCTCGGAATGTTCGGGGGCCAGAGTGGCCAGCCAGTCGCCCGCGCTGACCAGAGACGCGCCCACGCTGGTGTTGATCGCCTGAATGCGCCCGTCGCGGGGCGCCCGCACAACCTGCGCGGATTGACGGTTCAGCGCGATGTCCACCCGGCTCAGCTTGGCCTTGGCCTCGGCCAGTTTGGCGGCATGTTCGGCCACCTTGATCTGGGTGTTTTCATAATCGCGCCGCGCGGCAAGGCCATCGGCATAGAGCGAGCGGGTGCGCTCCACATCCAGCCTGGCCACGGCCATCGCCTGCGCCACGGAATCGATCTGGGCCAAGACCTGCGCGCGCTCGGCGGCCATGCGGGTCAGCACGTCGGGATCATTGTCGACGATGCGCGCAATCGGGGTGCCCGCCTTCACCTCCTGCCCGTCGTTGACATACCATTGCTCCACGCGCCCCGACACCAGCGCGGTGACCTGCTGCACGCGGTCATGCGGGTCCAATGCGGTGACACTGCCCCGGCCCGGCGCGGTCTGCACCCATGGCACCAGCAGCAGGAAGGCCACGATGGCCGGAATGGACAGGGCGATCATCCAGGCCACCGCCCGCATCACACGGGGCGGGCGCATCGCGCTCAAGGTGGCAAAACGCTCAAACCGGCTCATGCCCGCGCCTCCATGCCAAGGCCAGAGGCCCTTTGTGCAGCCGAGCGAATATCCTCCCATTGTGCGCCCCGGATCTGTTCGCGATTGCCCAGCCACAGCCAGCCGTCGCGCCGCAGCCCTTCGGGCCGCCCGGTGAATTGCAAAACGCTGGTTCCCGTCTGGCGCAGATGCTCCAGCACGCGGTCCAGCCGGTCGGGGGGCAAGAGGTCATAGAGCGGCGAGAGCACCAGCACCTTGGGCCGCGCCAGCAGCGCGCCCGCCAGTTTGAGCGCCATCGTTTCCCCCACCGCCAGCGGCCAGCCCAGCGGCGAGAGCATCGTGTCCATGCCCTGCGGCAATTGGCCCACCCGGTCGGCCAGCCCGACCAGATCGAGCGCGTCCATCATGGTTTCATGGCGGTCGCCGCTGGCCAGCGAGAGATAATCGCGCAAGGAAAGATCGACGATGGTGGGGCGATCAAGCACCACCACATCCGAGCGCAGGCGCAGCATGTCATAGGTGCCGATATCGGCCCCGCCCACGGTGATCAGGCCGCGCGCGGGCGTATCGAGCCGCTTGAGCAGCACCGAAACGGCCCGGTCCACCCCCGGCGCGGCCAGAATGGCCAGTTGCTCGCCGCTGGCCACGGTGAAGTTCAGGTGATGATCGCCCAATTCGACATGGCGAAAGGCAATCGCGCCATTGGGCAGCGCGGGCGCATCGGGCTTGGGCGGGCTCTCCTGCGAGACATCCCAGAACAGTGAAAGCTCCTCCAGCCCGCCGACCAGATCGTAGAAGATTTCCAGATAATTGCCCAATTGGGCGATGCCATAGAACACGCCCGACAGGATCAGCTCGGCGGCGACCAATTGGCCGATGGAAAGCTCACCCGCGATGATCAGCATGCCGCCCATCGTCAGCAGACCCGCGCTGGCGCAGGCATAGAGCAGCAGCAGGCAGATGGTCTGGGTAAACGTATAACGGAAATGGGCGCGATGCTTGGCCACGTAATCGGCGGTCAGCGCTTCGGACTGGTCGATGGCGAAATGCATGTGGCGGCTGGATTTGTAAAAGCCGTTCGATCCGCCCACGCCGTCCAGCCAATGGGCGGCGGCATGTTTGGAATGGCTGACGGCAATGGCCGTGGTAAAGGCTCCGCGCGCCCAGACCATCAGGATCAGCGCGATCAGCGTGACCAGCAGCACGTTGAAGGCCAGAAAGAAGGGGTGGTAGAAACTGGTCACCACCAGTCCCACCGCGCCTTGCAGCACAATGGCAAAGCCGCCCACCAGCAGGCTGGTCAGCGCCTTTTGCACCGTGGCCATGTCAAAGAAGCGGTTGAAGAGATCGCCATGGCGGGCATCGTGAAAGAAGGGATTGCGGGCATGGACCGCGCGCAGCGTGATCTCCGCCATCATCCGGGCGAAAAAGCGCCGTTCAAACAGGGCCATCACATGGACTCGCAGCGCGCTTAACAGGCCCGCCAGCAACAGCAGGCCAAACAGGATGGCCGAGAGCGTGAAGAGCGGCGCGGGCAGCGCGATATTGGCCACGGCATTGATGAGCAACTGCACCGAGATGGGCGTGGCCAGCGAAAGCAGCGAAATGGCCGCGCCATACATCAGCGCCATGCGCAAATAAGGGCCGTCCGGCCCCAATATCAACCCGATCCACCGGGCCACCTGCCGCAATCCCACATTCTGTTTGGCCATGCCCCATCCTTTCGCAGTTGCAGCAGGTAAATAGCGGCAGATCCTTACCCTTCAAGCGCGACAAGACTGCGCAATAAAACGAAACAGTGGGGCAATGGATCTATAAAAAGCAGGCGTTTGATCAGGCAGCAGGTCAAGATGACCCAAGGGGCATGAAAATCGATCCGGGCCAGTGACAAATCCATTCTGCGGCGATAGAGGATCAATCTGTAATGACGTCATTTCGCGCCTTTTTTCTGTCCCACGCCCGCCTGGCCGCTTTGCTGGTCGCGCTGGCCTTGTGCATGAAAGCGCTGATTCCCGCCGGTTACATGCTGGGCGGGGAAACAAGGACGATCACGGTTCAGATCTGTGCCGACTCGATCGGCCACCAGATCACCCGGCAAATCGAAATCGGCATCAGGGATCACGACTCCAAGAGCCATGACAAGGCCAAGGCCGACGCCCCCTGCGCCTTTGCCGCGCTGAGCCATGGCGCGCTGGGCGGGGCCGATCCGATCCAACTGGCGCTGGCGCTGCTGTTCCTGCTGACGCTCGGCTTTGCGCCGGTTATCCCGAATGCGCCTCAGCGCGTCCATTATCTGCGCCCGCCTCTGCGCGGACCGCCTGCACTGGCCTGACAGAACCAGCCTTTTTCAACGGCTAGGGCGGTTTGATGCCGATGGCGGCAGGGGCGACGCGTGCTCGCCCTGCCAATCGGCGCGCGTCGCGCTTGGGCCGTTTGCCTGAAAAATCAGAATTTTCGAGGAATTTCATGAAAATATCACGCCTTGCGCTGGTGGCGGGCCTGCTGGCCGCGCCCGCCGTTGCGCGCGCCGATGACGCAGATCCGGCCCGCCAGACAATCGTGGTCGAAGGCCGCGCCGATCCGCTTGATCTCAAAGCCACCTCCAGCACCGGCAGCCGCCTCGGCCTGACCGCGCTGGAAACCCCCGCTACGGTTCAGGCGATCACCGCCGCCGATATCGAGCAGCGCGGCCTGCGCACCGCGCGCGAGGCCTTTGCCGATGTGCCGGGCGCGATTTCCGGCAATGTGCCGGGCAATCCGGCGGTGGTGATGATGCGCGGCTTTTCCGGCAATGCCGTCTCGATCCTGCAGGATGGCGTGCGCGTTTCCACCTCCACCGTGGTCCAGCGCGACACCAACACATGGCATTTCGACCGGATCGAGGTCATCAAAGGCCCCGCCAGCGTGCTGCAGGGCGAAGGCGCGCTGGGCGGCATCATCAACAAGGTGACGCGCAAGCCGACGCTGGACGCCAGCCACTTCGACGGCCTGCTGTCCTATGGCAGCTTCAACACGCTGAACGCGGCGGGCGGCGTCAATGTCAAACTGTCGGACAAGGCGGCGATCCGGGCCGATGTCAGCCAGCTTTCCTCCGACAGCCTGTATGATGTGGCCGGCAACAAGATCCGCTCCTTGGGCCTGACGGCCAGCCTGCTGGTAAAGCCGATAGAGCCGGTGAGTATTTTGCTGGCGGTCGATCATTACAATGACCGCGCCAATGGCACGTATCAGGGCGCCCCGCTCGTGCAGGCGGCAACCGCGCGGCAGGCGAGCAACATCGTGACGACCACCAACGGCCTTGTGCTCGACCGGGCCCTGGCGCGGGTAAATTACAACCCCGATGGCGGCACATCGGGCGCGGATGAGACCACTTTGCGCAGCCGGATCGATTGGGCCATCGGCGGCGGATGGGCGCTGGGGGTGGATCTGACCTATTACACGGCGCGGCGTGATTTCATCCTGTCCGACACGCAGACCTACGCCGCCCCTTCCACCGGCTATCCCGGCGGCAGTTTTCTGCGCACGCTCCAGCGGTTCTATCACGACCATCAGTTCTGGAACGCCCGCGCGGCCCTGTCCAACGATGGCGTAATCGCGGGACTTCGCAACCGCGCCACCATCGGGCTGGAATATAACCACACCAATTTCACCAGCCTGCGCCAGAGCGCGCCCAATACGGCGGTATCGCGCGTCGATCCCTATGCGCCGATCGTGGGCACCTTTCCCACGGCGGACAGCGTTTACACAGCGGGCAACCAATTCTTCGATTCCCGCCTCAACACCACCAGTATCTTTGCCGAGGATGCGCTGAACCTGACGAAAGACTGGCTGCTGGTGGGCGGCATCCGCACCGACAGCATCGACCTCAACCGGCAGGTGACGAACTATCTTGTCACGCCCAACAGCCTCCAGAGCGCCAATCCCCGGTACCATCCCCTGTCATGGCGGATCGGCACCACCTATGCCGTCACGCCCGGTCTGACGCTCTATGCCCAGCATTCGACCGCCGCCGTGCCGGTCTCGTCCATGCTGCTGCAAAGCATCGTCAACACCGCCTTCCGCATCACCAAGGGCCATTCGTGGGAAGCCGGTTTCAAGGGCAGCGCATGGGGCGGCAAACTCTCGGCCACGGGCGCGGTTTACTATATCAAGCAGAATGACATCCTCACTCGCGATCCGCTCAACCCCTCGCTGAGCGTTCAGGGCGGCAGCCAATCTTCGCGCGGGGCGGAATTGAGCGTGGAGGGCTGGCTAAGCAAACAATTGAGCGCGGGCGGCAGCATCGGCTATGTCGAGGCGAAATATGATCAGTTGATCGAAGCGGGCGGCGCGGTGCGCACCGGCAACCGGCCCATCAACACGCCCACCACCACGCTGTCCGGCCGGATCAGCTATGCCATCCCGCATACGCCTTTCAGCGTGAACGGCATTGTCCGCCATGCCTCGGGCTTTTTCACCGATACGGCCAACAGCATCCATGTGGCGGGCCACACGACGCTCGATGCCTCTGTGGTGGCGGAAATCCGCAAGGGAGTGCGCGTGACGCTGCGCGGGCGCAATCTGACCAACGCGTTTTACGGCGAATATTCCGGCTATCCCACCACCAACATCTACATCGGCGCCCCGCGCAGCGTCGAGCTGGCCTTGGGCGTCCATTTCTGATGGCCGCGCCGATCCGCAAAGCGGTGCGTCAGGTGCATCTCTGGATGGGCCTGACGCTGGGGGCGCTGTTTGTGCTGCTGGGCCTGACCGGATCGGCGCTGGTGTTCTATCAGAGCATCGACCGGGCGCTGCATCCTGAAATTCAGGTCGCGGCGCTTGGCCCTGCCCCCGATCCCGCCTCGCCGGTGTGGGACCGCGCTCTGGCAACCCTGCGCGCGCAATGGCCGGAGCGCGCGGGCGCATGGCGGTTTGAACTGACGGGCGAGCCCGGCCCCATCCCTGTCCGCTATGAAATGCCGGGCATGGGCCATGGCGGGCATCGGACCATGGTCTGGCTCTCGCCCGATGGAGCGCGGGTTTTGCGCGAGGATGTCTGGGGCCGTTATCTGATGACCTGGATCTATGACCTCCACATGGAACTGCTGGGCGGCGAGGCCGGGCGGGCGATTGTGGGGTGGAGCGGGCTGGCCATCTTCGCGTTGATTATGGTCACGGGCGTTTGGGCATGGTGGCCCAGAAACGGCGGGCGTGGCGATTGGCGCAAGGCTCTACGTTATGCCAGCGGGGCGGCGCTGACCCGGCGCTTGCGGGATATGCACAAGCTGGCGGGGCTGATCGGCCTGCCCCTGCTGGGCGTGCTGGTGATAACGGGCGTGATGCTGGCGCTGCCCGATGAAAGCAATGCGGTGCTGCGCCCCGTGTTTGGCCCGGTTGATCGCCCGCCTAAAATGAGCCTGATGCGCGATCATGGCCCGCGCCTCCCCATCGCGCAGGCCGTCGCCATCGCCATGCACGCCCTGCCCTCGGCCCGGATCGTGTGGATCGAGGTGCCGCCCGTCGGCCAAGGCGTCTATAAATTCCGCATGAAGACCGCGCATGATCCCTCGATGCGTTTTCCCCACTCCTATGTCTTTGTCGATCCGGTCGACGGGCACGTGATGGCGGTACAGAACGCCGACCGAGCAGGCCCGACCACCACCATCAACAACTGGCTCCACTGTCTGCACGATGCCAGCGTGCTGGGCCTGTTCACGCGGTGGCTGGCCGTGGCGATGGGGTTGTTCCCGGCCTTTCTGTTTATCACCGGATTGTGGCGGTGGATGGAGCGCCGGAGTAGCGCGCAACGCCGCCCCACGCCCGGCTCCCGCATCAATAGCGGTTTGCCAGCCGCAGATTGAACATCAGCGCCCAGGCCGAAACCGCCGCCACCGTGAGAAAGGCGGCGCGATAGGCCATGACGCCGCCGCCCGCCACATCCACCCGCCCGACGATTTCCAGCACCACGCCCGCGATGCAGATACCCAGCGAAAAGCACAATTGCTGGATCGTGGCATAGAGACTGGTGGCCGCGCTCATCCTCTCGGGCGGAACGTTGAGGAAGGCCACCGTATTGTATCCGGTAAACCCCAGCGAGGTGAACAGGCCGGTCACGCCCAGAATGGCCATCATCGCCCCGATCGGCCAACCTTCCTGCCAAAAGGCCAGCGCACCATAGCCAAGGCTGGAGACCACACCCGCCACGCTCAGACTGCTGCGATAGCCGAAATGGCCAATTATGCGCGGGGCCAGCGGCTTCATCACCACCGCCCCCACCGCGCCCGCCATGGCGATCACCCCGGCAGAGGCCGCCGAGAGGTGAAACCCGGTTTGCAGCATCAGCGCCAGCAGAAAGGGCTGCGCGCCCTGCGCAATGCGGATGAGATTGCCCGCCGCCGCCGACAGCCCGAACGAAGGAATGCGCAGCAGCGACAGATCGAGCAGCGCGCCCGCCAGCCCCCGCGCATGGCGGACATAGGCCCAGCCCCACAGCGCCCCGGCCATCAGCAAGGCCCAGGCCAGCGGACCTCCCCATGCGCGGCTGACCAGTTCAAGCCCGAACACTCCGCAGCCCAGCGCCGCGCCCGAGAGGACAAAACCCTTGCCGTCAAAGGGAACGGCGGCCCCGCCGGGCATCGGCGGCATCAGCCAGAACGCCAGCACCAGCCCCAGCAGGCCGACGGGCAGGTTGATGTAGAAAATCCAGCGCCAGTCCAGCCAGGTGATGATAAAGCCCCCCAGCGGCGGCCCCAGAATTGGCCCCACCAGAGCGGGCATCACCAGCCAGGAGAGCGCCGCCATCAATTGATCACGCGGGGTGCAACGGATGAGGATCAGCCGTCCCACCGGCATCATCAGCGCCCCGCCCAGCCCCTGAACCATGCGCGCCAGAACCAGCCCGCCCAGCCCATTGACCTGCGCACAGCCGACCGAGCCCAGCAGAAACACCACAATGGCCGCGCAATAGATCCGCCGCGCGCCCCAGCGATCCGCCATATACCCGCTGGCCGGAATGAAAATCGCCAGCGAGACCAGATAGGAGGTCAGGCCCACGCTGAGCCAGGAAGCAGGCACATGAAGATCGCGCGCCATGGCGGGCATGGCAATGGCCAGCACCGTAGCGTCCAGTTGCTGCATCAACAGCGCAGAGGCAATCACCAGCGCGATCAGACGAAAGCTGCGCGGCTCGCCCGCTGGCAGGTCCATGCCGGATGTCCTTTCGATCAAGCTGGCGGTATCACCGCTTTGGCCTGCAACGCACAATCCGTCGCGTCAACCCGAAAGGGCCGTATTCAGGCCAAACTCTGCCTGACCCGCTGCTCCAGCCGCTCGGCCACCGAGGCGCGGATGGGATCGCCCGCCCGCAATTTGCGCCATGTGTTGTAGCTGATGCCATAGCGATCCATCAGTTCATCGCGCGACTGGCGGCTCAGGCGCTGCGCCATGCGCTCGACCAGATCGGGAGGGACCACACGTTGGTTCTCGTTCATCGCTTGCCTTCCCTGAAAATGGCGGGGGCCGTCAAGGGCCGGCCCCCGCCGACCGCCCATCAGAAGCTGACCCGAACGCCCATGGTCATATAGCGACCGATGGGATCGTAGGCGCTGCTGGCGGCCGTGGTGAAGGTGGTGACGGGGGGCGGCGAGAGCGGAGGATCGCGGTCGAACAGATTGGCGACCGACAGATAGATCTGCTGATTGCCGCCGCCCAGGTGGAGATTATAGGTGCCCGTCACGTTGGTATAGAACACGGCGGGCGTGTGATTGATGTTCACGTCAACTCCTTCAACCCAATCCGCGCGCAGCTTGGCCGCGCTGATGAAGCGTTCCTGCACAAAGAGCGAGAGATCGCCCTTGGTCCAGGTGGCCTGCGCCACGCCGCTCCATTTGGGCGTGGTTGTTTCCCCCAGCCCTTCGAGCACCGGCGAACCGGGCGATTGCGAGTTGTTCTGCAGCCCGTGATTGCCCACCAGGCGCAGGTTCAGCTTGCCGCCCGCCAGCGTGGTCTTGTAGCCCAGTTCAAAGTCGATCCCGGCCACGGTCTGCGCGGCCAGATTGAGGTTGGGCCGCTGGATGCTGAGCGAGCCGGAGGGCAGCACGGTGATGTTGGCGCATTGCACCTGATTGCCCGCCGCGCATTCATCCACCACGCGCTGCTCGGTCAGGGTGGTGATCGCATCATCCAGCTTGATCTTGTAATAATCGACCGAGGCCGAGAAGCCGGGCAGCCAGTCGGGCTGGAACACCGCGCCAAAGGTGGTGGTCAGCGCCTTTTCTGGCCGCAGGTTGGGGTTGCCGGTGGCGAAATTGACCTGCGCGGTCTGGACGCCGTTGTAGACCACATTGCCGTTCAATTGCGTGGCCGGATTGTAGAGTTCGAGCAGATTGGGCGCACGAATATCGCGCGACACCGTGCCGCGCAAACGCAGCGCCTGATTGATCTGCCAACTGCCGCCCAGCTTCCATGTCGTCACGCCGCCCGAGGTGCTGTAATCGGCATAGCGCACCGCGCCGTTCAGATCGAGCGAGCGGGCAAAGGGCACATCCTTGAGCACCGGCACGGCGACTTCGAGATAGCCTTCGCGGATGTCATACTGACCCGAAAACGGCAGGGGGTTGAAGAAGCGATAGGGCCCCTGACGGCCGTTGAGCGCCGATGGGCCGCCCCGGATGCCGGTGAAATCAATACGGGTGGGCGAGAGCGCATCGGTGGTCTGGCGGGCGGTTTCCTTGCGGTATTCCACACCGGCGGCCACCGCGATCGGCCCGGCCAACTGGATCTTGTCGCCCAGATCGCCGCGGATGTTGGCCGACACCACCTGCTGGCGCAGGCGCAGGTTGAGCACATTGTCGCCGGTCACATAATCGGTGATGGCCTGATTGGCGGCCTGCGGGCCGAACAGGTTGCGCGGCGTACAGCCCGGATCAAGCCCCGCCAGCGTCGAGCGGCAGACAATCCGCCCCGACACCGGATCGCGCACCGCATCGGCCGAGGCATAGAGATTGCGCGCAATGGTCAGGTTGTTCGAACGCAGTTCCTGATCGGTCTGGCCGAAAGTATAGCTGGCGTCATACTTCCACGACCCGCCCAGCGCGCCGCGCACGCCCAGCGATCCGTGATAGACGCTGATCTTCGATTCATTTTCCGACAGCGGCAATTCGCCTTCAAACCGGCCCATCTGGAACGACTGGACACCCGCCGTCACCATCCGCGCCAGCACATCGGCGGGCAGATAGGCATTGTCGCGATAGATCGTATAGGCCGCGCTCGACCCCGTGTTCTGGCTGACAAAGGCGCCCTGGGTGGTGTGGCTGTTGGCGTAAAGCCCCTCGGCAAAGATGGTGGCCGCGGGGGAAAGGTCGAATTCGGCGCGGGCAAAGGCGTTATAGCGGGTTTGCGTGGGCATCAGGCCGATATTCGCCCGCGCACCGTCACCGCCGCTTTGAAAGGCCGTTCCGGTGTTGGTGCCGTAATTGAAGGGCGCCGAAACGCCGCCGGGCAGAAATTGCGTGCCCCGGAGCGGCCCGGCCGAGATCAGGCCGCCATAGGTGCCCGCCGAGCTGCGGATCGAGGGGATGATCAGATTGCGCGGAAAGGCGCCCGCCACCGGATTGGCGATCAGGCCCGCATTGTTGTCAAACCATGCCCGCCCGGTGTTCTGATCGGCGCGCAGGCCATCCTGATGGAAATAATCGGCCCCGGCGATGAAATGGAAACGGTCATCGGCGCCCGACGTGCCAAAGGCCACCGATCCGCCCACCGAGGGCAAATCGCCATGGCCCGACACACCGCCCAGCACCTCGGCCTTCAGCCCCTTGAACTTGGTGTCGAGCACAAAGTTGACCACGCCCGCCACCGCGTCCGAGCCATAGGCCGCCGATGCGCCGCCCGTCACCACATCGACCCGGCTGATCAGCCCCTGGGGCAGAATGTTGATATCGACCGAGCCGCCGCTGTTGGTGGCGGGCATGCGGCGGCCGTCCAGCAGGACCAGCGTGCGCTGGGCGCCCAGACCGCGCAGGTTGAGCAGGTTCTGGCCGCTGTTGCCGCCGCGGCTGTTGGTGGTGGACGGGCTCGATGTCTTGGTGCTGCCGTTAAAGACAGGCAATTGGTTGAGACCATCGGCCAGATTGGTTGGGGCCGAGGCGCGCAATTGCTCGGTGGTGGTGATGGTGACCGGAGTGGGCGCCTTGAAGCCGGTGGCAACGCGGCTGCCTGTCACGACGATCCCGGCATCGGCGGCATTGGCCGGGACGGTGTCGGGTGCGGCGGGCGTTTCGGCCGGCGTTTCGACGGGCGCCGGGGCCGCCTGCTGGGCCAGCGCGGGGGTCGACATCAGCAGAGCGATGGCAACCGGCATCAGCGCCGCCCCATGAATATATGCGCGTTTCGCGGTGTTGTTGATCACGTTCGTCTCCCTAAACTTCTATAATTATTGCAAGTGTTCAATTCATGCCTGACGGTTGAGCCGACCTCCGATCAGCAGCGCCAGCAGCGAAAGCAGGGCGGCCGCCGCGCACCAAGCGCCCGGAATGGCCTTGTCGCCGGTCGCCTCGATCAGCGCGGTGCAGATCGCCGGGGTAAAGCCGCCGAAGATCGCCGTGGCCATGCTGTAGGCAAGGCTGAAGCCGACGGTGCGGACATGGGCGGGGATCACCTCGGTCAGATAGACGATGAAAGCGCCGTTATAGGTGGCATAGACCGCCGCCATCAGCAGTTCAGCGGTCAGCAGGCCGCCAAAGCTGGGACCGGCCACCAGCCAGCGCATCAGCGGATAGGTCATCACCGCCGCCAGCACCGTGGCCCCGATCAACAGCGGGCGGCGGCCCACACGGTCCGAGAGCGCCCCCATCACCGGCAGCAGCACGAAATTGGTTACGCCGACGCAGGCCGTGATGAACAGGCTTTCCCCCGGCCCCAGCTTGAGCACCTTGCTGCCATAGGTAGGGGTATAGGCGGTGACCATATAGAAGAACACCGTGGTCATCACCGCCATCAGCGCGCCCTGCAGGACAAGGCCCCAGTTGCTGCCGATCATGCGCATGATCTGGCCGATCTGCGGATGCTCCTTGCGGTTGAGAAAGACCTCGGTTTCCTCGACATGGCGGCGGATAAGGAACAGGAAGGGGATCATCGCGCAGCCGATCACAAAGGGCACGCGCCAGCCCCAGTCCTGCATCGTTTCCGGCGACAGGCTGGTGGACACCAGCAGCCCGATCAGCGCGGCAAAGACCACCGCGGCCTGCTGGCTGGCCGATTGCCAAGAGGTGAAGAAGCCCTTGCGATGGGGCGGCGCGATTTCATTGAGATAGACCGAAACCCCGCCCACCTCGACCCCGGCCGAGAGACCCTGGACCAGTCGCCCCGCCAGAATGATGAGCGGTGCGGCAAGGCCGATCTGGGCATAGGTGGGCGTGACGGCAATCGCCAGGGTGCCCACCGCCATCAGGCCAAGCGTGAGCAGCAGCCCCTTGCGGCGGCCATGGCGGTCAACATAGGCCCCCAGCACCAGCGCCCCCACCGGCCGCATCAAAAAGCCCGCGCCAAAGGTCATCAGCGTCAGCAGCAGCGAGGCAAACTCGCTGCCCGTGGGAAAGAAGGCCTTGGAAATATAGGTCGCGTAATAGCCGAAGACCATGAAATCGAACATTTCAAGGAAATTGCCGCTGGCCACGATGAAGATCGATTTGAAGGCCGATTGGCGGCGCGCGGACCCGGCATCGGCCATACCGCCTGCCGAAAGGGTGGAGGAGATGCTCATGGCGTTACCTTCTGCGATGCCGGCTCCATGCCGCTGGCGCGGATGGCGGCTTCGGCCTTGGATGAGGACAGGAAATCAAGCAGGGCGTGAGCGGCCTGTTGCCGGGGCGAATTGGCAACGACCCCGCCCGAAAAGGCAGTCACTTTCTGGAGCTCGTCGGGGACAAGGCCGATGATGCGGATGCCCTTGACGGGTTTGAGTTCGGACAATTGCTGGAAACCGATCTGGGCCTCGCCGCTCGCCACGATCTGCCCCACGGGCGTGGCGGGGATCATGCGCCCCTTGGGACGGACAATGTCGGCCACGCCCAGCTTGTCGAGCATGGTGGTCTGAATATAGACGCCGCTGGCGCTGTCCGACCAAGCCACGGATTGCGCCGCGATCAGCGTCTGGCGCAGGGCCGCAGGGGTGGAAATATCGGGGGCGGGCGCGCCTTCCTTCACCGCCACGGCAATTTTGGAAAGCGCCAGATCAACCGACGTGCCCGGCGTCACCTTGCCCTGAGCCGCCAGCGCATCGAGCGCCGAGCGGGCGAGAATCACCACATCGGCCGCTTCGCCGCGGGCCAGCCGGGCCGGGATCGCATTGGCCGTCGCGCCCATGGAGGGGCCATGGCCGATGATGATCCTTGTGCCGGTTTGCGCCGTATATTGCGCGGCCAGCACGTCAAATGCCGCATTGAACCCGCCCGATGTCAGCACATGCAGTTCGTTTGCGGCAACGGGCGTGGCCAGGGGGGCACGCGCGCCGGGATTGTGGCAGGCGGCCAGGAGCGGGGCCAGCACCAGCCCCAGCACGATGCCTCGCCGCCGCCGCGAGGTGATTTCACCCGCGCCGGTGCGCGCAACAATTTTCGACAACCGGCGCATGACGGCCCTACTCCCCTTGATCGCCTCTTTGGGCGGTTTGTCTCTGGCCGGGCCGGTAATGGCGGCGGCCGTTGTTTGACTATAGAAGCGACCGGGGATATATTTATCAAATGCAATTATCGGCGCACGTAATGCGTCAAGCACATAAATATCATGGGAGCGAACAGTGCTGCGTCATCTTTATGTGCAGGTCGTGTTGGGGGCGCTGGCCGGCATTGTCGTGGGCCACTTCTGGCCCCGGCTGGGGGTGGAGCTGGGGCCGCTGGGCATTGCCTTTGTCAAGACGATGCGGATGATGGTGTCGCCCATCCTGTTCTGCACCATCGTGGACGGCATCGTGCTGCATGGCGGGGCGGTGCGCACCGGGACGACGGTGGCGCGGGCGCTGATCGTGTTTGTGGCGATCACCGTGGGGGCGCTGCTGATGGGTCTGCTGGTGGCGGGCCTGCTGCGTCCGGGCGCGGGTTTGCAGGTTCCCCCGCCGGTGCCGGGCGGCATCGATCTCCATCGCCAACTGGCCGGGGCGCCGATCAACGGGCCGGGCGAGTTTCTTTTGCGTATGGTGCCCGAAACCTTCTTTTCCGCCTTTACGGCCGGAGACATCCTGCCGGTGCTTTTCATTGCGGGTCTGGTGGGGTTTGGCCTGCTGCACATTGGCGCGGCGGGCGAACCGATTGTCCGGGGCCTGCGCGTTCTGGCCCAGTTGCAATTTGCCATTGTGGGTTTCCTGCTGCGCGTGGCCCCGATCGGCGCGTTTGGCGCCATCGCCTATACGGTGGGGGCCTATGGCATCGGCTTTATCAGCTCGCTGGGGCTGTTGGTGGCCACTTTGGCGCTGGCCTGCGTCGCTCTGATGGCGGCCTTGCTGATCGTTGTCCATGCGCGCACGGGCCTGCGCCCCTTTGCCCTGCTGCGCCATTTCCGCGATGAAATGCTGATCATCGCGGGCACCTCGTCCAGCGAGGTGGTGCTGCCCCGCCTGATGTCGAAACTGGAAGGCATGGGCGGCGACCCGGCGGTGGTCGGGCTGGTGATGCCGGTGGGCTATACGCTCAATCTGGCCGGGACGGCGGTCTATCTGATCGTCGCCACGCTGTTCCTGTCCGAAGCGCTGAACATCCCCCTGCCGCCTGAACGGATCGCGCTCTATCTGATGGTCATGCTGGTGACATCCAAGGCCGCCGCCGGGGTGATCGGCAGCGGTTTTTCCGCGCTTTTGCTCACGCTGTCGCTGCTGCCCGATGTGCCGGTGGCGGCGGCGGCCATGCTGATCGCGGTGGACCGCATTCTCTCGACCCTGCGCGCCCTGACCAGCGGCGTGGCCAATATCAGCGCAACCCTGCTGGTGGCGCGGTGGAACGGCGGGCGCTTTACGCTTTAGCCTGTGCCCATGCCTGCGAGAGCAGGCTGACCAGCCGGGTGCAGGCCGGCGACAATTGCCCGCCGGGCCGTTGCAGCAGGCCAATGCTGCGGAAAATCACCGGGTCCTTCAACGGACGCCACACCAGATTGCCCGCCTCCGGCCCCGCGCAGGCCAGTTTTGGCAGCACCGATGGCCCCAGCCCCGCATCGACCAGCGCAAGCGCCGATGTCAGGCGCGTCACCTCATAAAACCAGGTCAGATTGATGCCCTGCGCGGCCAGGCCGGCCTCCAGCGTGGTGCGGTTGCCGCTGCCGCGGTGAACGGTGACCAGACGGCGCTCCACCAGATCGGCCCAGCCCACATCGGCGATTTCCGCCAGCGGATCATCCTTGCGGCATACCAGCCCATAGGGATCATCATAAAGCGGCGAATAGGACAGATCGGAATCCGGCCCCACCGGCAGCGACAGGCCGAATTCGGCCTCGCCGGTGCGCACCGCTTCGGCGCATTCCCCGGCGGAAAGGTCGAGAATGCGTACCCGCGTGTTGCGGTAATCGAGCGAGAAGCGTTGCAGCACTTCGGGCAGGAACTGCACCGTGGCGCTGGGGATGCTGGCCAGCGTGATGCGGCCCGCCGCCCGTTCGCCCTGCGCCATCAGGCCGACCAGCGAGCCGTCGATTTCCTGGAGCATCCGCCGGATCAGCGGCACCACCTGCGCGCCTGCCGCCGTCAGGCGCACGGTGCGCGTGGTGCGCTCGACCAGAACCGTGCCCACGGCCTGCTCCAGCTTCTGTATCCGGCGGCTGAGCGCGGGCTGGGACAGGTTCAATTGTTGCGCCGCGCGCATGAAGCTGCGCCCGTCGGCCACGGCCACCAGCGCGCGCAGGTCCAGCAATTCGCAGTTCATCGGGATTGGAAACGTCATGCCGGCCTGTCTGATTTCGGGGCTGAACACAGAGCAGAGCCATGCGCGGCCCTGCCCTGCGGAACCTCCCTTCTATGCGCCAGTCATGCGTGCAATTGAAGCCCCCTCACACCTTGGCGCGCAGCGTCACGCCAAACATGCGCGGATCGCCCGGCGTGCCGACAATCAGCCCGCTGTTGCCCGCCTGCACCGTGACGTTTTGCAGATAGTTGGCGCGGGTCAGGTTGCGGACAAAGACCTCCACGTTCCAGCGCGGCCCGATCCGCACCCCGGCCGCCGCATTGACCAGCGTATAGCCCGCGATGGTGGTATAGGCGCTGTCGGTCGCCTCGCCATAGACCATGGAGCGGATGGTAGCGTCGGCGCGGGCATAGATTTGCGCGCCGCCCAGATCATGCGTCATCTCGCCGCCCAGCGAGGCATTCCATTTGGGCAGGCCGGGCAGGGATTTGCCCGTCAGATTGCAGGATGCCGTGGACGCGCCGGTCAGTTCAATCGGGCAAGGCCCCGCCGGATAGGAGGCATAGCGCCCATCGGCATAGGCCAGAGCGCCACGCAGCGCGAACCAAGGCGCCACCTGCCATTGCCCATCCGCCTCCACCCCGCGCACCGTCACGCGCGGGATATTGGCGAGGTAGGAGCGCAGCGCCACCACGGCGGCATTGTCCACCACATTGGCCTGAAAATCATGCACCACGGTCGAATAGGCCGCCAGATTGAGCGTCGCCCTGCCCCCCAGCCACTGGCTCTTGATGCCCGCTTCCCAGGTGAAGTTGCGTTCGGGGCGGATCACGGCGGTCGAAAGGATGGGATCGCCATTGGCATGGCCCGCAACGCCCGAGGGATAAACCGGCAGGCCCGACATATTGATCCCGCCCGATTTTTGCCCGCTCGCGCCATTGACATAGAATTGCATGTCGCGAGAGACATGCCATGCCAGATTGACTCGGCCCGACAAACCCGCCTCCGAGACGTTGGCCCCATAGGTTTGGGCGCGCAGGATCGAATTCTTGTCCGAAATCAGCGAGGCCGCGCCTGTGGCCAGCCCGCCGCTGACCGAGGTGTCATAGGTGCCGCGCTTGTTTTCCCACGTTTCGCGCAATCCTCCGGTCAGCGCCAGCTTGCCGGTGATGTGCAAGGTGGCCTCGCCGAACAGCGCCATGGAATCAGAGCGGAAATCGGTGGTGCCGTTTTGCCCGTAGCCATCGAGGAGATTGGCGGGGCGACCGGCGGGCAGCAGCCAATAGGTCGCCTGCGGGCCATAGATGCTGATGGGATGGCCCACGATCTTCTGGTGAAAGTAATAAAGCCCGGCGACATAATCCAAATGTCCCGGATTTTGGCCTGAATGCGCGTTGGAAAAGCGCAGCTCCTGACTGATCTGGTCCTGACGGCTGGGAATATGCTGGGTTATCTGGACGGGCACGCCGGTATAGTCGCGGTCATTGGCCGCATCCCAATCCCAAAAGCGCCATGCCGTGACCGAGGTGATGATGAATGGTCCGCTCTTTAATTCGGCAATGGCGCTGGCGCCGCCCTCCTGCGTATCGGTGCCCACAGGCGCGTCGATGTCGGTGATGCGGGCAAAGGGATTGGTCGAGGGCACAGCATAGCCAAGCCCGGCGGCCAGTGCGCCAAATTGCTGGGCGGCGGGCTTGAGCGTGGGGGCGACCCGCACATATACCTGCGTACAGCATTCGCCCTTGAAACTGGACCAGTCGCCGATCAGCCGGATTGACAGGTTGGCGGCGGGGGTCAGCAGGATCTGGCCGCGCAGGGCGGTGTTGTCGATGCTGTTCTGCCATGTGCCATAGCGCTGGTTGTAAATCACCCCGTCGCGCCGGGTCAGCGAGCCCGACACGCGAAAAGCGGCCAGATCGGGGATCAACGGGCCGGTAAGGCTGCCGCGCAACTGGCGGAAATTCTGCTGGCCATAGCTGGCTTCGGCTTCGGCGCCAAAGGTGAAGCTGGGCTTTTTCGTGACGATGGAGATGGCGCCCGCCGTGGTGTTCTTGCCAAACACCGTCCCCTGCGGCCCGCGCAGCACCTCGATGTGGTCAATGTCGGTGAAGTCGAAGGCCGCCGTTGCCGGGCGGGCATGATAGACCTCGTCGACATAGAAGCCCACCCCCGGTTCCAAACCGTCATTGGCCTGACTGACCGAGACGACGCTGGAGCCGAGACCGCGGATGGTGAAGGCGGTGTTGCGCGGATTGGCGCTGGAATAGTTGAGCGAAGGCACCAGCGTCGAGACCTGTTGCAGGTTGACGGTGCGGGTGGCGTTCAACAGATCGGCCGAAACCACCGAAAGCGCGGCGGGCACATCCTGAGCGCGTTCGGCGCGGCGGCGCGCGGTGACGGTGATGTCGGCATCGGGGGTAAAGACAAGATCGCCCGCAGGGTCGGCGGGCGCGTCGGCGGGCGCGTCGGCATGCGCGGGATGGGCGGCAAGGATGGTGGCGCACAGCAGGCCGTGGCGCAAAAGCGGATGGCGCATCGTTGGGGTCCCTGAACCTGAAGAGTGAGGCTATTTATATATCACGGAATATAGATTGCCTTACGCCTATCCAATCGCGCAATCGGGCGCAAGCCTCACTCTTGGTATGGGGGTGATTTATCGGCGCCGCGCCCTGCGCCCGTTCGGGCCTGAACGCGGGCGCCAGAGGGGCAGGCCCGGAATCAAGGCGGCGCCGGCGGGAAGGGCCGGCGCCGCTGCGTCCTGCGGGGCGTTACGCCAAAGGATCAGACCGCAGGATCATCATCAATCGGCGAATTGAATTCATGCCACAGCCCGTTGATGATGCCAAAGCCCACCGCAAGGCCCAGACCCAGCACCCATGTAAAATACCACATGGCAGTTCCTTTCAGTAGAAATCAGGGTTGGTCTGGACATCGCGCAGCGTGATCCGCCCGCCCAGCATCTTCATCACCCATGCCGTGTAGCCCAACACCACCGGCAGGAAGATCACCGTCACAATCAGCATGATGAACAGGGTCATGTGGCTGGACGAGGCATTCCAGACGGTCAGGCTGGAGCGCGGATCAATCGACGAAGGCAGGATGAAGGGGAACATCGACAGGCCCACCGTGGCGATGATGCCCGTGGTGGCCAGCGCGGTGCCCAGCAGATTGAGCCAGCCACGCCGCGCGGTGATGCCCGCCAGCGCCACCAGCGGCCCCACCAGCCCCAGCACCGGCGCCAGCACCATCCAGGGATGCGCGCCGTAATTGGCCAGCCAGCCACCGGGCGCGGCCACACTGGCCGACATCAGCGGGTTGGAAGGCCCCTGCGTATCCACAGCCCCGGTCAGCGCCAGCCCCATGCCGCCCTTGGCCACCATCACCCCGCCGATCAGGAACAGCGCGATGCTGGCCAAGGCGGCGATGCGGGCGATGGCGCGGGTGCGGACCAGCACCGGCCCTTCCTCGATCTTCACCGCCAGCCAGCCCGCGCCATGCAGCGCCAGCATCGCGACCGAGAGCAGGCCGGTCAGCAGGGTAAAGGGGGTGAACAGGCCCAGCAGGCTGCCTTCATAGGTCATGCGCAGGTCGCTGTCGAAGCGGAAGGGCGCGCCGGCCAGCACATTGCCCACCGCCACGCCAAACACCAGCGCGGGCACAAAACCGCCGACGAACAGCGCCCAATCCCAGCGGTTGCGCCATGCCGGATCGGCATGTTTCGAACGATACTTGAACGACACCGGCCGCAGGATCAGCGCCGCCAGCACCAGAAACATGGCGAGGTAAAAGCCGGAAAAGCTGACCGCATAGACAAAGGGCCATGCGGCAAAAATCGCGCCGCCGCCAAGGATGAACCACACCTGGTGGCCCTCCCAATGCGGGGCGATGGCGTTGATGACAAGGCGGCGCTCCTGATCGCTGCGTCCGACAAAGGGCAATAGCGCCCCCACGCCCAGATCATAGCCATCGGTCAGCGCAAAGCCGATCAGCAGCACGCCCAGAAGCGCCCACCAGACCACCCGCAGCGTTTCATAATCAAGCGGAATATGCATGTCCTGTCCCCTTATTCGGCGGGCAGCGGGGCAAAGCCCTGCGCCTGCGCGGTGGGTTCGTGGTGCTCGATCGGCCCCTTGCGGATCGCCGCGATCATCAGACGGATCTCGATGACCGCCAGCGTGCCATAGAGCGCGGTAAAGCCGATGATGGTCGCCCACACCTGCGGCACGGTCAGCGAGGAGGCGCCGAGGAACGTGGGCAGTACGCCATCCACCGCCCAGGGTTGCCGCCCGATTTCGGCCAGCACCCAGCCCGATTCAATCGCGATCCACGGCAGCGGGATCATCACCACCGCCAGCTTCAGGAACCAGCGCTTGGAGAATTGACAGGCCGAGGCGCAATAGAAGGCCATGGCGAAGAAGGCGATAAAGCCAAAGCCCAGCGCCGCCATCCCGCGAAACAGGAAGAACATCACCGGCACATTGGGCACCGTATCCCATGCCGCCTTCAGGATCAACTTGTCGTCCGCCTGACGCGGATCGGCCACATAGCGCTTGAGCAGCAACGCATAGCCGACATCGCGCTTGTGCGCCTCAAACGCGGCGCGGGCGGGGATATTGGCGCGGTCGAGCTTCAGCTTTTCCACCGCGTCATAGGCAATGATGCCGCTGTGGATGCGCTCATCGGCGCGCAGCACCAGTTCCTCGATCCCGTCGATCTTGCCGGTCAGGCTGCGCGTGCCGATGATGCCCATCACATAGGGCAGCTTGATCGCCCCATGGGTGGTGCGCGCCGCCACATCGGGCAGGCCCACCAGCGTGATGGCGGCAGGCGCCTCCTCGGTTTCCCACATCGCCTCGATCGAGGCCAGTTTCATCTTCTGGTTATCCGTCAGCGCATAACCGCTTTCATCGCCCAGCACGACCACCGAGAGCGCAGAGGCCAGCCCAAAGGCCGAGGCCACCATCATCGAGCGGCGCGCCACATTGACCCATTTGCCGCGCAGCATGTAAATGGCCGAAACGCCCATCACAAAGGTCGCCGCGCAGACATAGCCCGCGCTGACCGTGTGGACGAATTTGGCCTGCGCCACCGGGTTGAACAGCACGGCGGAGAAGTCGGTGACCTCCATCCGCATCGTTTCGGGATTGAAGGCCGCGCCCACCGGATTTTGCATCCAGCCGTTGGCCACCAGAATCCACAGCGCCGACAGGTTGGTGCCCAGCGCGGTCAGGAAGGTGACGAGGAGATGCTGAACCCGGCTGAGGCGATCCCAGCCAAAGAACATCACGCCCACCATGGTCGCTTCGAGGAAAAAGGCCATCAACCCCTCGATGGCCAGCGGGGCGCCGAAAATATCGCCCACATAATGCGCGTAATAGGCCCAGTTGGTGCCGAATTCGAACTCCATGGTCAGACCCGTGGCCACGCCCAGCACGAAGTTGATGCCGAACAGCCGCCCCCAGAAACGGGTGATCACCCGCCAGATGGGCCTTTTGGTGATAACATAGACGCTCTCCATGATGACCAGCATGAAGGAGAGGCCAAGGGTCAAAGGCACGAAGAGAAAGTGATACATGGCTGTCAAAGCAAATTGCAGCCGCGATAATTCGATAACCGCCATATCCATCGGACATGTCCCTGTTTGGGCCGCACAGCAGGCGCAGCCATTGACCAGCGCATCATGCGCAAGGCAGGCAAATGGCAGGCGGGTGTATCGGACAGACTCGCTTGCTAATTGCAGGCAACGCTAATATGATGAAAAAGTAATATGGTCAAGCCCCCTTCCCTGCCCCGCCCGCGCCCGGATCATCGCGCAAGCCTTTGGTGGATCGCCGATACTTGCGGGGCGATCCTGCTCGCTTTCGGCCTTGCGACGTTGATCGCAGGGGCTGCCGGAGGGCGTCCGGCGGCGCTGATCGGGCTGTTCGCCATGGTGGCGGGGGGCGCGGCGCGTGCCATTGCCCAGAGCCGGGCGCAGGACGCCGGGGTGGCCGCCGCCTTGCGGGCGCAATCGCGCTGGCGGGCGGCCTTGTTGCCGGCGCTGCTGCCTACCCGCCTGATGCGCGGGCGGCTGGTGGGCGAGGATCTGCATCTGGCTGTGGATGCGCTGGCGGGCACGAAGGACTATGTGGCGCGCTATCTGCCGCTGCGCCTTGCCGCCGGGGCCTCGCCGCTGCTCGTGGCCTTGGCGGCGTGGTGGGCCAGCGCAGTGGCGGCGGCGATCATGCTGGCAACGCTGGTGCCTTTCATTCTGGGCATGGTGCTGGCGGGCACGGCCGCGGCCCGCCGCGCCAAGGCCCAGCATCAGGCGCTGGAGCGCTTGTCGGGGCTGTTGGTCGATCGTCTGCGCGCGCTGCCCACCATCCTCTCCTTTGGCGCCGAAAAGCGCATCACCCGCCATCTGGGCGCCAGTGCGCAGGATGCGGCGCGGCGCACCATGGCGGTGCTGGCCATCGCGTTTGCCTCGGGCGCCATTCTGGAATTTTTTGCCGCGCTCAGTGTTGCGCTGGTCGCGGTCTATTGCGGCTTTGCCCTGCTCGGCCTGCTCCCCTTCCCCGCGCCGGAGCGGCTTGATCTGCGGCGCGCCTTTTTTGTGCTGGCGCTGGCGCCGGAATTCTATCTTGGCCTGCGCCGCCTCGCCGCCGCCTATCATGATAAACAGACCGGCGAGGCGGCTCTTGCCGCGATGGAAGAAGCCATGGCCGCCATGCCGGAAACCCCCGATCCGGTCAAAGCCCCCACCCGATTGGCAGGCCGCGCCGCAGTTTTCACCCACCGCGACGGGATGGCAATCGGCCCGCTGACATGGGACTGGGCCGCGCCGGGCCTGCATGCCATCACCGGACCGACGGGCAGCGGCAAATCCTCGCTGCTGCTGGGCCTGATCGGACAGGTGCCACTGGGATCGGGCGAAATTATGGCCGATGAGGCGCCGCTGCGCGCCGGGGCGCTTAATCAGGCGATAGGCTGGGCGGGGCAAAGCGTGGCGCTGCTGCCGGGCACTTTGCGCGAAAACCTGGCGGCTGGATGTTTGGCGGAGGGCGGGGCCGATGATGGCGCGATGGTCGCCATGCTCGACGCGATGGGGCTTGGCGCGATGCTGGCCGCGCGCGGGGGGCTGGGCATGATGATCGACCATCGCGGATCGGGCCTTTCGGGGGGCGAGCGGCGGCGGATCGGCCTTGCGCGCGCCATGCTCTCGGCCCGCCCGATCCTGTTGCTGGATGAACCCACCGCCGATCTTGATGCGCAAAGCGCCGAGGCGGTGCGTGGCTTGCTGGCGCGGCGCGCGCGCGACCGCATGGTGTTGGTTGCCACCCATGACGCCACGCTGATGGCACAGGCCGCCTCGCTTTTGGAGATCCCCGCATGACCATGCTCGACGCCCCGCTGGCCCGGCAAAGGGGCGCCTTGCGCTGGGGCATGATCTGCGCGGGCGCGGCGGCGCTGGCCTCGGTGGGCCTGCTGGGGCTGGCCGGATGGTTTCTGGTCGGGGCGGCGCTGGCGGGCGCGGCGGGCCCTCTGGCGGTATCGGCCTTCAACTATCTCCTGCCCAGCGCGGCCATCCGCGCCGCCGCCATTGTGCGCACCGGCGCCCGTTATGGCGAGCGCATGCTGGGCCACAGGGCCGCGCTCTTTGCCCTTGCCGATCTGCGCATGGACCTGTTTTCCCGCGTGGCCAAAGCGGCGCTGGGCGGCCGCGAGGCCATGCGCAGCGGCGAAATGGCCGCCCGCTTTGGCCGCGATGTCGATCTGCTGGAGGATGCCGCCATTCGCCGCGTGGCGCAGGTGGGCGGGTGGAGCGCAGGCCTTGTCGCGCTGGCCATGGTCGGTCTGGCGGGCTGGGGCTCCCTGCTGGCCATGGCTGCGGGCATGGCGGCCATGCGTCTGGCATCGCGGAAAATGTCCACGCGCTTGCCCGCCTTGCAGGCGCGGGTCGCCAAGGCCCATGCCGCCCTGCAGGCCGATTATGCCGATATGGCCGGGCCTGCGGCGGATATTCCCGTCTATGGTCTGGCGCTGAAAATGGCCGATGCGCTGGAAACCGGCGCAGCGGCGCACAGTCAGGCCGAACGCGCGCTGGCCCGCGCAGAGGCGCGCATAACCGCCGCCCAGACGGCTCTGGCCAGCATGACCGTGGCACTGATCGCATGGCTGGCCCAAGGCAGCGCGCCGGTTATCGCCTTCAGCCTCCTCTCGGCCATGACGGGGCTGGAGGCATGGGCGACAATGGCGCAGCACGATATGCGGCGGCGCGAGATCGAAGAGGCCGAAATCCGGCTGACTGAATTGGGACCGGCCGCAAGGGACCAAGGCGTATCCTACGCCCCCCTGCCCAACGCCCCCGTGATCACCATCCATGGCCAGAACCTGTGCCCCGGCGCGCGGATCGCCATCACCGGCCCCTCGGGCATCGGCAAGACGCGGCTGGTCGAAACGCTGGTCGGGCTGCGCGATGATGCGCCGCAGGGTCTGGCGATTTCCGGCCTTGCGCCGCGCGACTACGGCCTTGCCCATCTGCGCGCGCTCTTTGCCGTGATGCAGCAGGACGCGCCCCTCATTGCGGGCAGCGTGGCGGACAATCTGGGCCTTGCCCGCCCCGGCATCACCCGCGAAGAGATCGCGCGCGCGCTCGATGTGGCCTGCGCGCAGGAGGTGGTTGCGGCGCTGCCCGATGGGCTTGACCAATGGCTGGGCGGGGATGGCGCGCGGCTGTCGGGCGGGCAGAGGCGCCGGATCGCGCTGGCGCGGGCGCTGCTGGCCCGGCGCCCATGGCTGGTGCTGGACGAACCCAGCGAGGGGCTGGATACGGCCACCGAAAGCCGCCTTGTCGGGCGGCTTGGCGCGTGGCTGGAGGAAACCGGGACGGGGCTGATCCTGATCAGCCACCGTCCGGCCATGATGGCCCTGACCGAGCGCAGCATCAGCCTCTAGCGCATCAGCAATCCCCGGGGTGACCGCCCGCATCGCACAGGGCGCACATGGTATGGATGACGCCCGAGACCACGGGGTCCTTCAGGCTGTACCAGCGAACCTGCGCATCGATGCGCACGCTCACCACATCCTCGGCGCGCAGCATGGCCAGATGCTGCGACACCCCCGATTGCGACAGACCCGAGATCGCCACCAACTCGTTCACGCTGACCTCGCCTTCATCCATCCGGCACAGCATCAGCAGGCGTTCGGGATGGCTCATCACCTTGAGGCGGCCCGCCATATGGTTGGCGTTGGTTTTCAGTTCCGAAAGATCGGTGGGCTTCATGGCGCCTCTCCCGACGAGGTAATGCCATCATCGCGCAGCACGACATAGATCGCCGGGATCACCAGCAGCGTGAGCAGGGTGGATGATGCAAGGCCGAACAGCAGCGAGATGGCCAGCCCCTGAAAGATCGGATCGGTGAGGATCACGGATGCCCCGATCATCGCGGCGGCCGCGGTCAGAGCGATGGGTTTGACGCGAATGCGCCCCGCCTCGATCAACACCTGTCGCAAGGGCTTGCCCGGCGTGGCGGTGTGGCGGATGAAATCGACCAGCAGGATCGAATTGCGCACGATGATCCCCGCCAGCGCGATAAAACCGATCATCGAGGTGGCCGTAAAGGGCGCGCCAAACAGCATGTGTCCCGCGACAATCCCGATCAGCGTCAACGGCACGGGCGTCAGGATCACCAGCGGCAGTTTGAAGCTGCCGAATTGCCCCACCACCAGCACATAGATCGCCAGCAGCGCCACCATGAAGGCCCCGCCCATATCGCGGAATGTGACCCAGGTGATCTCCCATTCGCCATCCCACAGAATCGAGGGGTGGCTTTCGTCATCAGGCTGGCCGTGCATCAGGATCGTGGGCTTGATCAGCCCGTGGGCCTTCCAGTCATACGCCTCCACCGCTTTGTCCACCGCCATCAGCCCATAGATCGGCGCTTCATAGCGGCCCGCCATATCGGCCATCACCATCGTCGCGCCGCGTCCGTCGCGGCGGAATATCGCCTGCCCGCCCGGCTGCGCTTTGGCATCGACCAGTTCGCCAAGGCTGAGGAGTTGGCCCGCAGGCGTGGCGGCGACCGGCGTGGCCGCCAGCGCGCCCGACCAACTGCGCTGGGCCTGATCGAGGCCGATCTCCACCGGCAGCGGATCGCGGTCAGGCCCGCGCGGAATATAGTTCAGTGTCTGCTGCCCCAGCAACGCGCCCATGCTGTCGAGCACCTGCCCGGCGCCCACGCCGTAATGGTCAAGCTTTGCCCTATCCGGCACAAGGCGCAGAACCGGACGGGCCGCGCCAAAGGAATTGTCCGTATCGACAATGAAAGGCACGGACTTGAAGATCTGCTCCAGCACCAAAGCGGTTTTCTGGCGCGTGACCTCATCCGGCCCATAGACCTCGGCCAGCAGCGTGGCCAGCACCGGCGGCCCCGGCGGGGTTTCGACCACCTTGATGACGCCGCCCTTGGGCAGGGGCAGCGCCCGCAGCCTTTCGCGCAGGTCCACGGCAATGGCGTGGCTCGACCGGCTGCGCTCCCCCTTGGGCAACAGGCTGACCATCACATCGCCCATTTCGGGATCGGCACGCAGGAAGTAGTGGCGCACCAGCCCGTTGAAGTTGAAGGGCGCAGCCGTGCCCGCATAGGCTTCCATCGCGGTCACTTCCGGGATCTGGCGAGCGATGGCGCCGGCCTGTTCCAGAATGCGCGCGGTGGCCTCCAGCGAGGTGCCTTCGGGCAAGTCGGCCACCAGTTGCACCTCGCTCTTGTTGTCAAAGGGCAGCAGCTTGACCGTGACGGCCTTGAAATAGAACATCGAGCAGGCGACCAGCGTGGCCATCCCCACGCCCCACAGGAAACGCCTGGCACTGTCGCGCGTGGCGATCACGCGGGTGGCATAGTGGGCATAGAGTGCGCCCAGCTTGCCGCCATCCTCATGTCCACCATGCGCCAAGGCCTCGCGCGCAAAGCGGATCATCAGCCAGGGCGCGATCACCACTGCGACGAAGAAGCTGAACACCATGGCCGCGCTGGCGTTGATCGGGATCGGCGCCATATACGGCCCCATCAGACCCGACACGAACAGCATCGGCAGCAGCGCGGCCACCACCGTCAATGTCGCGATGATCGTGGGATTGCCGACCTCGGCCACAGCCTCGATGGCGGCCTGCTGGCGCGATCGGCCGTCCTTCATCCCCCAATGCCGGGCGATGTTCTCGATCATCACGATGGCGTCATCCACCAGAATGCCGATGGAAAAGATCAGCGCGAAGAGCGACACGCGATTGATCGAAAAGCCCATGATGCGGCTGGCAAACATGGTCAGCATGATCGTGGTGGGAATGACAATCGCCGTCACCCCCGCCTCGCGCCAGCCAATGGCGAAACCGATCAGGATGACGATGGAAACCGTGGCCAGAGCGAGGTGGAAAATCAGCTCATTGGCCTTCTCGTCGGCGCTCTCGCCATAATTGCGCGTGACGTTCACCGCGACGCTGGCCGGGATCAGGCCGCCCTTCAGCGCCTCGACCCGCGAGACCACGCCTTCGGATACGTTGACCGCATTGGCCCCGTTGCGCTTGGCAATGGCGATGGAAACGGCGGGCGCCATTTGCCATGCGCCGCCGTCCCGCGCCCAGCGCCAGCTATGTGCCTGATCCTGCGCCGCGCCTTGCTCAATGCGCGCCACATCGCCCAACAGCACCGGCGCGCCGCCCACCGAGCGCACCGTCAGCCGCCGCAGTTCATCCGCGCTAGCCAAGGGCGCGCCCGCGGTGACGGACAGCGCCGCACCATTCTCGCGCACCGAACCTGCCGGGAAGGAGCGCCCGCCCTGACGGATCGCCTCCATCACGCTGGACAAAGGCACCCGCGCCGCCGCCAAACGGGCGGGATCGGGGATCACACGGACCGCCTCGCGCTGGCCACCGGTGATGAAGGTCAGGCCCACATCATCGACCTTGGCCACCTCGCTGCGCAATTTGGTGGCCAGCGTGTAAAGGCTGCGCTCGTCCCAGCCCGCGCCCTTTGGGGTCAGGGTCAGCACCACGATCGGCACATCGGAAATGCCGCGCACCGTGATCTGGGGCGGCATGACGCCTGCGGGGATCTTGTCGATATTGGCCTTGATCTTTTCATCGACGCGCGTGGCGGCCGCCTCTGGGTCCTGCCCCACGTTAAAGCGGGCCGTCACCATCACGCCATGGTCCTGCGCCTGTGTATAGACATGCTCGACGCCGTCGATGCTCTTGACGATCTGCTCCAGCGGTTTGCCCGCCAGCTCCACACTATCCGCCGCCGAAAGGCCGGGCGCAGCCACGCGGATGTCAACCATCGGCACCTTGATCTGGGGCTCTTCCTCTCGCGGGATCGTGATCGTGGCGATCAGGCCGACAAGGATCGCCGCCAGCAGGAACAGCGGCGTCAGCGGCGAGGCGATGGTGGCGCGGGTGATCCGCCCGGAAATGCCAAGGTTCATCAAACGGCTCCAACCAGCACATCACCGGCATTGACGCCTGAGAGGATTTCCACGCTCTTGCCATCAGCCGCAGGCGCGGTCTGCACCGGCACCTGCATCACGCCGCCCGTTTTGCCCGCCACCTGCACATAGTCCAGCCCATAGCGGGTAACGACAAAGGCGCGGGGCACGATGATCCCGCGATGGGTTCCGGCCGCAAGCTGCGCGCTCAAACGCCGCCCGATCAGCCCGGCATCCAGCCCCGCGACGGCGACATCGGCGCTGACCTGCCCCGCCGTGACCGCCGGATAGATGCGCGTCACGCTGCCCTCATGGCTGAGGCCCTCAACCCGCACGCGCGCGCCGGGCCTGACCTTGGCCGCCAGCGCTTCGGGCAGATCGAGCCGCAGCACCACCGGCCCGGAAGTGACCACCGCGACCACCATGCCCGGCGCCACCGGCGAACCGGCGGGCACATCGGCGCGCAACACACGCCCCGTTGCGGGCGCAATCACCGCGCCATTGCCCGCGATGGCGCGAATGCCGGCCTGCTGGGCGCGGGCGGCCTGCGTCTGGGCGACAGCGGCCTGTGCGCCCGCTTCGGCCTGTTCCAGTCGCGCCTTGGCATAGACGCCATTGGCGGCAAGGAATTTCACGCGATCGAGTTCGGCTTTGGCCTGGGCTGCCTGCGCCTGCGCGGCGGCGGCCTGCGCGCCATAGGCGGCCGATTGATAGGCAAGCTGGTTGTCGGCAATGCGGCCCAGCACTTGCCCCTTGCGCACCATGTCGCCCGCGCGCACCGACAGGCTGGTCAGGATGCCGGGAATGCGCGCCAACACCTGCGCCTGATCCTGACTGGTTACCTCGGCCGAGACGCTCTGCCAATCGGGCGTATCGCTGGCGGTCACGGTCAGACGAGGCCCTTTGGCCGCCACGGTCGCCTCGCTCGCGGGCTTGTCCTGTCCGCAACCCTGCAGCGATAGCGCCAAACCCAGAAGCAGGATCCCGCCCCGCCCCTTCATGCCTTTATGCATTGTCATCTCCCGCAACCCCATCCTGACCGAAGCGCCCACACGCCGGGCGTCAGCGCTCGACCGGCAATCCGGCCTTGGCCCAGGCGCCAAATCCACCAGCCAGATGTGTATCGACGCGCGCCTGCGCGGCGGCGCATTTGTCGAGCGCCATCCCCGACCGTTTGCCGCCAAGGCAGGTCAGCACCAGTTGGCGCGCGCCGGGATCGGGCAGTTTGCCGGGTTGGAATGTGGACAGCGGCCGGTTGATCGAACCGGGAATATGCCCGCCCGCAAATTCGTCCGCCTCGCGCACATCGACAACCAGCGCCTGATTCGCCGCCACCATCGCGGCCAGTTCGCGGGGTTCGATTTCCCGATATTTTGCCGTTTTTCCAAATCCAAAGACCATGTTTCGCACTCCAATCCGGCCGGGCAAAAGGTCGCCCTAAAAACAGGTCTTGCTTATATTGTATTTCAGTCATATTAGTCAAGTGCGATTGAAGCTTTGTCGAGTCCCCCTTCCATCCGACGACGCCGGGACCGAACAGTTTTGGGAGAGCCATTCGATGTCCAAGCCTGCAAACGTCCTGCCCCGCATTCTCGTGCTGGGCGCCGGTCTTGGCGGCACGATTGCCGCCTATGAAATCCGCGACGCCACCAAGGGCCGCGCGCAGGTGATGGTGGTCTCGGACAGCGAGGATTACTGGTTCGTGCCGTCCAACCCCTGGGTGGCGGTGCGCTGGCGCGAGCCGGATGCGATCCGCGTTTCCCTTGCCCCGGTGATGGCCAAAAAGGGCATCGGATTTACCAGCGTCGGCGCCGCGCGGGTGCATCCGGCCGAAAACCGCGTCGAGCTGCGCGATGGCACATCCATGGACTATGACTGGCTGGTCATCGCCACCGGGCCGGAACTGGCCTTTGATGAAATCCCCGGTTTCGGGCCGGATGGCCATACGGTGTCGGTCTGCAAGACCGATCACGCCGCCCATGCCGCCGATGCCTTTGACGAGTTCTGCAAAAGCCTGCCGGCTTCTGGCCGGCGCCCCATCGTCGTGGGCGCCGCGCAGGGCGCCTCCTGCTTTGGCCCGGCCTATGAATTCGCGCTGATCCTGGACACCGAATTGCGCCGCCGCAAGATCCGCGATGCCGTGCCTATGACTTTCGTCACCAGCGAACCCTACATCGGCCACCTCGGCCTTGATGGCGTGGGCGATACCAAGGGCCTGCTGGAAAGCCAGTTGCGCGAGCGACACATCAAATGGATCACCAACGCCCGCGTCACCCATTTTGAGGATGGCATCGCCCATGTCGAGGAAGTGGGCGAAGATGGCGCGGTCAAGAAGGCCCACGACCTGCCCTTCGGCTTCTCGATGCTGCTGCCCGCCTTTCGCGGCATCAAGGCGGTGTTCGGCATCGAAGGGCTGACCAACCCGCGCGGCTTCATTTTGGCCGACAAGCACCAGCGCAACCCCACTTTCAGGAACATCTATTCACTCGGCGTCTGTGTCGCGATCCCGCCCATGGGGCCAACGCCGGTGCCGGTGGGCGTGCCCAAGACGGGCTTTATGATCGAAAGCATGGTGACGGCGGTGGCGCATAATATCGCGGCCGAACTGGACGGCCGCGAGCCCAACGAAGTGCCGAGTTGGAACGCGGTGTGCCTTGCCGATTTCGGCGATGGGGGCGTGGCCTTTGTGGCCCAGCCCCAGATCCCGCCGCGCAATGTCAATTGGTCGTCCCACGGCAAATGGGTCCATCTGGCCAAGGTCGGCTTCGAAAAATACTTTCTGAAAAAGGTCCGCTCGGGGGTCAGCGAGCCCTTCTACGAAAAGCTGGCCTTGCAGGTGCTGGGTATCAGCAAGCTGAAACAAACCACCAAGGAGGATGTGTGATGAGCCTTGATACTGCTGTGATGCGCTTTGCCGGCGCGGTTGTGTTGGGCAGCGCCCTGGCCGCCCATTTTGTGAACCCCTCGTGGATTTATCTCACCATGTTTGCCGGGGCCAACATGCTTCAGGCCAGCGTGACGGGCTTCTGCCCCGCCGCCATCCTGTTTCGCGCGCTGGGCGTAAAGCCGGGCTGCACGTTCAAATAAGGGGTGATGCGATGCGTCCCATGATCCTGCCCTTTGCTCTGTTGATGGCCTCGCCTGCTTGGGCGCAAGGGCAGGGCATGGGCGCCACCATCGCCGCCACCATCACCGATGCCTTGGCCCATGCCCCGGTTCTTGCCGAAGCGCAGGCGGGGCAGGCGCAGGCTCAGGCTCGGCTCGACGGCGCCAGGGCACAGGGCAATCCGATGCTGAGCGTTGAAGGGCAGATCGGCGCGGGGCGCATCGACAATGGCGGCTTCTTTGGCTTTACCGCGCGCAATGTCACCCCGCTGGCGCTGCGTGCCGGGGCCGAAATGCCGCTCTATGCCGGGGGCCGCGTGGCCGCCGCCATCGATCAGGCGCAGGGCGGGCAGGCGATGGCGGCGCTCGCCCTGGCCGATGCCCGCGCCCGCGTGACGGTGGGGGCGGTGGCCGCCCATGCCGAGGTTTTGGCCGCCCGCCGGATCGAGGCCCGTTTTCAGCAATTGACCGCGGAATTGGCCGAGGTGGAACGGCAGGCCCGCTTGCGCTTCCAGTCCGGCGAAATTCCCGCCTCCGACCTGGCCGCCGCCACCGCCCGCCGCGCCGAGGGTGAGGCCGGGTTTGCCGGTGCGCAGGGCCGCCGCATCACCGCCGAGGCGCATTATGCCCGCCTGACCGGCCATGAAGCGGGCGCGCTCGCCCCCCTGCCCGCCCTGCCCGCCACGCCGCCCAGTCTGGACGAGGCGCTCGACAGCGCCCATCGCGGCAATCCCGCGCTGGCGCAGGCCGAAAAGGGCATCGATATCGCGCGCGCCGGTGTGCGCGGCGCAAAGGCCGAAAGCATGCCCACCATCGGCGCCTTTGCCGAGGCGACCCGCACCCGCGACCAGTTCTTTCCCGATTACCGCGCCGATGCGATGGCGGTGGGCATTCGTGGCCGCTGGACGCTGTTTGCCGGGGGCCGCACCGCCGCCAAAATCCACGAAGCCGACGCCACGCTCGATGCCAGTGAGGCGCGGGCCCGCGATGCCCGCGACCAGATCGATGCCGCCGTCATCGCCGCATGGACGGGCCTTAAAACCGCCCACCGCATGGTTGAGGCCAGCGCCGCCCGCTCTGCCGCCGCCGCCGAGGCGCTGCGCAGCGTGCAGTTGGAGGCCAAGGTGGGGGCCAAGCCGACGCTGGCCGTGCTGGACGCCGAACGCGAGGCCACCGCAGCGGACGCGGCCGCCATCGAGGCCGAGGGACAGCGCATGATCGCCGCATGGCAGCTCAATGCGCTGACGGGCCAAATCTGAAAAGGAGAAGGAATATGCACAAGGACTGGCCGCAGATGGCCAAGGAACTGTCGGGCGCGATCAAGGAAGTGCGCCTTGGCGCGCCCGATGTGATGAAGAACTTTTCCGCCATGGCCAGCGCCGCCACGGCCAACGGTGCGCTGGACAGCAAGACCAAGGAATTGATCGCGCTGGGCATTGCGGTGGCGATTCGCTGCGATGGCTGCGTGGCCTTTCACGCGCAGGCCGCCGTCAAACATGGCGCGACCCGCGAGGAAGTGATGGATGCCATGGGTCTTGCCATTTACATGGGGGCCGGGCCCAGCCTGATGTATGCGGCGCAGGCGGTGGAAGCCTTCGACCAGTTTGCGAAAGAATAGCAGGCAGCGCGCCGGCGCGATGATATTCCCGGCGCGCGCAAAAAGGCTTCATGCGCACAAACAAGGATTTAGATACTTGTACCTAGGCCCCTTGGTCCAAGTGGATTCATGTAGATTTAACCAGATGATGAGAAAGAGGGAACAAGGCGTTTCTAACTTTACGGAGACATTGAGTGACATCGCCCGTCTCCGAAGAACATCGGCTTGGCACAATCCATTCCTATGAACTGTTCGGCAGCGCGCCCGAACCGGACTATGACCAGTTTACCGAACTGGGCGCCCATCTCTTCGGCGTATCGGTGTGCCTCGTCTCGCTGATCGGCGAGCATGAGCAATGGCTGAAATCGCATTACGGGCTGGGGCAGGACCGCAGCTCCCGCAGCTTGCCGTTCTGCGCCCATATGCCGATGATGGGCGAGACGCTGGTGGTGCTGGACGCCCTGCAGGACGCCCGGTTCCGCAACAATCCGCATGTGACCGGCGAGCCGCATATCCGGTTTTACGCCGGGTGTCCGTTGCTGGACGAGCAAGGCGTCCATCTTGGCACCTTCTGCATCATCGACACAGAACCGCGGGAAACCTTTACCGATCGCGAGCGCGACCTACTGTCGCATCTGGCCAGAATGGTGGTTGCCCGGATGCGGATCAATCGGGCCTCGCGCGCCGGGATCGCTCTGGGCGGCTTTGCCAACTCGACGTCGATGGCGCTGATTACCGCCACCGTCGAAGGCAGGATCACGTTCTGGAACAAGGCGGCCGAGCACACATTCGGCCACGCGGCCGAGGATATGATCGGACGCTCGCTCGACATCATCATTCCGCCCCGGTTTCGCGATCAGCATAACCATGGCTTGAAACGCATCGCGGCGGGCGGGCCCGTCAATCTGTCGGGCAAAACGGTCGAGGTGATGGCCATCAAAGCCGACGGAACCGAATTTCCCATCGAGATCACGATTTCGTCCTGGCCCGGCCTGCGCGGCATGGAGATCGGCGCCCAGATTCAGGACATCAGCGCGCGCCGAGAGCGAGAAACCCGGCTTCAGCATCTTGCGCATCACGATGTGCTGACCGGCCTGCGCAACCGGGCGGGCTTTATCGAAAGCGTTGTCGATTGCCTGAAGCAGAAAGGCGTCGCCACCCTGCTTGCGCTGGATCTGGACGGGTTCAAGTCGATCAATGACAGCTTTGGCCATTCGACCGGCGATGCCCTGCTTCAGGCCATTGCCATCCGGTTGGCCTCGGCGATCAGCGGCGACGGCGTGCTGGCCCGCATCGGGGGCGATGAATTTGCCCTGCTGCTGCCGGGGCGCGACGATCCGATCGGCGCGCGCGCGCAGGCAGAGCAGATCATCGAAGCCTTTTCCCAGCCCTTCAAGATCGCCGGACATCTCCTGCATGTCGGAACCGGCATTGGCTTTTCCCTGGCGCCGCTCCACGCCACCGATGCCGAAGAACTGTTCCTGAGGGCCGACCTTGCCCTGCTTGCCGCCAAGAGAGAGGGTGGGCGCAGGATCCGCCTGTTCGACGCCGGCATGGCCAACCAGCTCGCGGCCCAGCGCGCCTTCAGGACCGAATTGCGCCAGGCGACCGAGCGCGGCGAATGGGAACTGCATTATCAGCCGCAGATAAGACTGAGCGATGGCGCGCTGATCGGTGCCGAGGCCTTGCTGCGCTGGCGCCACCCCACGCGCGGTTTGATCCTTCCCTCGGTTTTCCTGCCCGTGCTGGAAACGCATCGGACAGCCTTTGCGGTGGGAAGCTGGATCATTGACGAGGCATGCGCGCAATTGGTCCGCTGGCGCGCCGCGGGCGTGGCGCTGCCCCGGATCAGCGTCAACCTGTTCGCGGCCCAGTTCACATCCGGCAATCTGGCGCAGATCGTCAATGAGACGCTGGCCCGACACGGGCTGCAACCCACCGATCTGGAACTGGAGATCACCGAAACCATCGCGCTGCGGGCCGATGAGCAGACCATCACCAGCCTCAATCACCTGCGCATGGCGGGAATGGGCATTGCGCTGGACGATTTCGGCACCGGCTTTGCTTCGCTGAGCACTTTGAAACAGATGCAGGTCACGCGGCTGAAGATCGACAAGAGCTTTGTGGAGGATATCGGCAGCGCCCCCCATAGTGCCGCCATCGTCAGCGCCATTATCTCGCTGGCCGACAGCCTCAAGCTTGAGATCATTGCCGAGGGCATCGAGACCCCCGAACAGCGCGACATGCTGCTGCAACTGGGCTGCTGGGCGGGGCAAGGCTATATGTTTGGCCGACCAGCGGCGGCAGAAGAACACACAATCGCGCAAACCTTGTCCGCGCAGGGCAATGTTTCGCAATCAGCCGCCTGATGCGCCCGCCCAATGCCGCCCGCGAATGTCCACAAGGGTTTGGAAATTTAGCATAACTTTTCTTGAAATTTCGCGCTCCAGATTGACTTGCCTGCCGCATTGGCTGACTAATTGTTCGATGGCATGGATGCAGAGCGCTTAACCACATGACTTTTGCAAAATTTCTGACCGCCGGCGCATCGGCGGTCTTCACCTGTTCCCTGGCCGCGACAGCCTCGGCGCAAAGCGATGATCTGGCCTCCAAATTCGGCGCCATCGATTATGTCCGCCATGCCAGCCTCTCGCCCGACGGCCAGCATCTTGCCTTTATCACGCCCAACAATCCGGGCGCGGCCGTGGCGGTCATCGATTTCGACAAGGTGGGCGCCAATCCGCGCATCCTGACGGCTATCACCAATCCCAAGGAGCGCCTGCTCGGCTGTCTGTGGCCCACCAATACAAGGCTCCTGTGCCGGGTGGCGGTGAGCCAGCCGACCGTGAACGGGATCGTCGGCTTTACCCGCATGTTTGCCCTCAACACCGATGGCAGCGGGGCCCAGATGATCAGCGCCCCCACCTCGCGGCGGGCGATGGGTTTGATGCAGGACGGCGGGCGCCTGCTCGACTGGAATGTGCCCGAAAACCCCGGCGCGGTGCTGATGACCCGGCAATATGTGCCCGAAGACCCCTCAAGCACGTTGCTGGCCAAGGATCTGAAGGGCCTCGGTGTGGAGGCTGTCGACACGCTGACGCTCAAGCGCGTCAAGGTCGAGCAGCCGCGCGTCGATGCCTACAGCTATCTCAGCGATGGGCAGGGCCATGTGCGCATCATGGGGCTCAAGAATGAAAATTCGCGCGGCTATACCGACAGCAAGCTTGAATATCGCTATCGGCGCAAGGATTCCAAAGCATGGGAAGTGCTCGGAACCCTCGACACGCTGGCCACCAAAGGGGCCGGATTCGAGCCCGTCGCGGTCGATCCCAAAAGCGATCGCGTGTTCGGCTTTGAAGAGAAAAACGGCTTTCGCACGCTTTATGCCATCGCGCTGGATGGCAGCATGAAGCGCGAAATGATCCTTGGGCGCGATGATGTCGATATTGACGAATTGATCACCATCGGGCGCAGCGCGCGGGTGGTGGGGGCCAGCTATGCCACCGAAAAGCGCAGCGCGCAGTATTTTGACCCCGAACTGGTCAAACTGGCGGCCGGACTGGGCAAGGCGCTGCCGGGTTCCCCCTCCATCAGTTTTGCCGATGCCAGTCAGGACGAGGCCCGCCTTTTGGTGATCGCCTCGGGCGACACCAATCCGGGGATGGTCTATCTCCTCGAAAAAGCGGGCAACCGCTTGTCCGAAGTGATGCCCGTGCGTCCGGAACTGGAGGGGCTGACGCTCTCCCCCATGAAGCCGGTGACCTATCAGGCGGCGGACGGCACGGCCATTCCGGCCTATCTGACGCTGCCTGCGGGCGATCCGGCCAAAGGTCTGCCGACGATTGTCATGCCCCATGGTGGCCCCTCGGCGCGCGATGAATGGGGCTTTGACTGGTTGGTGCAGTTTTTCGCCGCGCGCGGCTATGCCGTGCTTCAGCCCAATTATCGCGGGTCAAGCGGCTATGGCGCGGACTGGTATGCGCATAATGGCTTTCAGTCCTGGAAAACGGCGGTGGGCGACGTCAATGATGCGGGCCGCTGGCTGGTCAAACAGGGCATCGCCGCGCCGGGCAAGATGGCGATCATGGGCTGGTCCTATGGCGGCTATGCTGCGTTGCAATCACAGGTGCTCGACCCGAACCTCTACAAGGCGGTGGTGGCGGTGGCGCCCGTGACCGATCTTGGCGAGTTGAAACGCGAGGCGGAGTTTTTCTCCAATTTTGAAAATGTTTCGCAATTTGTGGGCAGCGGTCCCCATGTCGCTGACGGTTCACCGGCGCGCCATGCCGAGGCCTTTCGCGCGCCGGTCCTGCTGTTTCATGGCGATCTTGATGCCAATGTCGGCGTGGACGAATCACGCCTGATGAAGGGCCGCCTTGCCTCGGCGGGCAAGAATGTGACCTATGTCGAATTTCCCGGCCTTGACCACAGTCTGGACGATGCCACGGCCCGCACCCGGCTTTTGCGCGAAAGTGACGCATTCTTCAGAAAAGCATTCGGGATGCCGTGACAGGCGGATCGCGGCAGCCCCACGCAAGGTTGACAGCCGCTGTGCAGACGGCGCGTGCGGTCCAATGCTCTCCTTCCCCCAATATCGAGAACAGGCCGCATGCCCAAACGCAATCCCTATTACAACGGCCCGCTCTCGGATCACTTTGACGGCCTGCGCTTTCTCAATCCGGCCGGAGAACCGGAAACCGACCGCAGCCTGAGCGATGTGCTGCGCTGGCGGCGCAACATTCCTAACAACCCCTGGCCTGCGGCGGTGCCGGTCGTGCCGGTGCGTCCGGCGCCGCGTGCCGAGGGCGTGCGGATCACCATGGTCGGGCATGCCACACTGCTGATCCAGATCGCGGGGCTGAACATCCTGACCGATCCGGTCTGGTCCCGGCGCGCGAGCCCGCTGTCTTTTGCCGGGCCGCGCCGGGTCAATGCGCCGGGCATCGCGCTGGCCGATCTGCCGCGGATCGATGCCGTGCTGCTCTCGCACAACCATTATGACCACCTCGACATGGCGACTTTGCGCTGGCTTCATCGCCGGCATGATCCGTTGATCATCACCCCGCTGGGCAATGACACGATCATCCGAAGGCGTATCCCGGCGGCCCGGCTGGCGCCGCTCGATTGGGGAGAGAGCGCGCCGATCGCCCCGGACGCACAGGCCCATGTCGTGCCCGCGCTGCATTGGTCATCGCGCCGCCCGCGAGACCGCCGCATGGCGCTGTGGGGAGGCTTCATGCTGCGCGCGGCGGGGCGGCTGATCTATTTTGCGGGCGATACCGGCTATGGCACCGGGGCGATTTTCACGCGGCTGCGTGAGGAATTCGGGCCGGTCGATATCGCGCTGCTGCCCATCGGCGCCTATGATCCGCGCTGGTTCATGGCCGCGCAGCACACCAATCCGGCCGAGGCGGTTGCCATCATGCAGCATCTGGATGCCAAACTGGCATTGGGCATCCATTGGGGCACCTTCAAGCTGACCGACGAGGCGCGCGAGGACCCTTTGCGCCAATTGGCCGAGGCCTTGAGCGCGCAGGGCATCGATCCGCAGCGCTTCATCGCGATGCACCCTGCGCAGGTGGTCGAGGCGTGATGGCGCCGCCCCGGACAGGCGAATTTATCCGATAGCTGGAGCCTTGGCACAGACACCGGCGATTTTCCGCCATGGTGATGATGTCCTGCCGTTTCATCCCCCAAGGCGGAGTCCATCACCATGCCCTCACCCTATCGCCACTATGCAGGCAAAATTGCCTATCTGAATGGCGCAGGCCGCGAATGGGGGCGCGAGACGTTCTCCGCCTCGGTTCATGCGCATGGGCGATCGCTGCGCGCGGTCTGCGAAATGGATGAGGCGCAACTGCTGCGCGAAGTGAGTTGGTCCGTGACATCGGACTGGCGCCCGCGCGATGGTTTTGTGCGCAATGTGCGCGATGGGCAAACCATTGGCACCTGCTGGTATTCGGTGGCGGGCAATTCGGTCGAATGTCAGGGGATCACCGAGGAGGAGGGGCGCATTGCCCGGCGCATCGAGACAGATCGCACGGTGGATTTTCTGGGCATGCACCCGCTGGCGGGCGATGCCATCACCGCCATGGTGCGCGGAACGGACCAGCCCGGCCAAGGCGTGACCCTGCTGTGCGCCGCCAATTCAACGGCCCATCTGGGCGATGAGGGCCTCTCGGTCCTGCTGGTCGAACCGGTCGTCACCTTTATCGCCCCCGAACAGATTACCGTCGGCGCGGGCACATTTGACGCGCTGCATTACACGATCCGCTGGAGCGACCATGTGCCGCATCTGACCGATTTCTGGATCGACCCGGTGGACTGCCTTCCGCTGCTCACCGTGCTGCCCGCCATTGGCGAGCGCTATGAGCTGGTGGAACTGACCCGCCCATAAAGCCATCTCGGCCGCGCCGGGATCCATAGCCACGTTGCGCTCTGAAAAGCCTATGTTCGAAATTCTCGAACATATCCTTCAAATTTAATCGGCTGTTTAGGAGGTCTGATTTTCGCCATTGTCGCCTCGTCACGCAGGATAACCGCACTCTCCTGGCGTAGAGGAGCACGCACATGGCCTATTTGGATCTCTCACAGGGTTTCCCCTCCCCATCCCCTTATGCGCTACAAACGCAGGCCATCCCGGCACTTACCAGGCTGGAGCGGCTGACCATCCACATCGCCCGCAACGATGGGATCGACAGCCTGACGCAACCCGAGCGTGGCAATCGCTTCACCCGCTGGCTGTTCAGGGCCGATCAGCCCAATCCGCTGGCCGATCCGCGACTGGAGGCCTTGCGACGCTATGCGGTGCTGCTGCGCCTTCGCGCAGACGCCATGCCCGCTGATGAAACCCGCCGTTTGCTCGACGCCGGCTTTGCCGCCGTCGCGCTGCCCGAAATCCACCGGCTCGTTCTGGATGCAGGCGGCGCTGCTGATGGAGGTTTGGCGTCATGACCTGGTTGCCCGTGGTCCTCACCCTGCTGGGTTTCAACCCGATGCAGAGCGCACAAATCACCGCCACAATCGATGCCATCCACGCCGCGGGCCTTGGCTCCCTGCGTCGGCGCCAAGGCGCAGTGACGGCGCTGCGCCGCTCACCTCTCTCCATGCGCCATTTGGGCATCGAGCGCGAGCGGACGGACGCCGCGCAGGTGTGAATGGAGGCTATGCGGCCTGACCGACGAAGAGATTGGCCCGACCATTGGTTGGACGGCCAAACGGATCAGCGAAATTCGCAGCCGATACGTCGATGAAGCACATGTCATTGTGTCGATGGTGGAGCGCCTCAGCGCCTAACGGTTTACAGAGTTTGTAAACCGGCCCTGTTTTGCAGGGACCGTGATGGACCTAAGTTATTGTTTTTATGGTAGGAGGAGGGACTGCAATAGAGCATTTGAAATATTTGAATTTTTTCTAAAAATCCAGTTCGGACCTCAGTCGGGGCCCCAAAAAGGGCCCCAAAAATTCTGGCCTGAAAAAGCACTCGAACCGCCGCCATTCAGCGTGGTGAGGTAACGAACGGGCAGTACAGTTGATATCTGCCACGTTGTGGCGCAGAGGTCAAATGAAGTCGCGCTGCCATTTCGTTGATGACCTCATTCAGCGGCAGCTAGGACGCCACTTTCACCGTGTCAGGGGTCGTCAGTTGGCGCAGATCTTGTCTGGCACCAACCCCAAGCGTTAACGCGTAAACGGCGAGCAGCGACTTTAGGTTGTAAACTTTGATCCGCGCGCGCTGCCTTTTTTGGAAGGCCAAGGGCTGCTTCACCGAGATCATGACCTATCGGACGCGGTTGCACATGCCGGTGAGCTGTGCCCAGGAAATCTTGGCGAACCGGGCGGCGGAAACTTTGCTAAAACGACCAGATACCGATCACCACTGGCCGCCTGCCTTGGCGATTTCGTCCAGGAGAACTTGCTTGGAAGGCGTGCGCCGCGTGCCCTCGTTACGGGGCACATCGACCGAACACACGACAAGGCGTCGCTCGGCAATGCGCTTGCCAAGCATAGCGAGGCTGGTCGCCTCACGCTTCGTCTTCAAGGTCTTGAACGCCATAGGTCTGAGCCGTTTTTCGCGAGTCCTTCGCTCGATATAATGGAGATCAAGGCCTTCAGAAAGAAGGAATAATGCTTTGGTCTATCCAAGAGTGTCATGGGCGCCCCCGAAACATAGCTGCGGGATCACATGAAATGGTCGCCCCGCTTACGGGGCGACATCATCCATCGCCAGTTAGGCCGCCTTCCTCACCTTATCCGGACTGGCCAACTGATGCAGATAGGCCACGGCGCGCTCGGCATGCGCGGCGGCCTGCACGATGGCGCGGGTGTCGTTTTGCAATACCGTGATCCAGCTCGCGATGTAGCTGGCATGATCCGGACGCGGCTCGATGGCCAGCCCAAGATCGGCGGCAAGGAAGGCCGCGCCCAATTCCGCCACTAACTCCTCTCGGGCATACCCTTCATCGCCCCACTTCTCGCGCCCAAATGAACGATCAAGGCGGCTCTCGTGGCGAGTCCAATGGACGGTCTCATGCCCCCTCGTGGCATAATACCCATGGACATCATGAAAGGCTGCGAAGGGCGGAAGCTGAATGCGGTCGGCTGACGGCATATAATAAGCCCGGTCGCCGCCATGGTGTACAGTGGCCGGGATGCTGGCAAAGAAGGCTTCGGCGGCGGAGATCCGCTCGGCCTCCGGCGCTGGCTCCGGAACTTGGTTGTAACGCTCGGGCAAGCCATCAATCTGCGCCACGTTGAACACGGTGTAGGTTTTCAGGAAACGAAAGGCTTGTCCCCGATCCTCGCCGCTCGCCTCGTCATGCACGGCCTTGCTGCTGTCGCCATAATAGACGACGGTGGCGCCATGCTCGCCCTTGCGCACCTGCGCGCCCAAGGCCTGGGCTTGCTTGTAGGTCATCCATGACGGGCTGACAAAGCCCGAGGCCTGCGCCTCGATCCACAACAGCAGAACGTTGATCCCGCGATAGGTCTCGCCGCTGGCGCGCAGAGGCCGGGTCTGTCCCGATGCCGCAAGATCGCCACCGCTCCAGGGCTTCAGCCAAGGACGGGTGCCTTGCTCCAGCTCAGTAAGAATGCGGTCGGTGATGCGGCTATGGGGGTCTTGCCTGATCATTGTCGTTACTCCCTTCCAATCCGCGCAGCGGGTCATGCCGCGCATGACCCCTGCCGACCCGGCGAGGGGCGGAGAGAGTGGGGGCAAGGTCCGGTGCCGGGGGTGGTGCGGGCGCAGCGTAGCGAGCCACGGCCCCAAAGCGGCACCTTGCTGGGAGAGAGAGGTAGGGCCTCTTTCTCCCTCGAAACACGAATATCGCGCGCCGTTGGCGGCGCCCCATGCCGGGCGGTGCCAGCCGCCCTTTGCGGGCTAACGTCCGGTCAAAGGCCTCAGTCCGATCTGGAGGCGGCATTCTTGCACTGCGTCACAGCCCGCATCATGTGATAGGCCACGCTCTGCTCACCGATACCGACCTGTTTCGCGATCTGGCGCTGAGTCATGCCGGTCAGCCGGTGCATCAGGAAGATACGCCGCGTTCTGCGAGGCATGGCCAGCAGCGATCGCCGATAAATCCGCCGCGCATCCGTTTCCTCGATTCTCCATGTTTGCTCTGGTGGTAAGGGCGCATCGCGTTCGTCATCGAAGGGGAAGAGAACGCTTTGCTCCCTCCGCTTTTTCCCCCAGCGCTCAATCAGCAGATTTTGGGCGCAGCGGCTCAAATAGGCGGATGGGTTTTCCACCCGCTCAAGGGCTCCGCTACGCAGCAAGCGCGTGAACATCTCCTGCAACAGGTCGGGGGCTTCCTCGCGGCCTACCCTCGTTCTGAAATAGCGCAGCAGCCGCCCCTGTTCGGCGCGGTAGAGGCGCTGAAGCGTGTCGCTTCTTTCCGAGGCCGTCATGACCGTGCCTCCCCATGCCTGTCCGCAGGGAGCGGTGCGTCGCGCGAAGCACGATAGAGCGTGATGCCCGCCTCAATCCGGTCGAGGATGAAGGTGTCGCGCTCGGCTCTTGCGATGCGGATGTCGGCCTTGGAGTAGACTTCCAGATCGACCGCGCAGCGGTCACCGCTCTCGCGCTGGATGATGTCGCGGGCGCGGGTCCAGCAGCATTCTTCCTTGAATGCAGGGTGATTTACGATGACCCAGAACTCGTAGTCGGAAAAGCTGATCGTGCGCTCGTCCTCATACCATGAGCGCCGAGCATAGGGGCCGATCAGGATGATGCGCGTGATCTGCCCCGGATCGGGTGCCAGCACCTGTCCCGGATCGAAGAGGCTCCGCAGAATGCGGGTGATCCACTCGATTTCATGCTGCTTGCGGCGGATGAGATGCCCGACGCGCGCCATCACCACTTCACGCGCGTAGATGTCGCCTGTCCTGAATGCTGTCATGGTAAGCTCGCACACCAGCGGTCCGCGCGTTGAGGCGCGGATGTGCAAGCGATGTTCTCTGCGTACCGCCGATGCGGTTTACAGCAACTGCCCGACCGTGATGGCCGAACCTACATGATGCCTGGCAGGTTTAACCCGGAGATGGCCGCCAGTCCTTCCATCTCGTGGCGGAGATTATGCCAGAATCGCAGAGGTCCGGCAAGTTACCCGGAGCGGTGCTATGAACGGGCGGCAACTTCTAGGGCGGCGATCCGTTCGGAACACACCTGGTGCACGACGCGGCCCAGTTCCTCGACCCGCTCGCCCAGCCAGGTCAGCTCTTCCTCGCCGATTTTGTAATGTTTTGAATAGCGAGCCTTCGTATATGCCTCTTTCAGCTTCTGGAACATGGCGCGTTCGCGGTGCGTGGCTTCCGGCCAGATGCCGTAAAGGCGGCGGTCCAGTCCTTCGGCCAGCGACCGGAGGAACGCGATGTTGTGGTTATGGGGCGCGTAAAAAGTCAGTGTGAGTAACAGGCCAGAATAGAGGCGTTCGGTCGCTTGGTGCAGCATGAAGGCTGCATCCCGATGCTCGTGCTGCGAAAGGAAAAACAGGAAGCCCTTTTGCGCACTGGCGGCTTGCGACATCCACTCGTCGAAATACTCCCTCGCGGCGTCCAATGCCTGCTGCGGTGTTTTCGGCTTCGGCGTCGTCAGTTCCCGGTCGTCCGCCTCGTAGAGGGCGATCCCGTCCTTGGCGACCTCCATGAAGAACACCCGGCCATGCGCCAACCCATCGTTCACCTCATGTAGCGAGTGGACGATAAAATTGACCGGCGTCCTCAGGGTCTTTTCCATGGTGTAGGCGCGGATCAGCCGCTCCTCGGCCTTCATCCAATAGGCGGCCCGGTCGGTCAGCTCTTTCTGGCTGACGATGACCAGAATGTCGTAATCCGATTTGTACTGATTGGCCGACAACGGCGCATCGACCCAATCGCCGCGCGCATGGCTACCGAATAGGATGACCTTCAGGATCTGCGCCCCCTTGCGGGGCCCAGTGGCATTTTCCGTCGCCTGGCGGAACTCGTCGAAAATCACCTCGACGATGCGCTCAAGCTCTCGCTGCTTCGTGGCAGGCAGGTGGTCGAGGTCGGTGCGCATGGGGAGGATTCTTTCGCCATTCTCCGACGCTTGGCAAGCAATATCGCGGAATGGCTCGGCATGTGTCTGGCTCACTTTTCGCGAAAGCGCCCATCCGGATATAACCGCCCGCCAAACATTGGTCGTGCTGACGTTAGGCCAGTTGGCCTAAATTTCTTTACAGCGGGGCGATGGTGGTTAGGTCCGCTTAGAGCTGACGGCACTGAGCAAGCGATCTGCCAGCCGCGCCCAGGCTGTCCTTTTTGTCGCAATGGTTTGGCGCATGGAAGCCAATGAGTTCGCTCTCCAGCGTTCATCAAGGCGCTCATCATTCTGGAAGTTATCGAGAATTGCCGCAGGGTCATTTGCCATCACCTTGTGCGCCTTCCGGCCATTTGGGTCCGAGACGAGGTAATCCTTGAGGGCCTGAAGGACGCCGATGACATGCTTGAGATGGCCGCCATCGAGCATTTCGGAAAGATATTCACGCAGGACGATCGGCGATGCCTCCAGCTGGCGCCGTGCCAGATCGTCGTTTCGTCCAAGCTCGATCACGTTGGCGAGGCGACTCTGTAAGCAATGGAACGGATGCATGATAGGGATGCGCAACTCCCCCACCCCATCGGCTCGCCGAACAGTCAGTCGCAACTCGACGGCTTGCCCTTTCAGGCTTTGCGTCTTGACCCCCTTCACATTCCACAGGAAATCGACTTCGATCATGCGGCCATCCACGACAGCGCGCACGATCGCGGTCTGAGGCGTGTGGTCATCGGCATCGGGTATCAGCAATTCGCCATGCAAGGCTTCCGCTAGTTTTTCAGCGGCCTGCCGATAACCGAAATAATCAATATCTTTAGAGGTATAAGGCCCGTAAGCAGCCAGGCCTTCAACTTTGTTGTAATGCTCGGCCCAGAGATTGAGCGCCTGACCACCGACGATAAAGGCACCATCGTCCAACTGAAGGATTTGCGCCAGATCGTAGACGGTTTCCGCAGGCAGCGGCGCCTCGGTCAGGAGAAGACCTCTTTGCAGGCGATCGAGGAGTCGATAACCTCAAGCGACGAGAGAAAACCATTGCTGACACGCAGTTGATCAGGCGAAACCTGTCCGCTCTGCAAGGCAGCAGCATCCAAGGCGCGCTGGCGCTCCTTTTCCTGCTGGCGTTGTGCCGGATCGTAGAGGCGGATTTTGAGCATGGTTTCTCCGGGTTCAAATATATGCCAGCCCCCCTTACCAGTCAATGAAGAGCTGGAAATGAGCGTTTTCGGTCCACAAGCTCCGATCGCGTGGCATGCTCCGGAAAATCTAGAGCCTCTCCGAGTACCGCCCATAATATCCTGATATACCTCGAAAACTGGCTCTTCACGCATCTCTCGGATTTGTCCAGCCAGAGATCGATAGCCGATACAACTCACTGAGCGGCCTCGTGTTGTGCCAAAAGATTTATAAGCTCTCAAGCCTTTGACAGTCCAACTGCGATTAGACGCCCGACCGTGAGGCTTAATGGGAATTCCCGCGCGACGCCTGAGGCGACAAGTTTTGCTAGGAGCAGACACGCGTCCTTTGTCCATCCGGCGCGGCAGAACAACAGACTGGGGCCGCTTTGATACGCGTACTCATAGAAAGCTGCATTTCTGCCCATAACGATATGGAAATAGCGTGGCGCTAGGTTTCCCGAGGAATGCCCGGCAACACTACTGGCACGATGATGGTCGGATTTTCTGACGAGCTAATCTCGAACGGGAAGGTACCTCGTTCGAAAAGCTGCGATGCGATATCGACCTCAATCCGCAACTGTTGCGGCGTAGACTTATTGGCGAGTTTGAACACTTCCTGCGCAAGCTGGCTCGGCGTGGCCTGCGCGGCGTCAAGCTGGTCATCTCCGACGCGCATGAGGGCATCAAGGCGGCGGTTTCCAAGCTGCTCTGCGCCAGTTGGCAGCGCTGCCGAGTGCACTTCATGCGCAACGCCCTGGCCCATGCCGGCAAGAGCGGCAGGCGGGTTGTCTCCGCCTTCATCGGCACCGCCTTCGCCCAGGAAACGCCAGAGGCCGCCAGCCAGCAGTGGCGGACCATTGCAGACCAGATGCGCCCCAAATTGCCCAAACTGGCCACCCTGATGGACGATGCCGAGCCCGACGTGCTGGCCTATATGGCCTTCCCCAAGGAGCATCGCGCCAAATTACACAGCAACAATCCCATCGAGCGGCTGAACGGTGAAATCAAGCGCCGGACCCAGGTGGTTGGCATCTTCCCCAACGAGGCTGCAATCACCCGCCTGATTGGCGCTATCCTCATGGAACAGAGCGACGAATGGGCCGTCCAGCGCGGCCGCTATATGTCGCTTGAAACCATGGCGCCGCTGAGCGACAATCCCATCGTCATACTCTCGGCTGTACCCGGGACATGACCGGCCCGAACTGACGCCGGAAAATGCGGGGATCAACCCCAGCTACACCACGCCTTGGGGCACGATCTCTGATGGCCATCCCGTTTTGTGTCCACTTGAGCTCTACGCTTCGGTCAAACAATTGCTGTAGGCGTGCTTCGACCTTGAGTTTGAGATCAGGTCGACTGTCGAGGATTATCAAATCCCCCGTGACGCTTTCATAGTCCCACCATTGCTTCAGATAGTTGGCATTGCCTATCGCGGCGTCGCCGTGGTTCAGCCAATTGGGTTGATCCACATTGGCTCGGAATATTTCAAATGGACTGCTGCGTCCTGCCGAAAGAAAATGAACCTTACGATTGTAGATTTCGATCCGGTTCGTCGCCGACAACGCCAATTTTATTGCTCGCAGCGCCCGTGTCTTTCCGCTGCCATTAGGCCCGACCAGCGTGCATATGCCCGGGCTTATCTGAATTACGGCTTTCGCATCATGATCACCCACAAGCGCATACTTTACTCCGAGCGGCCACAGCGATACTTGGGATTCTATGTCATCACTCATGTAATTTCTTCCTCAATCGCTCCGCCGCCGCACGCCTGCCGCCGTCTCAGCCTCACACTCCTACAAAGCCATGTGCGAAACAATATCTCGACAACTCAAATGATCTATGCGTCAGGTTGGCACCTTCCTATCAACCTTCCTCTCTGACTTGCTGTGCGCATGAAAATCGCACACATTGGCCCAATTTACTTTTCCTGAATCAGAGAAGACTGTGTCATGCGTTTTTTTGAAGACGGGCCTGACATCCCCGAGACGCTGCTAGAAGCCCGAAATCTTGGCGAAGTCGTATTTTTCTGCGGCGCGGGCGTATCTCTTCCCGCTGGGCTTCCAGACTTCGCTAAATTGGCGGACAAGCTACTCGACCGCCTTGCCGCAGAAAGCTCTCGTAAGGCGCGTGAGGACGGCCAGAGCCTCGACTTCGTATTCAAGGAAATGGTAAAGGAGTTCGGAGCTGCTGCGGTAGATCGCGAGCTTACCAAGGCACTGCGGACCCCACGCAATGCAGACCTCCGCTACCATCGTGCAGCGATTGACCTATCTCGAGGGCGCGACGGCGTGCCCAAGATCGTCACGACCAACTTCGACCTGCTGTTCGAGCGCGCGGAACGCCGTGTGCGCGGGTACGTTCCACCCAGCCTCCCGGATCTTGCCCAACTCCAGCCGATCAACGGTATCGTCTACCTGCACGGGCGCCTCAATGCTTCAACTGGCGCCCGGTCCGGCTATGTCATTACCAGTGCAGACTTCGGACGTGCCTATCTCGCGGAAGGCTGGGCCGCGCGTTTCGTTCGGGGTCTGAGCGAGCGATACACCATTGTTCTACTTGGCTACTCAGCGAATGACCCGCCGATGCGCTACCTGCTTGAGGGTCTAAACAGCCGGGATGATCCAGGCCGTCGATCTCTGATTTATGCATTCGTACCGGAGGGATCGGCCGCTGCCGAGGAAGCTTGGTACGATAAGGGCGTGACCACTATCGGGTATGCGCCGCGCGACCAGTCCCACGCAGGGTTGTGGGACAGCCTATTCGCGTGGGCAGACGCTGCACGAGACCCGGATGGGTGGCGCGCTCGGCAAATCGCACTCGCGCAGCGGCAGCCTGCTGAATTGAGACCATTTGAACGAGGTCAGGTCGCCAGCCTTGTCAGCACTGGCGAAGGCGCTCAAGCTTTTGCATCGGCCGAGCCTTCGCCGCCAGCGGAATGGCTGTGCGTGCTCGACGTTAGCAGCCGTTACGCGAAGTCTGGTCGGATGCGATGGGGGGAAGATGTCGAGATCGATCCGCTCGACGTCTTCGGTCTCGATGCAGATCCACCGCGCCCTGAACCACGCGGTGACGGTAGTTTCGTACCGCCCGGCGACGACTTCCTGGGCTGGCGTCGCGGCGATGAGCATTGGCCTGAGCGTCAGCGCCTGATGGGCTTTTCGCAACAATGGACTAACCAGCTCCCGAAGCGACTGTACCAACTCGCCCGTTGGTTAGGCCGCGTCATGGATCAACCGGCGGCAATCTGGTGGGCGGCCGGAAGAAGGCTACCTCATCCCGGGATTGCGAGAGAGATCGATTACCGCCTCAAGAGCGATGCCAACCTTCCGCCACTAGTGCGGCACTTCTGGGAGTGCTACCTCAACGCGGCGGAGGCACAGGCTAGCGATAACCAGAACCTGCGCCAGTATGACGTCCTCGAGCGGATTAAGCAGGAAGGATGGTCCAACGGTGCACTTCGCGATCTCGAGGCCGCACTAGTTCCGGCGTTCTCAATTTCGCGAGCATTGTTAAGCTCGCCAATACCTCCCCAAGGAACATTCGCCGATCTTGGTCTGCGCAGCCTCGCGGAGATCGAAGTGACCATACCAAAATGGGCGGATGGGCTCGATCCGCCCCCCGAAAGGCTCACCCGGGTAGTGGCCATGGTCCGTAGATCACTTGAATGCATGTCAGAGATGATTTTGGAGAGCACATATATTCTCTGGCGGACGCCAACTTTGCACCCAACGGGCGATCGTGGAGAAGATTTCACGGGCGATCGCGAGAAAAGCTATTTACTGAAATTCCGTGAGTTATTTGATGCGCTCGTCGTACAAAATGCCGAGGATGCCCGGCTCGAGATGGAGCGTTGGGACACTCATGACCCGATCTTCTTCGCGAAACTCTACCTTTACGCTGCAACACAACCCCAGTTGGTCGAGCCTGCTGCTTTTGCGCGGTGCGCCCTTGCCATGCCGGATCAGATTTGGTGGGAGGCAGGTCTAACACGCGAGATGTTGTTCGCGCTGCGGGCCCAATGGGTTGGTATGAGCGATCAGGATCGCGTAGCCATCGAGGAGCGCATCATTCGGGGACACTCCCAAGACGACGCTGACGAGGCAGACCAAGAGCGCACGCGTGCTGCTACGGCGGCCAGTTGGCTGCGTTGGCTGGAGCTTAACGGCAAGGCGCTCTCAAGATCTACGAGTGCAAGCCTGGTGACACTGAAGGAGGTAGACCCGAGGTGGACAGATGCTTGGGCTTGGGCAGCGGACGACAGCGGCGGTGCCCGTGGTGGCTACGTCGAACGAATTACCGAGAGTCAGGGTCTTGAACATGCACCAGTTTCCAACGTCGTCGCGCTGGCAGCCGAGCTGAGCTCGGACGACCACCGGCAACTCCGTGACTACCGACCGTTCGTAGGACTGGTGAAGGACCATCCACTCCGAGCCGTTTCGGCGCTCCGTTTGGTCGCACGTCGAGGTGATTACCCGATGCGCTTCTGGCACAACATAGTAAACGACTGGCCCGAAGGAGTGGACGAGCGGCTGGTTCTTATATTGGCGCATACGCTTACTTCCCTCCCCGAGAAGGTATTTATCGAATTGCGCCACGGGATAGCGCGTTGGACTAGTAGTGCGTTGGGCCCGGTCATGCGGCGTCGACGCAGCCTTGGGCGGCGTGCCTTTGACGCCATTGTTAACCGGTACCTAGCGGCAGCGCCCACCACATTTGGGAGCGCAATTGGGAATGTTCGCGTTGGGGGTGTCGAGCATGAGAAGTCTGAGTTCTCTGTGATGAAGTCAATTAACTCCCCAGGCGGCCATCTCGCTAGAGCGGTACTCGATCAAATCGGTAAGCCGAAACGCCAAGGCCCCATTCCAACTTGGGTGGGATCACGCCTTGCTCGCTTGATGACGTTGCCAGGCGATGGCGGAGGGCACGCAGCTTGCCTCATCGCGCGACAATATCATTGGATGAGCTACTGGTTTCCTGAATGGGCGGAGGATGAACTGACGCCGTTGTTCGCTCCCGATCAGCGACTCTCTGAGGCAATGTGGCACGGCCTGGCGATGGATCAAGGCATAGGCACCGTCGCAGGCAACCGTATCGCCACTCATCTCACAACGGTGCTGTGTGGAGGGGCGCCATGGCAACTCGATAGTGAAGCCCGTCGCGGGCTTGTGGCGCTTATGGTTAATCTCGCTGTTCCGCGCGGTGCCGAGCCTGCGGCATTCGGCATGGCAAATATACGGAGAATATTGGCTGCCGGTGGCGAAGAAGTCCGTGTAGAAGCGTTGGGCGTGCTTGCGCGGACCAACCCGAACAACGACCTGTGGTCGAAGCTTTTTCGCCCCTTCCTTACCGACGCTTGGCCTCAACAGTTAAAATACCAGACCGAAGGCACTTCGCGCCAGCTTGCCCTGATCGTGGAGAGGGCAGGCGTCCATTTCACTGAAGCCGTTTCCCTCGCGCTGCCACACTTACGACCGGTCGCACACCTTGATACATTAGCCTATCGATTACGAAAGCAGGGCGAAGACGGCCAAGGGTACGCCGTCGATCATCCGGTGGAGACGCTAAAACTTCTCAATTCACTCGTCGGCGATAATCCGCAAACGGCGCCATGGAACCTGCGAGAGTTGCTCGAACTCATTGCGACGGCAAACCCTGCACTTCGGCAGAGCGACCCATGGCGGCGTCTCAAGGCTATAACGCAATGATTAAGGCCGTTGGTGAACATGCGGGGCCCGTTAAGCCTGGGGTTCTCGAGTCGCACTTGCCTACTCCCAGCTACGCGGGGATCCCCCAAAACATGAGTTCGGAGAGCCGATTGAGATCCTTGAGAGCAACCATCCGTTCATTGAATTCACGCTGGCTATAAATTGAGAATTCTAGTGCAATTGCAGCGAGCCCGCCCAGCTACATTAGGTGTGTGCCTTGCGGCTCTGCATGGTAGCAATTAAGCGGTTGGAATTCCATCCGCTCATCACCACTTGCAGTATAAGCCCTCAACATTGGCCTCAATTGAAAACCAACGCAGGGAGCCTTGAGAAGCTGGACGAGCTCTTCCCGATGATACCATTCTAGTAGACCGAGCTCAACTCCTTCTTGCGGATCATGTGCAGCAGATTCGGCCCATCCCATTGCACAAACCAGCACTGCTGCTCAAACGTCTCGACGGCAGCCTGCGAGGCCAGCACAGTTACGGGCGTAAGGCCGATCTGCTTCCTCAGTTTGTTAAAGAGTTTAGCCCGGCTAGATCGGTTGATATAGGGGCAGCCGAGCAAATCGAGCGCCAGAAATGCCGATTGGGCGTCAATTCGAATGTCTTCGCCTCCGAGCAATATTTCTTCGGCTCGTTTAAAGAGAGAGTCGCGCAAATCTTGGAACTGAGGGTTTCCTTTGATGCAAAATAGGTAGGAAACGATCTCAAAATATCCCAGATTATCGACGGGTTCGCAAAAATCGGTGATCGATTTGCGGACCAGAGCTTCCTCCAGCCCGACTTCTCCTAATACCAGCAGCACGTTGATAGCCTCGAGAGGCACAACCTCAACCGTGCGGAATTTTCCAGCATTTTTGAACGTACTGATAAAATGGTAGGTCCAAAGCACAATTTTCTCGCGCAGGAACGGTGTTCGGTCAGGGATCTTCGCCTTGAAAAAATCGAATGATAAGATAGCCGATTGCGCAACCCGCAGCGAAGATGAAATCGTGGGATCTACATTGTAGAAAAAATAGATCGCTTCGAGCAGCAAGCCGATTGCACCTACGAAATCCTCAGGCGTCGCGTCCTCTCGCTGGATCGCCCGGTCGAAACTAGCGATCAGGGCTGTGACGCGGGTCGAAAGGGCTCCGATGATGTAGTTGCCGACGGCATCATATCCGCGCCCTTTGTCAAAGCAGCTTGTCTTGATGTCGTCCAAGAAGATGCGGAGTACGCTTTCTGATCGCCAGACGCGCTGCGGATAGCTGTAGCCGTAGCCCTCGTCACCCGACAAGTTGCTGACGATGAAACGCTCGAAAAAGGAAGTGAGCGCCTTGTCTGCCTGGTGCACGAGATGCGACTTATCAGTAACAAATGGGCGCCGGATCACAGAGGTCTTTTCGCTGTTGAGGTGCAGGTTAAAATTCGATAATTCGATCTCCAGCGCGACTAGTATCTGCGAATTTATATTATCAGATTGGCTGAAAATGAAAAAATCATCAACATATCGCCTGAACTCATAGTCTTCTTTCCAGCGAATCTCCATTTTTTTAAGTCGCGCGATCACTTTTTTATCTATTTCGCTCAGGATCAGTTCAGCAAACACACGGCTGACTTCTGCGCCGACGCAAATTCCGTTGGTTTCGTTGAAATTCACGGACTGCATCAGCCGATCGAACCGGTTGCTGAATGTCTGATGGCTCGTATTGTCCTTCGCCGTTTCAATGTCGGCGGTCGCCCAGTAAAGAGTATGAGTATAGAGGCTGTGGAAGCACTTCGCTATGTCAGCAAAGCATAGAAGAGGATATTTTTTTTCGAGGCCCATATATTGTGGAGAATTGAAAAATTTAAACGACCTATCTACACCATTATAAGAAAAATAAGACGCAGGATTTGACACGGAATTCTCGATATCTACCGTGTCCACTCCTGACTTTTTAAATTTATTTCTTTCACTATAAGGGCCTTTCACAAAGAAAAGGCTACCAACTTTTCTGGGAGAGCGGATAGAGGCCTCAGATTTTTTCGAATGATAACAGATAAGATGACCATCATCTTGGTAAAATTTCGCAATCGCAAGTTGACCGCTGGGATGGATAAGGCTCAGTTTGCGGGATGATTTGCTGCCTTTGGTGATATAGTAGCGATAAGGTTTCGTATATTGTTTAGGTGACACGAGAAGCCGTTCGACGAACTCGCGACGTGCTATATCGGGATGTGGTCCGGCTTTGACATTTCGATAAAAGCCATCATTGGAAATTATGATGGGAATGTCTCCGGGCATCGTGTCAGTGATCAGTGCCCGGAGATGATCCGAACTATGAATATTGCCTTTTGCAATGACGCGCTTACGCATGCTGCCACACCGACGTTAGTTCGACGAGCCTCTCCGGCCTGAATGAATAGAAGCGCTTCTTCGCGTGACCGTCGCGAAAGGTAAGCCGTGCCAGTTCGCGCCGCAGTGCTGTCGCAAGGACAGGACGCAACTTGTTGCCTGGATGCGGTGACATCACCATGTTTCGGAGAAATTTGTCGAGGTCTGGGATCGCTGTGGATGATTCGAGGTCCACCAGTGGATAGTTGAAGTATATTCCCGAAACACGTCGGATATTCGTCGCCCGATCGACAAAATTGAAGTTTCCAGTAATCAGCCGGAAACGGGCGCGCAGGTCATCGTAGTTGGCATCTGTCGAAAAGCGCAACAGCGATTTCACGATACGTGTCTTTAGCTTTCGCACCTTTGCGGGCGCGATATCGAGCGTTACAGTTCGCATCACACCCTTTTCGCTGGATCGCAATGGACGGCTTACATTGAAACGATATCCAAGAAAGTCGATAGCATGCGCCAGCCCAGTCTGGTTTTTCGAGAATTTTTCGAAGTCGTAGATCTCGCTTTTCCGATTGAATAGAAGGCCGTCGGGGAGCGATGCTGTTGCATGTCTCACAAACGTCCCACCATCTTCGCGCCCGCTGGTCACGATAAAGATATCGTCAACAAAGCGAGCATAGAACCAGACATGTGACATTTCCGCTATGTGCTGGTCGAAGGGCCGGAGCAAATATTCTGCCAGGATAGCGCTGAGACCGATGCCTCGCGGAAGGCCACTGACTCCGGCCGCCTTGGCAAATGTGAAGAAGGTGTCGAGTGCGACGGCAGACTGCCCCGAAAATCCTTCGTCATTCCTAAGGCGCTCTAAAATCTGATCAATGTTTGCACTTTCATAGAATGATTTGATGTCGAATTTATAGACTCTATAGGAGGTGCCTTCGCGAAGCATGGTGCGGATGCACTCGATTATGAACTGTCGATTTTCCTGTTTGACACCAGTTAAGCGGCGGATATTTTTGGAGACATGACGTAGCACAAGAAGTTGGGCTATATCGGTGACCTGATGGATTGTCTTCCCTCGGAGGGTCGATTCCAGAAAGGTCACTGTAGCAAAGCCATTGGCGCCGATTTGCACTGCCTGATCGACCACGGCCCTCCGATCCGGCTCTTCGAGCAGCGTCGGATCCGCGATGAAATCGCCGGGTAGGAAGTGCCGCGCAAGGGAACGCGCGTGCATTGTCGGGTCATACATGAAGCGCCGCCTCCCTGCAGCAACGACGCCATCTTTGTAATTACAATGCGCAAAAATCAACCCATTGACGAAGACGCGCAGTGACACAAACCATTCTAAGCGAAATAGCTCTGTCGGATTGGAAACTAAATGGAGACGCACTAACCAGGTCGATAAGAAATTAGCGCCTACTTTCAGACGGACGCTGATGTGCTGGCTTGCCATCCCGAGGGGCCGCTATCCAAATCTTCGGCATTAAAATCAGCCCTCCGCCATGGGCACTTAGGAGCAGATTTTCGGGACGGAGAATAAATGGCAGCTCGGACCAATCCGCGTCTTACCGGTACGTCCTCGGCCAAGCCATTCCTAGCCTTCACCCCAGGCCTGCCCCCAAAACCTTGGCCACCGCTGGTGCAGACATCGCCGCGTTGACCTGAGCCATGGCCGTCCGCACATGCCCAGCCCGCTCATGGATGGCGGCAACCAACTTCCCCCGATCATTTGTAAACACCGCCGCCGTTTCCCTAGCGCGGGAGATCCCGACATAAAAGCTCTTCTGATCCACCAGATTAGCCGCTTTGCTGTCGGCATGGATCAGCACATGATCGGCGGTGCGCCCTTGGGCGGCAAAGGCCGTGTCTACATAGGCATGGCGGATATGCTGATCGCGCGCGGCATCCAGGCTGAGCACCTCTGTCCTGCCCCGCGAGGTCTGAATGTTGGCGCTACGCGTCGCCTCGTCCACCGCGATCACTTCAGCCCGACCGCCATTGATCCGCCCAGCCTCCTGGTCATTTCGGGTGAACTGGATGCTATCGCCCGCCTTCAGTTCCAGCTTCTGCGGCGCGAAGGCTTGGCTCTGCCCCGCCCCCCATTGCCGCAAACGCCAGTCCACCTCACGCCCGTCCTCGGATTTCAGCGTGATGGCCGCCTTGACCGGATCGATAGCCTCCACCCGATAGGCCTCGCCCCGGCTCACCCCCTTGTCGGCATAGTCACGGGTGAAGCGCACCACGTCGCCTTTATCATAGGCCAAAGGGTCGCGCGCATCAGCGCGGGTCAGACCTTTGTTGCCCAGGCTCTGCATGCTGACTGCTGTCCCCGTCAGTGCGCCGGATCTGGTCAACGCATCGCGAATCTCAGCGGTCAACGTATCGCGCCCCTCCCGCGATGGCTCAATCACCTGCGTGCGCGCCCGCACCGCCTTGTCCAGTCCGGCATAGTGCTCGGCCATGGCCGAAAAACGCTCGGCCCGATCAGCATTCTCGACAATCCGACCACCGCCCCGGTCCAGCGCGGCAAGTGCCTTCTTCGCATCGCCCTCAATGGAGGCCAGCACCGCCTCTTTTGTCGCCTCATTGGTCTGCCGCACGATTTCGCTGAGCCTGGCGGTCTCCATGCCCAAGCCCTGCAACTGGGCAAACGCCGCCCCGGCCTCGACCGATCCAAGCTGCTGCACATCGCCAACCAGGATGACGCGGGCATTCTGCTTTTCAGCGAGGTCGAACAGGCGGGCAGTGTCGCGGGCAGAGAGCAAGGAGGCCTCATCCACGATCCATGCGGCAGGCTGGCCCCGACTGGATAGTTCCGGAGACAACAGATGGCGGGCCACGGTATCGCTCCTCGCGCCCAGTGCCTCGCCCAGCACCATGGCGGCGGACGCGGTGGGAGCCAGCGCGATAATTTGGGTGCCCTGCGCCTCCGCCTCGCGCGCGAAGGTGGCCAGAACGGTGGTGGTCTTGGCCGTCCCGGCATAACCCTGCAAGGCGGTGATGCGGTTCCGGCTTGTCAAAAGCTGCTGCGTGGCAGCGCGCTGGTCAGCATTCCAGCCAAAGCCCGCCAGCTCAGCCTGGGCCGACGCACTGGCAACCGCCTTGGCGGCGGCCAGCGGCGAGGCGATTGGAGCCAATGCCCCGCGCCCTTCCGTCTCGCCCTTGAGCATCCTGGTCTCAATCTCGACATTCTCCCGCGTGGTGAAGCCGGAGAACTCCGCGCCGCGCCGGTCCAGAAAGGTCCGGTCGATCAGGCTGCCTTCTTTCGTAGCCACCTGAACGGCTTCTTTGATCTCGGCATAGCCGACCTTGCCCAGGGCCATGCGCCCGGCCTCTTCCTGCAAGGTGGCAGCGGAGAATACCGATTGCCGCTCGCCCAGCTTCTCGGCGGCATGGGCGACAGCACGATCCGCCATGGTCGCCTGCGCCTCCATCTCCAACCGGTGGGCCGGACTGGCGGCTCTGGCCTGCGCCTGCTCTATCAGCGTCATTCGACTCGCGGGGCCGAACCCTGCCTTGCTGGCCGTCTCCCGCCATTCGTCGACCAGTGCAGCATGGTCACCAGCGACCTTTGCCGCGCGGGTGTCCAATGTGGCCATCTGCTTCTCCGCAGCACTGGCCTCTTCGCGCGAGGTGCCGCGCTCCCCCAGTTTGGCCTCGATCTCGGCACTCCGGGTGCTGAAGGCGGCGATGACCTCGCTGGCAACGCCCTTGATCTCGAACAGGGAATCCTTCCCCGCCTCGATCTCATAGCCCAGTTCGCGCACCTTTACCGCCAGCTCCTGCCGGTAGATGGCGCCGATCTGCTTCTGAAGCTGGTAGATCGCGCGCGGCTCAAGGCTGCGCCATGTGCCGTCTTCGCCCTGCGTCGCGTTCATCACGACATTGTGGGTATGTAACTGCGGGTCTTGCGCCCGGCTGGTGCCATGCTGAAAGCTGGCGATCACCAGATTGCCGGTCGCTTCACGAGCGACCTGCCCGCCTTCCCGGATACGGGTGGCGGCCATGTGCTGCTCGACATGAGCCATCGCCGTTTGCACCGCCTCGCCATGGGCCGCGATCAGCCGCCGGTCGCCTGCGACCTCCGCCATCACCGACACCGACTTGGGCGCGCTCAGGGTGATGTCCCAACCGGGCCGATGGTCAAGCTTACCGTCCCGGCCAGAATCGATGGTATGACGCCCAAGCTGCTGTCCGCCGACTTTCCCCTCCAACAAATCCCGGAACTGATCACGGTCAACCTCGCCGGATAGAGCCAGCGCCTCAGCGCCCTTGCCCTGCCACTGCGAAGGGGAGAGGCCCCCTTCGGCATAATAGTCGTCAGCCTCATAGTAGCTGGCGGCCTGAGCCGAACTGGTCAGGGCGGAGACGGAGGCCACCATCAGACCGGCCCCTGGCCTTTGGGTGCCTGCCCCTTGGCCCGCTGTCTTCGGGAGGCAGGGGCCGAAGGGGCAGGCGCAGGCGTTGGGGCTGCCGTGGGCACAGACGCTGGCGATGACGGTCCCAACGTGGCGGCGGTCGCCTTTTCCCAAAGCGTATGCTTAGGATCACCGGGTACGAAGCCCGCCACACGGGCAGGCCCGCGCTTGGCCACATGGTCGGCGGTCAGCCTAATCGGCGCCACCGGCAGACCATCGGGGAAGAGCAGGTAACCCTCGAACTTGGCCAAACGCAACTGGCTCTCCAGCACGGCAGGGCGCATCTTGCGCGTTCGTCCCAAGGTGGTGCGCGGCCCGTCGTCGCCCTCGGCCAGCGCGTCGGTCATTGTCTGAATCTCGATCTCGCATTCCCCGATGGTCTGGCTGGCCCATTGCCGGGTTTCCCCGTCGATGATTTGCAGGAACAGCTTGGTGTTGCAGCAACCCAGCATGGATTCGGCGATCTGCTCGCCATAGCGGTGCTGCATCTGCCCCAGCGCCTGAAAGGTCAGGATGACGGCGGCCCCGAACTTACGGCCCTCGGGCAGTAGCCGCGCCAGATTATCGACACGGGGCAGATCGGCCAATTCGTCCAACACGAACCAGATACGCCGGTCGGGCGAAGGCGGCAGACCAAGGACGGCGCTGGCCGCGCATTCCAGCCAACAGGCGAGCAGCGGCTTTGACGCCTCGAAATAATCCTCCTTGCGCGGCACGAAGATCCAAGGTCGCGGGCCTTTGCGCTTGTCGAGCCCATGGATGAAGTCGCGGAAGGCAAAAGGCATGCCCCCGCTGTCTTCGACGCGCAGGAACTGGATGAGGTCAGCGGCTTTGGCGAGCATGAAGAGTACGCTGCCCGTGGCCCGGTCGGCATCATCGGCAAAGGTTCGGGCCGACGAACTGGTAGCGAGCCAATCCTTCAGATCGTCCTTGCTCCGGTTTTGCAGGGCATGCAGCAAATCGGCCAGGGTGCATTTCTTCTCGCGCCAAAGCGCCCGGATCATGTTGGCGACAAGGATGCGGCTGGTGTCGAGCCAGACGTCGCTGTCATGCTGGCCGGTCTCGGTGATAAGCTGGTGGGCGATGCGGTCGGCGTCGGCGGGATGGGCAATCTCGGCAAAGGGCGACCAGAAGGCGCAGCGAGCATCGAAGGGGTTGAGGATGACGTCGCCCCGCTCGGGCTGGTAATAGTGAGCGATGAACTCGCCGCTGGTGTCATAGACCAGCGCGGCTTCACCGCGTGCTTCGATACCGTCGAGCAATTGGCGGAGCGCCGTCGTCTTGCCTGAACCGGTGGTGCCGATCATCGCCATGTGGCGCGTTTCCAGACGCGACGGGATGGGCACGGTGCCTATCGACAGGGGAAGCTTGCCAGCCTCCTTGCCCGTCAACTTGGCCAGCCGCTTCTCGGTCGTGATGGCCGTTCCGGCAATCCATCGGTCTGCCAGCAGGCGTTCACGGCGGCGGCGCATCACGCCTAGCAGGCCGATTGAGGCGACCAGCCATCCGACGAAGCCGACCTCACTACCCCATTTCGCATAGATCCAGACGAGATGGGCGCGTCTCCGGAAATAAGGATGGGCGATGATCTGACGCGCCGACCGGTCTTTATCGATCCGGTTGCCGCGTCGGACATCGACCGCCGTATCGCTGGCCCAGCTCGATACCGCCCACAGCTTGATCCGGGCCCATTGATAGGTGCCGGTGGCGGCAATCGTATCCTGGTCCAGCAACAGATAGGGCCCGGCCATTGCGCCCAGAGTGATGGACGCCAGCATGGCGATGGCATGTCTCTTGAAGCGGGTGGCGGCGCTGCCGCGCTGCTGCTTGCGCAGGGCATCAGCATGGATGCGGCGATCAGGAGACCCAGTCATCGCCTGTCCTCCTGCGCCAGCCGCCGCTGCCGATTGTAGGCCGCGTTGATCTCTTCGGTGATCGCCTCATCGCTCTGGGGCAGCCCCATGGCGGCGGCGCGCGCATAGCAATAGGCAGCGCAGGCGGTGAACAGCGCCCGGTCGAGCATCCGCTCGGCGTCCACCATGCGGGTGCTGACAGTCACCAGTTCGGTGATGATCTCCCTGCCGGATGTGTCGCGCGCGGGCGGGTTGGCGAGCGCCGCCACCCCGGCTTTGACGCTGCGTTGAAGCAGGGCGTAAACACTGGTGCCGTCGCGTTCAGCCATGGCCCGGAGGGCCTTGTCGAGAGATGCGGGTAAGCGAACGGTATGTTGAACCGGCCTCATCGCGCCGCCTCCCCGGGAGTGCGAGCAGCACTCCCGAAAAACCCCGGAATTGCGCCATGGCTGCCATGGGCCGAGGCCGCGCACTCGCGGCGCAGTCGCGAAAACCGCCGGAAAACAGGCATGCACCCGTGCGTGAGGTGTGTATCTGAATTGCTGGCTCGATGCGTAGCATCGCAGCCCTGTGACCTTGCCTTTTGGCGCTTCCGGTCAAGCATGGGCCAGCCTCCTTCCGCAAAGCCTGCAGGGTGGCGATAGGGTGTCGATGAGGTCGCGCGCGCGGGGGCGAATGGGCTCAACATCGCGCCCATTGGTCGATGCCCGTTGCTGCTCCGCCCATGCCGCGATCATGACCTTGGCGGCACGTTCAGCCAGGTCACTGTCGATTGACTCGGTTCCCTCTGGCAGGGAATAGAGATCCTGATCGCGCGCCCATGCCCGGATCGCAGCCTCTACGACCTCCTCCATCTTGCGGTGCAGGGCCTTCGCCTCGAACGGGTCGAGATGGGCGGTCGCTCCAATCGTGAGGACCAGACCGCCAAGGGGAAGCCAATAGTGGTCCACCTCCTGCCATGGCCCATCGATCCGGCAGGTGGATGTGTGGCCCCGGTAGATGTCGATGGGAGGGCGTTCGCCCCGCATCGAGCGGATGAGGAAGAAGCGAAGGGCGTCGCCGTCCTCGTCATCGGTGGTGATTCTGTCGAGCATGCGCGTGAGATAGCGGGCCTCGCGGGCATCGATCCAGGCGCGGTAGGTGACTTTGCCGTCACGACGCAAAAGGTCATACAGCCGGTCCACGGTCTTACGGGAAACGGGCATGGGGTATCCTTTCGTGAAAACACGATGGAAGGAGACAATGGTGTGGGGTACAGGCGCGGGGCTGCCAGCCGATCAGACTGAAGCCATGCCGCTGCTGCGGATCAGAGCGCCGTCCGGGTCTGCGCCAGCTTCTTGATCGATTCGGTGGTCAGCAGGGTGCGTCTGCCGATCTTGATGGCGACCAATCCACCGGACTTGATCAGGCCGTAAACAGAGGACCGACCGACGCCCAGCGCCTTGGCGGTTTCATTGATGGATAGGGCAAGCGGTTCCATGTGCATCTCCATGATTGCCGATTCGCGGCGGGAGATCGCTCAAGTTGCACACGGCTGCCGGTGTGTCGTCCAGCAATGGGAAGGCCGCAGAAAACCGCTGATGGCGCAGGTCACGGAAATAGCATGCTGCCCATCAAAAAAGCCGTTCGCGGGGATCAGAAAACAAAGGCACTGATCAACGCGCTTTGGCGGACGCAGCCCTTTCCAGATGCGTATAAATTTTTTCAGCAAACGGGGTCAGTTGATCCCGGCGCGGCACGTCCCCGCTCTCATCCGCATTGGCCTCGAACCACTCGGACAGCCAATCCTTGATAGTCTGTATGGCCGCCGCCCGGTCGCTCACGTCCAAGGCTTCTGGTCGAGGATCGCCAAGCAACGCAATGATCGCTTCCTCATAGCGGTATTTAGCGTTTCTGCCCGGCCCGCCCTTACGCTTCGGCCTGTCCACCGCCAGTATTTTGTCGACATCCTCGCGATGGAGATAGATATCGGCAGGAAGCGCCATCGCAGTCGGAAAGCGCATGACCAGACCCCGATCCTTCCCATGCTCGGAGAACAGGAAATAGCGCAGCCTGCCGAAGAACTGCCTGCGTTTGAGGGGAATACGCTTCCTGCGAAACCAGGAACGGTAATAGGCCTGAGGGCCGTCCACTTTCTGCAGGTGCACCAGCACAGCGTCAAACAGCGGATCAGATGCGTGAGGCAGCGCCAAGGGGCGATCCGGGGTGCTCAGGCCATACTGATAGGCCTGCCGCCAGAGCTGCGGCGCTACTGCCGCTGCCACCATGGCCACGGTAAGAAAGTAGAAAAGGTCGGTCGCACCGGTACGAACCGAGATCAGTAGGCCGATGAGGAACAGGACGGCCAGAAACCCGAACACGATGCTGATCACAAGAGCGAGGTTGTAATATCGTGAAGGTGCTGGCCTGATCCGGTCGAGAAAGGCAGCATTTGCGCTCAGTCCCTCGTCCAGATTGTCCGACCTGACCTTCGCCAGCACTTTCCAAAGCGGAATATCGTCAGCTTCATCCCCGTCTGCGAAGACCTTCCATCCTTCACCGGGGCTGCCTGTCATCTGTTTCCGCCCTCTCGCAATTCATCCAGATAATCGCTCCACCACTGCGCCATGGCAACCCGTTCCGTCCAATAGGCCGACTGGTTATAGATGCGGCGTATCTCACCGGAAACCATATGGGCCAAGGCACGCTCGATGGCATCGGGGTTCCACTTGCCGGACTCATTCAAAAGCGAAGACGCGGACGTGCGGAAACCGTGCGCGGTCATCTGATCTTTGGTGTACCCCATCCGCCGCAACGCAGCGGTGATGGTATTTTCTGAAATGGGCCGCGTACGGGTTCTGACGGATGGGAACACATATTTCCCTTTCCCAGTCAGCCCCTGCATCGCTTCGAGGATTGCCAGCGCCTGGCGCGAGAGAGGCACGGCATGAGGGTGGCGCATTTTCATTTTCGAGGCCGGAAGAGTCCATACGGCCTTGTCAAAATTGACCTCCGCCCATTCCATCTGCCTTAATTCACCAGGGCGCTGGAACACATGCGGCGTCAGTTTCAACGCATACATCACCGCCGGATCCCCGGAATAATCCTCGATGGCTCGCAGCAGGGCACCAAACTCCGCAACCTCGGTGATGGCTGCGAAATGTTTCACCTTTGGCTGGATTAGCGCGCCCAAAAGCATCTGGGCTGGATCGCGTTCGGCTCTTGCCGTGGCGGCGCCATAACGGAAAACCCGGCTCGCAAAGGAGCGCATCCGCTTCGCCGTCTCAAATTTTTCGCGGCGCTCCTGATGTTTCAACTCGTACAGCAACTCGGCAGGGTTAATCTCGGACACCGGCCTCCGCCTAAATTCGGTGCTGAATAAATTCAGCACCCAGCGATATTTTTCAAGCGTGCGAGGTGATACACCTTCCTTTTCCCGTTTCGCGATCAGTTCCTCGGCTACCTTTAAAAAGGTGGTCTCGGTACGCATCGTCGCTTCTATACGCGCCTGTCGCTTAGCGTAGTTGGGGTCAATTGCATGGGCGACTTGCCTCCGCGCAGCGTCGCGTGCCGCTCGTGCTTCGGCGAGCGTGATCTCGGGGTACGGTCCAATCGCCAGCTTACGCTCAACGCCGTCGATGCGGTATTTGACCCGCCATAGCTTGCTGCCCCTCGGATTGACCAAGAGGTAAAGCCCCTGCGAGTCTGAGACTTTATAGGGCTTATCCTTGGGTTTGGCGTTGCGGATCGCGGTATCGGTCAGCACCATTGGGGGCCTCGCTTCCACGGGGCCTTGAGAAGCCCCCTTGTTAGGCCCCCATCTTGCGCAATTAGAGGCAGATAAAGGCAATCACCGACGATCAGTGAATGGCTCAAAACTACCTGAATTTAGGGATTTTTTCAATCACCCGCGACCCTGCGCGGAGTGATTTATGGTAGCGGAGGAGGGACTCGAACCCCCGACACGCGGATTATGATTCCGCTGCTCTAACCTGCTGAGCTACTCCGCCCCAATGCCGGTAGCGACCATGTTGGTCACCTTTGCCCGGGGTAGGCGGCGCGAATAGCCACGCTTCGCCGATGCGTCAACAGCCCTTTGCATATTTTGTAATTTTTTTTGAAGGCTGCTCTATCGACCTCCGATCGCCCCTGCCCTGCGGCCGCGTTGCGGCGATGCGGATGCTTGCGCATAGCGGGGGCCTCTGTCACATTCGGGGCGTAACAGGGAGGCGACCCATGCCAAAAGCGGCCAAAAAGAAACGCATCATCGCCATCGCTCTCTTGCTGTGGAACACATTGGGCGTGGTCATGTGGGCGCTTCAATCAAGCACCAGCCCGGAAACGCTGGCACAGGGCGATGAGGTGCAGATCGAAGTGTGGCGGGCGATGCCGCTCTGGGCGTGGATTGCCTATGCGGTGGCCGCGTGGAGCGGCTTGATGGGAGCATTGGCGCTGCTGCTGGACCGCCGGGCGGCGGTTTGGCTGTTTGCCGCCTCGGTATTCGGCGTCGTGGCGCAATTCAGCTATGCGCTGGTGTTGTCGCCGCTGGTGCAGGCCAAAGGACCGGGCGTTGTCGCGTTTCCGGCGGTCATCCTCATCATCGCGCTGGGCTCGATGGTCTATGCGCATGTCGCGACCGAGCCAGGCGCCCCGGCCTAGATTTCCCCGCGCTGGCGACGGATGGCGAACCAGCGTTCGACATTCTTGTTGTGCTCTTCCAACGTGTTGGCAAAGGCGTGGCCCTTGGTCCCGTCGGCCACCATATAGAGCGCCTGCGTCTTGGCAGGATGCAGCACGGCATGGATCGAATCGCGCCCGGGATTGGTGATCGGCCCCTTGGGCAGACCGATCATCGAATAGGTGTTGTAATCATTCTTCGCGGCAATCTCGCTCTGCTTGATACGGCGGCCCAGCGGCTTGCCCTGCGTGATGGGGTAGATGATCGTCGGGTCGGCCTGAAGCATGATGTGCTGGCGCAGGCGGTTCGAATAGAGGCCCGCCACCATCGCGCGCTCCTCGGGCTTGCCGGTTTCCTTTTCGACGATGGAGGCCAGCGTCAGCGCCTCCTCGGGCGTCTTGGCCACCGTATCCGGACTGCGCCCGGCCCATTCTTCGGCCAGCACTTTGGTCATCGCCGCCTGCATCGTGGCCACCACCGAGGCGCGGGTGGCGCCCTTCTTGATATCATAGGTGTCGGGCAGGATGCTGCCCTCCCGAGGCGCGTCAACCGTGCCGATCAGGTCGGGATTGGCCAGCAGCTTTTCCTTGACCATGATCGAGGGCAGACCCTCGGCAATGGTGACGAAACGGCGCAGCACCTGATCGCCGGTGATGATGGCCAGAATCTGCTGCTCGCTGGCGCCCTTGGGCAGCAGGAATTCGCCCGCCTTGATCCCGCCCCCAGCCCGCATCAGCTTGGCATGGAAACGCAGCGCACGGGCCGAATAGATCGCGCCCTCGCGCTGAAGCTTGGCCGCCACCACGGTCAGGCCCGCACCATCAGGCACGGTAAAGGGCCGGTCCTGCGGCAATGGCCCCGCCCCGTACCAGCCATGCAGCAAGCTGGCCACCGGAGCGCCAATGGCCAGCGCGGCCACGCCAAGGACGATCAGGACGGGTTTCTTCATGGGCGTTTTGCGGCTCTTTCGGCTTGGTGCCAGATACAAATCAGGCGAGCCCCCAAAGGCGCCCGCCATTGCTTGTTCAACAGGTGGGGACGGGGGCGCCCGATGGCAAGCCCCCGTCCCTTCACACCCTGCTTAGTCTTCCAGAGCCTTCACAACAACGCTGGCATTGGTGCCGCCAAAGCCGAAGCTGTTGTTGAGGGCCGCGCGCACGCGGCGCTTCTTGGCCACGTGAGGCACCAGATCGACGCCCTCGGTGCCCTCATCGGGATTGTCCAGATTGAGCGTGGGGGGCACGATCTGGTCGCGGATGGCCAGAATGCAGAAGATGGTCTCCACCGCGCCCGCGCCACCCAGCAAGTGGCCGATGGCGCTCTTGGTCGAGGACATCGAGACATTGCTGATGGCATCGCCAAACAGGCGCTTGACCGAGGCCAGCTCAATCGTGTCAGCCATGGTCGAGGTGCCATGGGCGTTGACATAGTCGATGTCGGCCGGGGTCATGCCCGCCTTTTTCAGCGCCATTTCCATCGAACGGAACGCGCCAAAGCCTTCGGGATGCGGTGCTGTCACATGATAGGCATCGCCCGACAGGCCATAGCCGACCACTTCGGCGTAAATTTTCGCGCCGCGCGCCTTGGCATGCTCATATTCCTCCAGCACAACCACGCCCGCGCCCTCGCCCATGACGAAACCGTCGCGGTCCTTGTCATAGGGGCGGCTGGCCTGTTCGGGCCGGTCGTTATAGCTGCAATTGAGCGCCTTGGCCTGGGCGAAACCGGCAATGCCGATCGGGCAGACGGTCGATTCCGCGCCGCCCGCCAGCATGATGTCGGCATCATCGTCGCGGATCATGCGCGCGGCATCACCAATCGAATGGGCGCCGGTCGAGCAGGCCGTGACCACAGCATGGTTCGGACCCATCAGGCCATACTTGATCGAAACCTGACCCGAGATCAGGTTGATCAGGCGGCCATGGACGAAATGCGGCGAAACGCGGCCAGGGCCCTTGTTGGCCAGCACCAGCGACTCGCTCTCAATGCCCGGCAGACCGCCGATGCCGCTGCCGATCGAGCAACCCATGCGCAGGCGCATCTCTTCGGGCGCATCCACAAGCCCTGCGTCTTCCAACGCCTGACCCGCCGCATCAATGCCGAAAACGATAAAGGGATCGACCTGACGCTGGATCTTGTGATCGACGCGCTTGCTCGCATCAAAACCATATTCGTGGTCGGCCGGCTTCACCTCGCAAGCGATATGGCACTTTTGCGCCGACGCATCGAACTTGGTGATCTTGCCCGCGCCAGACTTGCCGGCAAGGATATTGGCCCAGGCGGTTTCCACGTCAGCGCCCAGCGGGGTGACCAGACCAAGCCCGGTGACGACAACACGACGCATTCTCGATTCTCCCTCTACCGCATCGGCAACCCGTACCGACCAGCCGTTGCGGCAACAAACAGCGACCCAACAAGCGCTTATTCTGGCCAAATGTCCAATAACAAGCAAGCCCGGCCCGATAATGCGGACCGGGCCTGATTATGACCCCAAAGGTCAACACCGATCAAAGGTTCAGGCCCGGGCCATTCCCCATGTCGGCGCAGGACCGGCGGGACGATGCCCCCCGCCTTTAAACAGGCGGGCGCATCAGCCCCACAGGCCCTTTGGCAAAATCAGCCCTTGTTCGCCTCGATAAAGGCGATGGCGTCATTGACCGTGGCAATCTTTTCGGCGGCATCGTCGGGGATTTCCACGCCGAATTCTTCTTCGAAAGCCATCACCAGTTCAACGATGTCGAGCGAGTCAGCGCCCAGATCGTCGATGAAGCTGGCGTCGGCGACGACCTTGTCTTCTTCAACGCCGAGGTGTTCGACAACGATCTTCTTAACCTGCGCCTCGATGGTGCTCATGATATTCCCCTTACGAAAAGCGGCGAAATTGTGAAACTCAATGCGCGCCCCTAATGGGTGGCGCGCAGACTGGCAAGCGGGATTGCACATCACAACCGTGTCAACCCTCATCCCGCCTCGATTGTCGCCCCGCCGGGCGGGTGTCAGCGTTGTTTTTTCATCCGCCGCGGAAATTGTCCGACGATGGAGGACCAGGTCCAGCTGGGCTCGACGGTTCGGCCGGTGGGGGATGAAATGAGGCGATTCGTGCATATTCGTCACGCCAGATCCTGTTTTTGAGGATCCCCCACGCTCTGTGGGCACGGAACGGGCCGCCCGGTCGCCCCAGGATTGGGTATAGGCGGAAAAAGAAGGACTGGCCGAACGCACCGCGCTCGACCAGTCCTTGCCTGAACCGTGATTTCGGGTTCAATCAGCCCTTGGGCTGTTCCACCACGCGGATGTGAAGCTCGCGCAATTGCTTCAGGCTGGCGGGAGCCGGCGCGTTCATCAACAGATCCTCGGCGCGCTGGTTCATCGGGAACAGCGTGATTTCGCGCAGGTTCTGCGCGCCGCAGATCAGCATGACGATGCGGTCCACACCCGCCGCCATGCCGCCATGCGGCGGCGCGCCATACTGGAACGCGCGATACATGCCGCCAAAGCGCTCTTCCACATCCTGCTTGCTCAGGCCCACGGTTTCAAACGCCTTGACCATCAGGTCCGGGTGCTGGTTACGGATCGAGCCCGAGGCGATTTCAAAGCCGTTGCAGACGAGGTCATACTGGAACGCCTTGATCGAGAGCGGATCGCGCCCATCGGTCAGCGCTTCAAGACCGCCCTGCGGCATCGAGAAGGGGTTGTGGGCAAAGTCGATGCTGCCCGGCTCCTCGCCTTCCTCAAAGAAGGGGAAGTCGACGATCCAGCACAGCTCGAACTTGTTCTCGTCGATCAGGCCCAGCAGCGTGCCGCAACGCGTGCGCGCAGCCCCTGCCAGCTTGGCGGCCTGATCGGGCTTGCCCGCGGCAAAGAACAGGCCATCGTCTGCCCCAAGGCCCAGTTCGGCATAGAGCTTTTCCATGCCTTCGGTGCCGTGGTTCTTGGCAATCGGGCCGCCAAATTCGCCGCCCTTGCGGGTGACATAGCCAAGCCCGGCATGGCCTTCGCTGCGCGCCCATTCGTTCATTTCGTCAAAGAACTTGCGGCTCTTGTCCGCCGTGTTCGGGGCCGGAATGGCGCGCACAACGCCGCCCGTGCCGACGATCTTTTCAAACAGGCCAAAGCCGCTGGTCGTAAAGTGATGCGACACGTCCGAGATCAGGATCGGGTTGCGCAGGTCGGGCTTGTCGCTGCCATAACGCAGGATCGCATCGTCATAGGCGATGCGCGGGAAACTGCCCGTGGGCGTCACGCTGCGGCCGTCGGCAAACTTTTCAAAGATGCCGCCGATCACCGGCTCCATCGTTTCCCAGACTTCTTCCTGCGTGACAAAGCTCATTTCGAGGTCAAGCTGATAGAATTCGCCCGGCAGACGATCCGCGCGCGGATCTTCGTCGCGGAAGCAGGGCGCGATCTGGAAATAGCGGTCGAAACCGGCCACCATCAGCAATTGCTTATACTGCTGCGGCGCCTGGGGCAGCGCGAAGAAGGTGCCGGGGTGGATACGGCTGGGCACGAGGAAGTCGCGCGCGCCTTCGGGCGAGGAAGCCGTCAGGATCGGCGTCGAATATTCGGTAAAGCCGATGTCTTCCATAGCGCGGCGCATCGAGGAGATGACCTTGGTGCGCTTCACGATATTGGCGTGCAGCGTTTCGCGGCGCAGGTCGAGGAAGCGGTACTTCAACCGGATTTCCTCGGGATATTCCTGCTCGCCCGCCACCGGCATCGGCAGTTCCTCGGCGCGGCTCAGCACGGTGGCTTCACGGGCGAACACCTCAATGCTGCCGGTCGGCAGGTTGGGGTTCACAGTGCCTTCGCTGCGCGCCTTGACCACACCGTTGATCGTGACGACGCTTTCCACGCGCAGGGATTCCAGCACCGGCAGGGCCGCCGAATCGCTGTCGGCCACGATCTGGGTGATGCCGTAATGATCGCGCAGGTCGACAAACAGCACCCCGCCATGGTCCCGCTTGCGGTGGACCCAGCCGGAGAGGCGGACATTCTGACCCACGGCATCCGCATTGAGCGCGCCGCAGGTATGCGAGCGATAGGGATGCGCCTGTGTGTTGGGCGAGGACATGACAACTCTTTCCATTCTTGCGCCAATCGGGCAGGGATAGGGGATTCCTGCCCATTGCTGGACAGGCTGATGCGCGGCTAACAGGCGATGGCCGCGCTTTTGTCAAGCCGACAGGGCCGCAGTCCGGCCCAAAACCGCCCGCCGATATGCGTTTTCATGCTGTCGGCAGGCTCCGGCCCGCATCCGGGCCAACCATCAAGCCGACCTCTATGGGTTGGCACATAGAAAAGAAACCGATGAAGATTCACAAGCTCATCACCACTTCCGACGCGCTGGCCGATCTTTGCAGCCGTCTGGCGAAATCGGAATTCGTCTGCGTCGATACCGAATTCATGCGCGAGAGCACTTATTGGCCCGAACTGTGTCTGATCCAGATCGCCGATGCCAATGAGGCCGCCGCCATCGACCCCAAGGCGCCCGACCTCGATCTGTCCCCGCTGCTCGACCTGCTGGTGGACAATGAGGAAGTGCTCAAGATCTTCCACGCGGGCGGGCAGGATGTGGAAATCATCTACAATCTGACCGGCAAGACCCCTCACCCGATCTTCGACACCCAGATCGCGATGATGGCGATCAGCCAGAGCGAGCAGATCGGCTATTCCAATCTGGTCGAAAGCTGGCTCGGTCTGGTGATCGACAAGGGCGCGCGGTTTACCGACTGGAGCCGTCGCCCCCTTACCGAGCGCCAGATCGAATATGCGATTGGCGATGTCACCCATCTTGCCAAGATCTTTCCCAAGATCCTGAAACGCCTGATCAAAACCGGGCGCGGGCAATGGCTGGACGCGGAAATGGAGCGCCTGGCCGACCCCGAAAATTACCGCAACGATGCCCAGAACGCCTGGCTGAGAATCAAGGCTGCCGGGCGTAATCCGGCGATGCTGGGCCGGTTGCGCGCGATTGCGGCATGGCGCGAATATGAGGCGCAGGACAAGAACATCCCGCGCGGCCGCATCGCCCGCGACGAAACGCTGGCCGACATTGCCAGCCACCCGCCCAAGACGCAGGCCGATCTGGCCAAGGTGCGCGGGCTGTCCACCGGATGGAAGGACAATGATATCGGCAAGCGCCTGATGCAGACGCTGGCCGATGCCCAGCCTTTGGCCGAGGCCGAAATGCCGCCCAAGGCCCCCCGCGGCGCGCCATTGGGCAAGGAAGGCGCACTGGTCGCCGACCTGCTCAAGCTGCTGCTGAAGATCCGCGCGCGAGAGATTGATGTCGCCGCCCGCCTGCTGGCGCGCAGCGACGATCTGGAACTGCTGGCCGCCGGTGTCCGCAAGGGTGTCAGCGTGCTCGAAGGCTGGCGCTTTGATGTGTTTGGCCGCGATGCGCTCGATCTGGTCGAGGGCAAGCTGGCCTTTGCCGTGGTCAACGGGCGGCTGAAAATGACCCATGTCGATGAATTGCATGGCGACATGCGGGAAGCCAATCCCGAAGCAGCCGCCATGGTACAGGAAGCGGGCGAGGAAGAATGAGCGTTTACCAGCCCACGCTCAAGCAGCTGCAATATCTCGTCGCGCTGCACGAGCACGGCCATTTCGGCCGCGCGGCCGAAGCGTGCTTTGTCTCGCAGTCAACGCTTTCGGCGGGTTTGCGCGATCTGGAAACGCTGCTGGGCGTGGTGCTGGTCGAACGGACGAAGCGCAATGTGCGCTTCACGCCGCTGGGCAATGCGGTGGTGGCCAAATCGCACCGGATTTTGCGCGAGGCCGAGGAATTGTCCGACCTCATCCATTCCTCGTCCCAGCCGCTTTCGGGCGAGGTGCGGATGAGCGTGATCCCCACGATTGCGCCTTTCCTCTTGCCGCGCATGTTGCCCAGGCTGCGACGCGAAAGGCCCAATCTCAAGCTCTTCCTGCGCGAGGAGCCGAGCGCGCAGGCCATCGAATCGCTCCACCACGGGCGGGCCGATTGCGTGCTGCTGGCCCTGCCCTTTCCCACCGGAGAGGTCGAGAAGGAGACCATCGAGCTGGACGCGCTCTTCGTCGCTTTCCCCAAGGACGACCCGCGCGATCCGCCCGCCGAGATCAGCCCCGATGTGATCGACGAACACCGCCTGCTGCTGCTTGAGGATGGCCATTGCCTGAAGGAGCATGCGCTGGCGGCCTGCAACCGGCCCGAATTGCGCGCTTCGGCCACGATGATCGGCACCTCGCTGCACACCCTGGTCCAGATGGTGGACAATGGGCTGGGCCTGACCATGCTGCCCGAAATGGCGCTGGATGCGGGGATCTTGAACGGGACGAATGTGGTGGCCCGCCCCCTGCGCTCGGACAGCGCCAACCGCGAAATCGCGCTGGTCTGGCGGCGGCAATCGCCGCGTTCGGAGGAATTCCGCATGTTGGCCGAGGAATTGCGCGCGGGGTGAGGCGCCTTGCGCGTAACGTAATATTCTGTCATGGGCGAGAAACATCATGACAGAGCCCCTTTCCGAATCCGCCGCCTCACCCACGGTGCCCCACACGCTTGTCGAAGACATTTTCGGCATCGCCAACGGCTGCCTGCTGATCGGCCTCGGACTCGACCTGTTGCACGAGGCGCGGCTGATCACCGGGGGCGTGGCAGGGATCGCGCTGCTGCTCTCCTATGTCCTGCCCTATCCGCCGGGCAGCCTGTTCACATGGATCAACCTGCCGATCTTCGCGCTGTTCTGGCGGCGGCTGGGCACGCCCTATATCCTGCGCACCACGATCGCCACGCTGTCCATCATGGCGCTGGTCGATGTGGTGGCGGCCAATCTGGTCATTGCGCGCATCAGCATGCCCATGGCCGCCATCGTGGGCGGCACCGCACTGGGCATCGGCATCCTGGCCGTCACGCGCCATGCCACGGGCGTGGGCGGGCTGGCGGTCATCGCCCGCTGGCTGTCGCAATGGAAAGGCTGGCATTTCGGGGCGATCTGCATGGCCATAGACGCGGTGATCGTCTCAAGCGCCTTCGCCGTGCTGGGCTTTGAGCGCGGCTTCTGGTCGCTGGTGGCGGCGTTGGTGATGAACGGCGTGGTGTTGGTCTGGCACAGGCCGGATCGGTATCGCAGCGAGGTTTGATTGGGGGTATTTATGCCTCCGGCGGGCAAAGGGACTCGTCCCTTTGCAATCCCATTATGGGGTTGTGCTGGACTGGCAAACAAGGCGCTATCCGCGAAGCGGTTTAATAGCCTGCGGCGCGGCCATGTAGCGCAAGGGTGAAAAGACAGCGCAACATGGACATTAATGGGATTGTTAAGGGCCCCCGCCCATAACCCGCCGGAGGCAAACCTAAACCTCCCAACCTCAATCCATATGCTTCAATCCGACCCGCAAATAATCCCACCCGGTAATCATCGTCAGGACTGCGGCGGCCCAGAGCGTGGTGAGGCCCACCGTATGGGGCAGATTGACGACATAGCCGCCCACATCGACCAGCCACCACGGCATCGCCCGGCCCAGGATCAGCGCGCCGAGGCACAGGATCTGGAAGGTGGTTTTCCATTTGGCCAGTTTTGACACCGGCACCGACACCTGAATCCCGCCAAGAAATTCGCGCAGGCCCGACACCGCAATTTCGCGCAGCAGGATGATGAGGCCCGCGATCACATGCAACTCGCCGACATAGGGTCCGGTCAATACGCCCTTGGCCGTCAGCACCAGGATGACGGCGGCCACCATGATCTTGTCGGCGATGGGGTCGAGAAAGATGCCCAGCTTGCTGACCGCCCCCTGTGCGCGGGCAAGGTAACCGTCAAAATAGTCGGTGATGCCCATCAGCGAGTAAACGCCGAAGGCCAGCGCATAACCTGCGGTCCATTCAGGCCACCACAGCAACCAGACCAGCACAGGCACGGTGACGATTCGGGACAGGGTGAGCAGGTTGGGCAAAGTGAGCATGACCGAATCGCCATAGCCGCTAACCGCAACGCAAAAAAGACATGGCAACAGAGGATGTACCGTTTCCTTTGGCCCCACCCCTACAGCGTAGCCTTTGTGCCGGTTTGCGGCGGCAAAAACACCGCTCGTCAACGCTGCTCGCCCATCGGTCGAATTTTACGCGCCTTTTATGACCCCTCTTGCCCCATCCGTGTGTTTCGCTAGGACAGCGCGCACAACAAGGATCGACAACACAGCATGACGACATCCACCCACCTGTTGCATCGGCGGCGCTTTCTGCCTCTGTTCGCAACGCAATTGCTGGGCGCGTTCAACGACAATCTCTACAAGAATGCGGCGGTGTTCTTTGTGGTTTACGGCGTGTTCAACTCGGAAAAATCCGAAGCGATTTTCTCGGCGGTGGCCTCGGCGCTGTTCATCGTGCCGTTCTTTGTGCTCTCGGCGCTGGCCGGACAACTGGCCGATATGCGCGACAAGGCGCAGATCATCCGCTGGGTCAAACTGGCCGAAATCGGGATCATGATCGCGGGCGGCGCAGGGTTGGTCATCGCCTGGCAGGCCAAGCATGGGGTGCTTGAACCGTGGCAGGACATGCTGCTGATGCCGGTCGCGATGCCACTGATTTTGCTGGCTTTGCTGGGCATGGGCATCCATTCGACCTTTTTCGGCCCGATCAAATATGCGATCCTGCCCCAGCATCTCAAGGCGGAGGAAGTGCTGGCGGGCACCGGCCTTGTGGAGGCGGGGACGTATATCGCGATTCTGGCGGGCACGATTCTGGCCGGTTTCATTCCCGTCGAGTGGGCGGCGGCGGGCGTGTTCGTTACGGCTCTTGTGGGCTATGGCACCTGTCTTTCCGTGCCCCCCGCTCCGCCGCAGGAAGCGGCCCAGTCGCTCGATTTCCACATCCTGCGTGCCTCGGTGCAATTGGTGAAGAACACGATGCATGACCGCCGCGTGTTCCTTGCCATCGCCTCGATCAGCTTTTTCTGGACCGTGGGCGCGGTGCTGTTCATCGAATTCCCGCTGCTGGCCAAGCGCGTGCTGTGCGCCAGCAAGGAAGTGGCCAGCCTGTTCCTCGTGATCTTTTCGATCGGCGTGGCGCTGGGTTCGGTGTCGATCAACGCGCTGCTCAAGGGCAAGGTCTCGGCGCGCTATTCGCCGCCCTCGGTGCTGGTGATGGCGCTGTTCGTGGTGGCGTTTCAGCAGGTCTGCACCCGCTTTCCCGCCACGGTCGATGGCCATCTGATGAGCATCGGCGAATTCCTGCACCATCCGCTCACGCCGCTGCTGCTGGCCACGCTGGGCGGGATCGCGGTGGCGGGCGGTATGTTCGTCGTGCCGCTCTATGCCTTCCTGACCACCATCGTCGACAAATCGCAGACCGCGCGCACGATTGCGGCCAACAATGTTGTCAATTCGGGCGCCATGGTGGTGGGCGCGGCCATTGCCGTGGGGCTTGGCGCGGCGGGTGTCGAGATTGTCGATCTGGTGCTGATTTCGGCGGCCATGTGCCTGATTTCGGCCTGGCTGGCGGTGCTGCTGGTCCGCGCCGAGCGTGAGGCGGAAATCAACGGCGGGCCCCGCCCTTTCGCCTGATGCATGGCCTCTCGCTCAGGCGATGAAGGCCATCACCGCGACAAAGCAGGCGCAATAGGCCAGCAGGAACTCGCGCAGGTTCTGCATGGTCAGGCCCCGACGCCAATGGCGCGCCCGCGCCACCACCAGATGCGGCGCGGCCTGCGCATGACGCTTGAGCCAGTCGGCCGCCAAGGCCTTGTGCGCCTGCGCTTCATGCCCGGGCGAGGCAACCGGCCGGTCCACCCGCACATGGGGCGGCAGCGTTTGCCGAAAAGGATGATGGGCGCTCTCGTCACCCAGAACCAGTGAACGTCTCATGGCGATGGGTTTAAGAATTTGTTCACCATTACGAAAGCGTACCGCAATGGTTAACCCGTCCCCATTTGGGACGGCATCGCCCTGCCCCAGATCGGGACAGGACGCAACGGCGCTCAAGCCTCTGAAAGACCTATGATATAGTCCCATTCCTCTGGCGTGATCGCGCTGATCGACAGGCGCGAGAGGCGCAGCATTTCGATCTCGGCCAGCGCGGGATCGGCCTTGACCTGCTTGAGCGTCACCGGGCGCCTGAGCCTGCGCACGGGCTTCACCTTTACGCATGCCCAGCGCCCCGTTTCGTCTGAAGGATCGGTCAGGCCCGTCTGGCTGATCTCCATGATCCCGACAATTTCCAGCCCGATGTTCGAATGATAAAAGAACGCCAGATCGCCCGGCTGCATCGCGCGCATATTGTTGGCCGCGCGATGGTTGCGCACCCCGTCCCACGTCCCCTCGCCTTCCCTGACCAGATCATCATAGGAATAAGCATCCGGTTCCGACTTCATCAGCCAATAGGATTTGATTTTGGTCATGCGTCCTCGTCTCGGATCGCCTAAAGAGGCTTCATGGATGGCGCGAGCTTAGCGCCTGTTGCAACACGGAACCACCCATGGATCTTGCCAAACTTCCCGTACTTTCGCTTTCCGATGCCCCGGCCGATTTTGCCCGCGCGATTGGCGCTTCCTTTCGTGAATATGGCTTTGCGCTGGTCAAGGACCATGGCATCGATTCTGCACTGATTGATCAGGCATGGGACCTGACCGCGCAATTCTTCGCGCTGAGCGAGGAGGAAAAGCGCAAGTATTTTATTCCCGGCATTTATGGCGCGCGCGGCTACACGCCCTTCAAGACCGAGATTGCCAAGGGTGCCAAGGCGCATGACCTCAAGGAATTCTGGCATGTCGGGCGCGATCTGCCCGAAGGTTCGCCGCTGGCCAGCAGCATGCCGCCCAATGTCTGGCCCGATTCGCCCGCAGGTTTTCAGGACGTCTTTACCCGCCTCTATGCCGAATTTGACAAGGTCGGCGCGACGATCCTCTCGCGCATCGCCCTGCATCTGGGGCTGGATGAAGGTTGGTTCGATCCGGCTATCGAGGACGGCAATTCGGTGATGCGCCTGCTGCATTACCCCCCGGTGACCGACGCCGAGGGCGGGGCGATTCGCGCGGGCGCGCATGAAGACATCAACCTCATCACCCTATTGCTGGGCGCGCAGGAGGCCGGGCTTGAACTGCTGACCAAGGATGGCCGCTGGGTCGGCGTGGCCCCGCCCGAAGGCACGATCGTCATCAACATCGGCGATATGCTCCAGCGCCTGACCAACCACGTCCTGCCCAGCACGACGCATCGCGTGCGCAACCCCGATGCCGAGCGGGCCGCGCACAGCCGCTATTCGATGCCCTTCTTCCTGCATCTGCGCAGCGATTTTCCGTTCAAGACGCTGGAACAGTGCATCACGGAGGAAAACCCGGACCGCTATCCAGTCTCGATCACGGCGGACGATTACCTGCAGGAACGCCTGCGCGAAATCGGCCTCAAAAAATAAGAAAAGCGCGGGAGAGGCCATCCCTCTCCCGCGCTTGTCATCCTGATTTTGGGCCGCCAGCCCTCACGCAGGCGACCCAAAGGTCAGATCATCAGAACGACACCGTCGCCGAGAACACAGCCGTGCTGCCAGCAATGCTGGCGCCCTTCAGGCGGCCATTCTGAACCGAGAAGTTGGGCTGGAGATAAGCAGCCTTGGCGGTCGAGATGTCGGTATCAACCCAGGACACGCCGAAAGTGAAGGGGCCGACCGGATATTCGCCGCCGACCTGCCAGTCGAAATACGAACCCGTGGGCGCAACCGAGGTGCCGTTCGGGCCAAGGCCGGGGTTACCCTTCGAGTAACCAAGGTGGCCCTTGAGCTTCAGCTTGGTCGAGGGGATGACATAGGACGTGTCGCCCCACAGATACAGGTTATCATAGGCCTGACCATAGCTGTAGGTGGTGTTCGAATAGTTGCCCAAAGCCTTCTGCTTGGGCGCATAGGCAACACCGGCCAGATAGCTGACCGGACCGGCAGCGCCCGAGGCCTTGAGATAGAGTTCGGCAAAGTCGGTCTTGGCCGCGCCATCGGGATACATGTACCAGGTCAGACCACCGTCAAGAGTGACCGGGCCAACCGCCTTGGCATAGCCGCCGATGAGGTCGAATTCCAGGTTCGGGCCGCCGAACGTGCCCCAACCGGCCAGGTTCGAGCTGAACACGCTGCCGTAAAAGCCGCTCTTGTGGGTCACGGTCACGCCGGCCTGAAGCGTCTTGCCGCGGTCGGTCTGCGAAACGCCGCGCAGACGATAGTCGCTGAGAACCGAAACGCTGCCCGTGACGGTGAATTCCTTGGGAGCGGCAGGCGCGGCGTCTTCAGCCTTGGCCACCTGAGCGCTGAGCGCCAGAGCCATACCGGCAAGACCAGCCAGCGCGCGGAAATTCTTTTGTGCCTTCATTTTGTGGACTCCACCCTGAACAAGAGATGTCGTCCCGCCTGCAATCGCAACCGAAGCCATCCTGACGTTGAAATCGTCTTTGGGTTTCGTGTCCGATGGGCGGTGATTAGCGTATCAATATTCCATTTTCAACGATAAAACGAAATTTCATGCTGCATTCGCGAAACAGGCGTGGCAAAAATAGCACCATTTACATTGGAAACCCCATGATTCCGCCTGAAATTCTGATCACCGCTCCGATGCTGCCAACCGTCATTTCGCAATTGGGAGAGCGCTTCAAAACCCACCATCTGTGGCAGGCTTCGGACAAAACGGCCTTTCTGCACGAAATCGGGCCACGCGTTCGCGGCGTGGCAACATCGACGCTGTATGGCCGGGTGGGCGAGGATCTGTTGGCCCATCTGCCGGCCGCGGAAATCATCGCCAGCTTTGGCGTGGGCTATGACAATATCGATGTCGATGCGGCGCTGGCTCGCAGGGTTGTCGTCACCAACACGCCGGGCGTGCTGACCGAGGAAACCGCCGATCTGGCGCTCGGGCTGCTGCTGGCCACGATTCGCCAGATCCCCGCCGCCGAACGCCATTTGCGCGCGGGCGAATGGCTCAACCGCTCCTTCCCGCTTTCCACTTCGCTGCGCGGGCGGCGCGTGGGCATTCTGGGCCTTGGCGACATCGGCAAGGCGGTGGCGCGCCGACTCGAAGGTTTCGCGGTCGAGATCGCCTATTGCGGGCGTCGCCCTCAAAACGTGCCCTATGCCTATTACCCTACGCCGCTCGCGCTGGCCGAGGCGGTCGATGTGCTGATCGTGCTGATCCCCGGCGGGGCGGCCACGCGCCATACCGTCAATGCCGAAGTGCTCGACGCGCTGGGGCCGAATGGGATTCTCGTCAACGTCGCGCGCGGCAGCGTGGTGGATACGCAGGCCCTGATCGCCGCGCTGCGTGAGGGGAAAATCCTGACCGCAGGCCTCGACGTGTTCGAGGATGAACCGCGCGTGCCTGCCGAATTGCTCGGCATTCCCGGACTTGTGCTGCTGCCCCATATCGGATCGGCATCGGTTTCCACGCGGGCCGCCATGGGGCAATTGGTGGTGGATAATCTGGTGAGCTGGTTTTCGGGCAAGGGGGCGATCACGCCGGTGGCGGAGGTTTTGGGGATTTTGCCGGAGGTTTGATTTTTGCCTCCGGCGGGCAAAGGGACTGGTCCCTTTGCAATCCCGTTACTGGGGTGGCGTAAGGGATCGCACGAAGCGCAAAATTGCAACATTTGAATTTGAAAGCCTGCGGCGCCAAGCAGCGTAACTTCGCCGCGCCGCAGGCTTTATCAACCCACCCAGCCAACAATACACAACCCCATTACCGGGATTGTTAAGGGCCCCCGCCCTTAACCCGCCGGAGGCAAAACTACCCTCCCCTTAACAACTGCACCCCCCAATCCCGCTCGAACAAGTACAACAACACCCGCGCCGCCGCCCCTCGCTCGCCGGTCAGCCCGCCATCGCGCTCGATCAGCAACCGCGCATCGTCATGCGCCATCGGCAAAAGCCGCGTGATCTGATCCAAAGACGCCACGCGAAAAGGCGTATCCCCCGACTGCCGCGTGCCGAGCAATTCGCCCCCGCCGCGCAGACGCAGGTCCTCCTCGGCCAGCCGGAAGCCATCCTGCGTTTCACGCATCAGCGCCAGTCGCTCGCGCGACACTTCGCTCAACGTCTCGCCGCGCAGGAGCAGGCAGGTCGATTTCTCGCTGCCCCGGCCCACGCGCCCGCGCAACTGATGCAATTGGGCAAGGCCGAAACGCTCGGCCTGCTCGATCACCATCAGCGTGGCATTGGGCACGTCCACGCCCACCTCAATCACCGTGGTCGCCACCAGCAATTTGGCCTGCCCGCTGGCGAAACGCTCCATCGCGGCGTCTTTCTGCTCGGGCTTCATCTGGCCATGGACCAGCACGGCATCCTCGCCAAAGCGCAGCGAGAGCATCTCGTGGCGCTCCTCGGCGGCGGCAAGGTCGGCCACCTCGCTCTCGCGCACCATCGGGCAGACCCAATAGGCCTGCTGCCCGGTGGCAAAATGACGGGCCAGCGCCTCGACCACATCGCCCAGTCGCTCCTGCGCCACCACGCGCGTGTCGATCGCCTGACGCCCCGGCGGCAACTCGTCGAGGCGGCTGACATCCATCTCGCCATATTGCGCCAGCGTCAGCGTGCGCGGGATGGGCGTCGCGGTCATGGCGAGGCAATGCGTCCCCTTGCCCTTTTGCGTCAGCATCAGCCGCTGGCCCACGCCAAAGCGGTGCTGCTCGTCGATCACCACAAGGCCAAGGTTGCGATACACCACCGCGTCCTGAAAGATCGCATGGGTGCCGATCACGATGTCGATGCTGCCATCCATCAGGCCCATCAGGATCGATTCGCGCGCGCGGCCCTTGTCGCGCCCGGTATAGAGCGCGATGTTGACGCCCGTGGGCGCGGCCATCCGGCGCAAGGTCTCAAAATGCTGGCGCGCAAGGATTTCGGTCGGGGCCAGCAGCGCCCCCTGCGCCCCGGCCTCCACCGCGATCAGCAGGCTTTCGAGCGCCACCACCGTCTTGCCGCTGCCGACATCGCCCTGAAGCAGGCGCAGCATCGGCGCGGCCTGCGCCAGATCGCCCTCGATCTCGGCAATCGCGCGGGCCTGCGCGCCCGTCAGCGCAAAGGGCAGTTTCAACGCCCCGCGCAGCCGCCCGTCCCCGCGCAGCGCCTGCCCCTGCGTCCGGCGATTGCCCGCCCGCACCAGCAGCAGTGCCAAAGAATTGGCCAGCAATTCGTCATAGGCCAGCCGGTCGCGTGCCTCTTTATGTTCATCGCGATGAGCCAGCGTCAAAGCCTCGCGCCACACCGGCCATCCCATGCGGTCCACCACGCCCGGCTCGCACCATTCGGGCAGGTCCGGCGCATGTTTGAGCGCCTGCTGCACCAATGCGGCCATCCGCCCCTGCGTCAGCCCTTCGGACAAAGGATAGATCGCCTCCGCCAATTGCCCCAGCATGGCGGCCCCTTCGGGGTTCACATGGTCGGGGTGGACGATCTGCAAATTCTGGCCGAACTGGTCCAGCCGCCCGGCCACCCAGCGCTTCTCGCCCAGCGGCAACTGCTTCTTGGCCCAGCCCGCATTGCGCCCGAAATAGGCCAGCGTGCAAAGGTTGCCCTTCGCATCCTCGGCCAGCACGCGAAACGGCGCCTTGGGCGATGGCCCGCCGCGATATTCCACCGGGGTCAGCGCGATCACCACCTGCTCGCCGATGCTGCCCTCGTCCAGATCGGCAATCGCGCGGCGATGCACGAAACGGTCGGGCAGGTGATAAATGAAATCCCTGATCCGTTTCAGCCCCAGCTTGTCCAGCGGGCGAGCCAGACCCGGCCCCACACCTTTGAGGCCACTGGCCTCGGCAAACAGCGGATTGAGCAAATCGGGACGCATGGACAGGCTATTAGCGCATGGAACAAAAGGTGCCACTCCCGAATCTTTGTGGCCCGCAATTTGACCTCGCGCATGGAATGGAGCGCGCAATCGGCGTCATGTCCCATCCCCGGCCGACAACACCGGGAGGATATGGAGACAAAGATGCTTCTGCCCCATGGCACCGTGATCGCCGTGATCGACGCCCGCAATTTCCGCCTGTTCCGCAACACGGGCGATGAGGCCAACCCGGAACTGGCCGAGGCCGATGCGCCGCGTCTGGACACGCATAATCATTCGGGCGGCAGCCATCACGGTTCGGCCGTCACCATGGCCCATGATGCCCATGCCACCGCCGCCGTCGAATGGCTGGCGCAGGAGGTGCAGGGCCACCGGATCGCGCATCTGGTGGTGATCGCCGCCCCGCGCAGCCTTGGCGAATTGCGCAAGGCCTATACCAAGGCCCTTGAGGCCGCGCTGCTGGGCGAATTGGCCAAGGATCTGGGCGAGGCCAAAGCACCCGAGATCCTCGCGCATCTGCGCGGGCGATAAGGCACCAAAAGGCAGGCGGCGCGGGCCGCATCAATCATTGATCTGCGGCCCGCGCTGGCCTAACCGAGGCCCCATGACCGACTCTATTGACCAAGCCCATCAGGACCGCCTGAAGCGCCTGCAATATCGCGCATGGCATCGCGGCACGCGTGAGGCCGATTACATGATCGGCGGCTTCTTCGACGCCTTCCATGCCGATTGGAGCGAGGAAGAGCTCGTCTGGTTCGAAAAGCTGATCGACGAGGAAGACGTTGACATTCTGGGCTGGGCGCTCGGCTCGCTTTCGACCCCGGCCGAATATGAAGGGCCGATGATGGTGGCGCTCAAAAAGCTGGATTACGTCGATATTCCGCGTTGATGGCCGGATGAAAGGACGGAGCGCCCCCATCCCTTCCCTTTCATCCCTCTTCATTCTCCCCTAAAGCCCGGGCAACCCACGCCCCCGCCCACCGAATCGGTGCGGCGGGCGATTGCTGTTGCCCATGGGGCTGTTTGGACACGGATTGAACATGGCTGATATCTCCCGCATTCTTGGCGCCAAATCGCCCCTGACGCTGGCGGGCCTCTCGCGCGGCAGCCAGCCGCTGGTGCTGGCCGATCTGGCGCGCAGCGCGGCGCATCGGGGGGGACGCGCGGTGTTTGTGGCGGCCGATGATGCAGCGATGCGCTCGATTGCCGACGTTGCCCCGGTGTTTGCGCCCGAGCTGGAGGTGATCGAATTTCCCGCGTGGGACTGCCTGCCCTATGACCGCTCCAGCCCGGCGCTGTCGGTCTCCTCGCGCCGTCTGGCCGCGCTGCACCGGTTGCAGCAGCCCGCCAAGACTCCGCAACTACTGGTCACGACGATTGCCGCCGTGCTGCAACGGGTGCTGACGCCCTTTCGCATCCGCGAATCGGTGCGCCTGCTTAAATCCGGGGCCGAGGTGGGGCGTGAAACGCTGACCTCGCTGCTGTCGCGCGCGGGCTATGCGCGGACCGACACGGTGGCGGATGCGGGCGAATATGCGGTGCGCGGTTCGATCTTCGACATTTTCCCCTCGGGGCTGGAACACGGGTTGCGCCTCGATTTCTTTGGCGATGAAATCGAAACGCTGCGCCTGTTCGATCCCAATACCCAGCGCACCGTGGGCACGATTGATCAACACCTGCTGCTGCCCGCCAGCGAGGCGATGCTGGAGGATGCCACCGTCAAACGCTTCCGCACTCGCTATCGCGAGATGTTCGGGGCGACGGCCACCTCCGATCCGATGTATCAGGCGATCACCGATGGGCGGCGTCTGGCAGGGATGGAGCATTGGCTGCCGTTGCTGGAGGACCGGCTGGTCACGATTTTCGACCATCTGGCGGGCGATGATCTGCTGGTGGTCGAAGCCTCGGCGGCCCATGCGGCCGAGGAGCGTCTGACCGACATTGCCGACTATTATGCGGCGCGCAAGGACACGTCCGGCAAGGCGCCGGGCGCCTATCGCCCGCTCGAACCGGCCTTGCTCTATCTGACGCAGGATGAACTGACACAGCATCTGGCGGCATGGCCCGCCCACCGGGCCGAGCCTTTCCCCCAGCCCGATGGCGCGGCCACGGTCGATTTCGCCTTTGGCAATGCCCGCGATTTTGCGCCCGAACGCGCGCGGGGAGACAATGCCTATGAGGCCGCCGCCAAGCACCTGCTGACCGCCGCCCGCTCCGGCCGCCGCGCGATCTTGGCCGCCTATTCCACCGGCAGCCGGGCGCGCATCACCAGCATCCTTGCCGAGGCGCAGTCCCCCGGCCCGACGATGGCCGACAATTGGCAGGAGGCGCTGGGCATTGCCGGAACCGGGCGCGTGGCGGCCATCGTGATGCCGCTCGACACCGGCTTTGCCAATGCCGACATCGAACTGGTTACCGAGCAGGATCTGCTGGGCGACCGTCTGGTGCGCCGCAAAAAGAAGAAGAAATCCGCCGACGCCTTCTTGGCCGAACTGGCTGCGCTGACGCCGGGCGATCTGGTCGTGCATATGGAGCATGGCATCGGGCGCTATGAGGGCCTCCAGTCGATCCCGGTCGGCGGGTCGGCGCATGATTGCGTGATGCTCACCTATGCCGGGGGCGACAAGCTCTATGTGCCGGTGGAAAATCTCGATGTCCTCTCGCGCTTTGGCTCCGAGTCCGAAGGCGTTGCGCTCGACAAGCTGGGCGGCGAAGGATGGCAGAAGCGGCGCGCGAAACTGCGCGAGCGCATCCGCGAAATCGCGCATGAACTGCTGAAAACTGCCGCCCTGCGTGCCCTGAGAACCGCCCCGGCGCTGCTGGTCGATCCGGCCAGCTATGATCCCTTCTGCGACCGCTTCCCTTGGGCCGAAACCGAGGATCAGGAAGCGGCGATCAGCGATGTCATCGAGGATCTGGCCTCCGGTCGCCCGATGGACCGCCTCGTCTGCGGCGATGTCGGCTTTGGCAAGACCGAGGTGGCGCTGCGGGCGGCTTTCGTTGCCGCCATGGCGGGGCAGCAGGTGGCCGTGGTCGCGCCCACCACGCTGCTCGCGCGCCAGCACCACAAGGGCTTTACCGAGCGTTTCGCCGGTTTCCCGCTCAATGTGGGCCGTCTCTCGCGCCTTGTGCCGGACAAGGAAGCGAGCCTGACGCGGGCCGGTCTTGAGGATGGCACGGTCGATATTGTCGTGGGCACCCATGCGCTCTTGGCTAAGAATGTGAAGTTCAAGAATCTGGGTCTGGTTATCGTTGATGAAGAGCAGCGCTTTGGCGTCAACCACAAGGAGCGGTTGAAGCAATTGCGCGCAGACGTGCATATGCTGACGCTGACCGCCACGCCCATCCCGCGCACGTTGCAGATGGCCATGTCGGGCCTGCGCGAGCTTTCGACCATCCAGACGCCCCCGGTCGATCGCCTTGCCGTGCGCACCTATGTGATGGAATGGGACGAGGTGGTGATGCGCGAGGCGCTGCTGCGCGAACATCATCGCGGCGGGCAGAGCTTTATCGTCGTGCCGCGCATTTCCGATATGGCCGAGATCGAGGATTGGCTTCACGCCGCCGTGCCCGAGGTCAAATATATCGCCGCCCATGGCCAGATGAGCGCCAGCGAGGTGGAGGAGCGGATGAGCGCCTTTTACGAGCGGCGCTATGACGTGCTGGTTTCGACCACGATTGTGGAAAGCGGGATCGACATCCCATCGGCCAACACGATCATTATCCACCGCGCCGACCGCTTTGGTCTGGCCCAGCTCTATCAGTTGCGCGGGCGCGTGGGGCGCTCCAAACTGCGGGCCTATGCTTATCTCACCACGCCTGCGGGCCGGGCGCTGAACGAAACGGCGGAGAAGCGGCTGAAGGTGCTGGGCGATCTCGATTCGCTGGGTGCGGGCTTCCAACTCGCCAGCCATGATCTGGATATTCGCGGCGCAGGCAACCTGCTGGGCGACGAACAATCGGGCCATATCCGCGAGGTCGGTTTCGAACTTTACCAATCGATGCTGGAGGACGCGATTCTGGCCGCCAAGGCGGGCGACTATGGGCTGGAGCGCGAGAGCACCAAGGGTCTCTCGCCCCAGATCACCGTGGACGCGCCGATCATGATCCCGGAGGATTACGTCCCCGATCTGGCGGTGCGCATGGCGCTCTATCGCCGCCTCAACGACGCCGAGGACACGCGCGAGGTCGAGGCGCTCTCGGCCGAAATGATCGACCGGTTTGGGCCGCTGCCCAGCGCCACCGAAAACCTCATCCAGCTTATCCAGATCAAGCGTCAGGCCATCGAGGCCCATATCGCCAAGATCGACGTGGGACCGCGCGGTACGCTTGTCGCGTTCCACAATGACAATTTCCCCGATCCGGCCGGGCTGTTCGCCTATGTCGAGCGTGTCGGCGGAGCGGTCAAATTGCGGCCCGATTCCAAGCTGGTGGTCCAGCGCGCGTGGGGCGATCCCAAGGCGCGGTTGAACGGGCTGTTCCAGTTGACCAAGGGATTGAGCGCGGTGGCGCGCAAGGGGAAGAAGAAGGCTTAAGGAGGGCCTCCGGCGGGTTAAGGGCCTCGGGCCCTTAACAATCCCATTACTGTCCATGTTGGACCAAGGGTTCGGCGTCATGCAAGGGCGCTGCGCCGCAGGCTGTTAAACCGCTTCGCGGACGGGCGCTTCTTGGCCAACGGAGCGCCACCCAAAAAAGGGATTGTTAAGGGCCCCGCCCTTAACCCGCCGGAGGCACGAAACCCCTTCGAACCTCACCCCTTATAATACCCCACCCCCACGATGTGATCCCCCACGCGGCGCACCAGCGAGACCTTGTGCTCGACGCGATTGTCGATGCGGTTGAGCCAGACGTAATCAACGCGGCCCTCGCTCTGATCCTTGACCGAGGCGATGATGGCCTGAACCAGCAGCTTGCCCTCGGCGTCGGTCAGGTTGATCGCGCTGGTGCCGACAAGCGACGGATTGGCGCCGGTGGCTTCATAGACGCCCTTGGTGTCGAAAACGAAGACGTAGAGGTCTTTTTGGGCAAAGCCCGCCTTGGGGTCGTTGAATTCGGCAAAGGCCTTGGCGGGGCCTTCCTTGGTCAATTCCACCACGGCGCGGTCGAGCAGGCCCTGCGCTTCGGTCGAACTGGCATGGGGCGCGGCGATGGCGGCGGGAATGGCCAACGCGAACAGCGCGGGGGCGAGCAGCACACGAGAGAACACGGTCATCACTTCTGATCTCCATCCAGGGCGGGCCCGGCCTGCGTTCTGACCGCAGGTCGCTCGCTCGCCACTTGGCAGCTATTCAGCGCCAGCCTCCATGCGGCGTTGATGACAGCCTATGTGGCACGCCCCCGCATGGCAGTCGTGGAGCCAGATCAAACCGGTGGGGCAATTTGTCTTTGGCCGAAGGGATAAGGCCGCGCGAGCTCAGGGGATGAGGATCAGCCGCGCACCAGCGCGAGAAAGGCCGCCTCGGGCATCGGCTGGGCGCGGACAAAGCCCTGATAACAGGCGCAACCCTCGCGCGCCACGGTCAGGCGCTGGGCCTCGGTCTCGATGCCCTCGGCCACCACATCAAGGTCGAGCGCCTTGGCCATGGCGACAATTGCGCGCAGCACGGCCAGATCGCGCGGATCATCGGTGATGCCATCCACCATCGAGCGGTCGAGCTTGAGATAATGCAGCGGCAGGGTTTTGAGATAATGGAAGTTGCAGAAGCCCGCCCCGAAATCATCCAGCGCGATCCTGATCCCCAGCCGCGCCAGATCCGAGAGCGACCTTTCGGCCAGTGTCATATCCGCCACCAGCACCTGCTCCGTCACCTCCAGCGTCAGTCGGTCGGTGGGAAAGCCGCTTTTGCCCAGCGCTTTGCCAAGGTCGAAGGTGAAGCTGACCGCGGCCAGATCGGCCGCCGTGACATTGAGCGAGAGCCGCAGATGCGTGGGCCAGGCCGAGGCGGCCTTGAGCGCGGTTTCGGCAATATGGCGCGAGAGAGGCGCCAGATGATCGGCCCGGTCAGCAATCGCAAACAACGCCGCCGCCCCGATCCGGCCCAGCTTCGGGTGGTTCCACCGCGCCAGCGCCTCGGCGCCCGAGAGGTGCTCGTTGCCCTCCTCGTCCAGCGCGAATTGCGGCTGGTAGTGGACCTCGATCTCGCCCTTGTCGATGGCGTGCAGGAGGTCGGCCTCCAATTGCGCCGCCGTGCGCCCCGCCCGGTTCGTCTCGCCATCGACCCAGACCACGCGCCGCGCCACATCGCGCTGCGCCACGGCCAGCGTCTGCGCCAGCCGGTCCATCGCGCTCTCCGCGCTTTCGCCCACCAGCACGCGCAACAGGGCGATGCGCGGCGAGAGGCGCAGCGTGCCCACCCGGCGCTGGATCGGCTGGGCGATGCGGTCGGCCAGTTGGTCGGCAAAGGCGTGCCAGCGTTCGCGGCTGCACGCCTCGTCCACGATCAGCAGGAAGGTGCCGCCCGGCCCGCGCGCGGCAAACCACGGCCCGTTCAGGCTTTCCGTCGCCAGCCGGGCAATGCGCGTGGCCACCTCGATCAGCGCGGCATCCCCGGTCGCCTCGCCATAGGCCAGGTTGATCGTTTCGAACCGGCGGATGCCCATCAGCATCGCATGGACGCGCGGAATGCCGCCGCCCGTTTCCGCGCCCGATTTGCCCTGCTCCACCCATTCGGCCAACCGGTCGCGCGCGGCATCCAGCGTCAAAAGTCCGGTCAGCGGATCACGGCCCGCATCGTCATGGTCCTGCATCACCGCAGGTATAATCCCGGCGGGCAAATTTTGACGAAAGGGCATCGGTGCTTTCACGCTGGTTGTTCGAACAGGACTTTAACATAGACGCAAAGCTCTTGCCAAAACCTTCACTTGATTGGCCCTTGTTCCAAAGGCCGCGCTGGCAATTGGGCAAAACCGCGCCTATGAGGCCGACATGGGCCAGCCATCAGCCCGGCAATCCTATTTACAGCCATTTTGCAAAGCGGAAATTTCGGCAATGACAGAAGAATTGCGTCTGGCGCTGGTGGTATCGGACACGCCCAAGGCGATGGCGGCGGCCGAAGTGATGGCGGACGAACACCCGTGGGTGCCGCTCCAAGAAGCCGATGTGGTGGTGGTGCTGGGCGGCGACGGGTTCATGCTGACAGTGCTGCACCGGATGCTGGATGCGGGGCGCGTGATCCCGGCCTATGGGCTCAATCACGGCACCGTGGGCTTTATGATGAACAAGCCCAAATCGACCAAGCCCATCGCCACGCGCGTGGCCAAGGCGAGCAAGCTGGCGGTGGCGCCGCTGGAGATGACCTGCACCACATGGGCGGGCGAGACACAGCATTTCTATGCGATCAACGAGGTCTCGCTGCTGCGCGAAACGCGCCAGACGGCCAAGATCGAGATTTCGGTCAACGGCAAGGTGCGTTTGGCCGAACTGGCCTGCGACGGCATTCTGGTGGCCACGCCCGCCGGATCGACCGCCTATAACCTGTCGGCCAATGGCCCGATCCTGCCGATGGGCAGCGGCATTCTGGCACTGACCCCGATCAGCCCGTTCCGCCCGCGCCGGTGGAAAGGCGCGATCATCAAGGACAATGCCACAGTCGAATTCCGCGTGCTGGAGCCCGACAAGCGCCCCGTGGCGGCGGTGGCCGACCAGAAGGAAGTGCGCGATATTGCCCATGTTCGCGTGGCCGCGCATCGCGATCACATGCTTACACTGCTGTTCGACCGCCATTCGAGTCTGGACGAACGAATCTTTGCCGAGCAGTTTCAGGTGTAAGAGTTTTGCTTGGAAATTCACCGAAATAGACGAATTTCCAGCGGCACCGGCCCTCTCCCCCTGCCCTGCCACCCTACAGGGTACCATATATGGGTGGCAGGGCAGGGGGAGAGGGCCGGTGCCGCCAAGCTTCAGGCGGATGCCTGAAGCGCACTCACTTGGAACAGATTAAATCCACCGACTTTTCCACATGATAGGCAAAAAAATTCGGTTCCGCGCCAATGCGGGCTTGTCAAAGTCGGACAAGATGGTATTGGCGCGCACCTGCCCGGTTCGCCGGACTGTTCCCTGATAGCTCAGCGGTAGAGCTCTCGACTGTTAATCGAGCGGCCGTAGGTTCGAATCCTACTCAGGGAGCCATTTCATCACCTTGGGCCAAGCGGCCTCTGGCGATAGATACATCACCGCCCGGCATCGCCGGCCTGTTCCCTGATAGCTCAGCGGTAGAGCTCTCGACTGTTAATCGAGCGGCCGTAGGTTCGAATCCTACTCAGGGAGCCACCCTTTCCAAAGCTCATCGCCAGCCGCCAGGCGGACCTTTGCGCCCCTAGGGCCAAACACGCTTAATTTGCATTCACCCCATCTTGCAGCACCTGTTTAACAGGGCGTGAAGCATAGGATGCCTCCAGACCCCTGTCAGGAAGCGCCATGCCGACCCAATCCCTCCCCTCGCGCGATACACGCCATCTGCTGCAATGGCGGCCGGTTCATCTGCTGCTGGTGCTGTTGCTGCTGGCGGGCGGCGGCGAGGCATGGCGCATGAAGGAGGCGGCGCGCCATTTCGTCGACGGCGGCGTAAAGGTGGAAACCGAGGGGACCAAGGGCACGATCACAGGGGGCGAACTGGTGCTGGATCTGCCGCTGACGGTCTATAACGGCACCGATTCGGCCATCGTCACGGTGAACATGTGGACCGAAGCGTTTGGATGTCCGCAGGAGGATGCACCGCAGGCACAATGCACCCGGCTGCATTCAAGCGAGCAGTTGATCGACATGAATGTCCAGAGCGGCTCTTCGGGCAGCGCAGACCGGCAGATCCGCACAGGATTGCCCCCGAGCATGGCGGGCGACTATGTGCGCGTTAGACGCCGCCTGATGGGCGTCACCAGCGACGTCGAAAGGGCCGAGCAGCGCCAGGAAGGCCCGTAATCGTCAATGAAGCAGGGGTTTGCCCTGTGCAGACTGCTTAATCCCAAATAACCACAATATCAGCCATTGGGCATAGAATGACGATCCCGTCCCTCTTTGCCCAGGGCCTCGTCATGTCCACACTCGCGCTTACCCAATGCTGGTTTACCCGCCGACATTCGCCCGATCACAAGGCAAAGGACCGCATTGACGGGGCATTCTATGCCCAATGCACCCATTGCCACCGCCCGATCTTCAGCGTCGATGGCGCAACATGGCATATCAACGGCGGGTTCAATGTCGATGCGCTGGGCGATGCGGCCAGTTTCTTTCTCTCGATCGATGATCCGGCCGAGGGCATGACCATCGCGCGCATTCCCATCAGCCCGGAGGCGAGCGAAGAGGAAGTGGATGCCTTGATCGAGCAGACCTGCAAGGATTATGCGATAGGCGAGGAAGGGACGATGCTGATCCTGCGCGACCATCGCCATCACAAGGGCGGCAAGCGACCGAAACGGGCGCTGCGCGGGATGGCCTGAGCAAGGCGCCTTCAGTAGGCGGCGCGGTATCGGCCCGGCGGCACAGCGCCGCCCATATCATGCATCTTGGCCATATTCTGCGCCAGTTCCTCCATCAGGAAGCCCCGGTCAAACACCAGCCCATGGCGCGGCTGCTGACGCCAGACCACCTTGGCGTAAATCGGCGGAAAACCGAGCGTTTCGATCCGAACCGGCTGGCGCAGCATCAAACGCTCGGGGCATTCGATGCAGGCGCCCTGCTGGGAAATATCGCGCAGCATCGCGCGGATCTGCTGGCCATTGGCAAAGACGGTGGCTTCGGCATCGGTCTTGAGCCGGATCTGCCGCTTGGCATAAAGGCCGCATTTGTCATCCAGCAGGCGCTGGACATTGATCATGTCGAAAAAGCGGAAACCGGCATGGTCATCGCGGTTCCACATCAATTCCATGGCAAAACGCTCGCCGCTCGATGTTTCGAGCGCCAGCGTACTGAAAGAGGGCAGCGGGTGAAACAGGCGGACCTTGCACCCCGTGGCCGAAGCATCGCGCAGCACGCAAAGATATTCGCGCCCATCGATAATCAGCTTGGCCGAGCGCACCAGCAGCGTGAAACGCGGCGCGCCGCGCAGTTCCGCACCCGACGCCTGCCCGACCTCAGGCGCGGTGCGCGCGGTCATTTCGGGACGGAAGGCGTCATGATTCACGGATTGATCCACCTGCAATAGTTATGAGCGAGAGGAAAGAACACCCCCTCTGCCCTCTGGCTGCATTCCATACATTGCAGGAATTGGTAAAGCGGTTATGAACAGGCCGTCAGTAATCGCCAATAAGTACGAAAAATCGCGATTTACCTGACTTTAAATCCTGCAAATTGGTTAATTGCAAAGCATGCAGTCCTTTGCATATCGATGCTCATTCACGGCCGAAACCGGGCGGACGCATCGCGCCCGCCCTGCTGTTTCAGACCACAGCCCCATGACAATGCTTGTATTTCTGGCCAGACCCGCAGGGGCAAGGCGCATTGCGCGAATAGGCCGGATCGATCTGTGACGGATCAAAGGCGGGCAGCGCCGCGGGAACCGCATCATTCTGCCCGGTGAAGGGATCAATATGCGTGGTCAGGAAATCGGGCAGTTCGGGCAGAGCCGCCGGTTCGGGCTGCGAGAATTGCAGTTCGGCGGTCGAGAGGATGCGGGTGACGTCCTCGCGGATCTGCTCGATCATCCGTTCGAACAGGCCGAAAGCCTCCTGCTTATATTCATTGATCGGCGTCTTTTGCGCATAGGCGCGCAGGAACACCACCTGGCGCAGGGCGTCCAGCGTGGCCAGATGCTCCTTCCAGTGGTGGTCGAGTCGCTCGAGCAGCACGCTCTTTTCCACCTGACGCCAGATTTCGGGATCGTTGCGGCTGATCTTGTCGGCCATATGCGCGTCGGCCATTTCGGCCAGACGCTCCTCGATCACCTCCGGCTCGATCCCGTCCTGCGTCGCCACCCAATCGGCAATCGGCGCCTCAATGCCCAGCGTAAAGCGCGCGGCATTGGTCAGGCCCTCAATATCCCACACTTCGGGATAGGACCCCGGAGGGCAGGCCGTGCCGACCAGTGCGTTGACCGTGTCATGGCGCATGTCATGGACGACCTCATCCATGGCATCGGCATCCATGATGTCGGCGCGCTGCTCATAGATGACCTTGCGCTGGTCGTTCATCACGTCATCATATTCGACGACCTGCTTGCGCACGTCATAATTGCGCGCCTCCACCTTCTTCTGCGCCGTCTCAATGGCCTTGGACAGCCAGCGCGAGCCGATCGCCTCGCCATCGGCCAGATTGCTGTTCATCAGCTTGGAGAACATCGTATCCGGGCCAAAGATGCGCAGCAGATCGTCCTCAAGGCAGAGGTAGAACTTGGACAGGCCGGGGTCGCCCTGACGGCCCGAACGGCCGCGTAGCTGGTTGTCGATGCGGCGGCTTTCGTGGCGCTCGGTGCCGATCACGCACAGGCCACCCGCAGCCAGCACCTTTTCCTTCTCGGCGTCGATCTCGGCCTTGAAACCGGCGATGATGGCGTCGCGCTCCGGCCCCTCGGGCATGTCGCGCAATTCATCCTCGATGCGGAATTCCAGATTGCCGCCCAGCTTGATGTCCGTCCCGCGCCCGGCCATGTTGGTGGCGATGGTGACCGCGCCAAGGCGCCCCGCCTGCGCGACGATATGGGCTTCCATCTCGTGGAAACGGGCGTTGAGCACATTGTGCTTCACCCCTTCCTTGGTCAGGAATTCGCTGAGCAATTCGGACTTTTCAATCGAAACCGTACCCACCAGCACCGGCTGCCCGATCTCGTTCTTTTCGCGGATCAGCTTGGCAATCGCGGCGAATTTATCGAGCGTGTTCTTGTAGAACTCGTCTTCCTCGTCGATGCGCTGCACCGGAACGTTGGTGGGAATGGTCACCACGTTCATCTTGTAGATGTCGAAGAATTCGGCCGCTTCGGTCGCCGCCGTGCCGGTCATGCCGCAAAGCTTGGGATACATGCGGAAATAGTTCTGGAAGGTGATCGAGGCCATCGTCTGGTTTTCCGGCTCGATCTTGACGCCTTCCTTGGCCTCGACCGCCTGATGCAGACCGTTGGACCAGCGGCGGCCATCCATCATGCGCCCGGTAAATTCGTCGATGATGACGACCTTGCCGTCCTTGACGATGTAATCAATGTCGCGCTTGAACATGACATTGGCCTTCATCGCCTGATCGAGGTGATGGACGACCTGCGTGTTTTCAATGGCGTAAAGGTTGCTGCCTTCGAGCAGACCCGCGCCTTCAAGCAGACGCTCGGCCTTTTCCACGCCATCCTCGGTCAGCGTGACATTCTTGGACTTTTCATCGGCCTCAAACGTGCTGTCATCGGTAATCAACTGACGCACCACCGCATCCACCGAGACGTAAAGGTCGCTCTTGTCGTCGGTAGGCCCGGAAATGATGAGAGGCGTGCGCGCCTCGTCGATCAGGATCGAGTCGACTTCGTCCACGATCGCGTAATTGAACGGACGGTGGACCATCTGATCGCGGTCATGTTTCATATTGTCGCGCAGATAGTCAAAACCCAGCTCATTGTTGGTGGCATAGGTGATGTCGCAATTATAGGCCTCGCGCCGCTCATATTCATTGAGGTTGGGCACGATCACGCCCACGCTCAGGCCGAGGAAGTTATACAGCACGCCCATCGTTTCGGCATCGCGCCGGGCCAGATAGTCATTGACCGTGACGACATGGACGCCCTTGCCTTCCAGCGCGTTGAGATAAACCGCCAGCGTGGCCACCAGCGTCTTGCCCTCGCCGGTGCGCATTTCGGCAATTTCGCCCCGGTGCAGCACGATGCCGCCGATCATCTGCACATCGAAATGGCGCATCCCCATGCAGCGCTTGGATGCTTCGCGCACCACGGCAAAGGCTTCGGGCAGGATGTCGTCAAGGCTGCGCCCGCCCGCGATTTCCTCGCGAAACTTGGCGGTCATGCCGCGCAATTCCTCATCGCTCATTTCGGCCAATTGCGTTTCATAGGCGCCGATCTGGCGCACAATCTTGTCGAGCGATTTCACATAACGATCATTCGACGAGCCGAAGATCGACTTGGCAAGCTTGGCAAACATGGGGAAATTCCTGAAGACAGATAGGGGCACGGGGGCGCCGTCACATGCGGCGCGCGCCCATGGAAAAGGATTTGATTACAGCGGAAAAAGCGCCTTATTCGCGGGCGCGATCCACGCGCAGCCGAACCGAAGGCGCGGCATAAGCCACCGCCAATGGCGCGCGCGCCGCCTCGATCAGCCGGGGCTGCGCAGGCCGCGTAACCTCGCGCGCATGGGCCACGACATGGGCCGAAACCCGCGCCGCGCCTGCGCCCTGCATCGTGGCCGCAATGGCCGGGCGCGCGGCAAACGCGCGCGCATCCGTTTCCGGGGCCATTGCGGCAAGACCGGAAACCAAAGCCAGAAAAGAGAGCAGCAGCCGAAGCATGGCGCAGGATATAGGCACGACTATCGCTGGCGTCTAGGGCGTATGCTTTACGGTTCAACCACCAAGGATTGCCGCAAAGTCACACGGCGGCGCACCGGATTGCCCTGCGCGTCCTTGAACGGCTCGCGAAAACGCACCGCCGGACATCCCGAGCCCAACTGTTTGAAGCGTTCCTCCATCGCGCCTGTGGCCTTTTCCAGCCGGCATTCGGTCTGGCGCCCGTCGGTTTCGACCACATAGTGGAAGATCACCTCTCCGGGCTGGGGCAGCGCCGCAGGCGGAGGCAGTATCCAGCGCGTGCGGTTGGTGTAGCTGCCCGCCACGGGCTTTCCCGCGCCGTCCAGCGCCGGTTGAAACTGGGCGCGCACGCGCAGCAGATCGCAGGTCGTACGATCGAGCGCCGCCGACCCGCTGCTGGCCACCACCACGCAATTGGTGACGCCCCCCTTGGCATCCACGGTCAAGGTGAAACCGACCACGCCCGATTCGCCGTTCCGCAAGGCCAGCGGCGGATAATCGCCGGCGTGGATCCAGCCCACCGGCCCTTCCTTGGGCCGAGGCCCGCGCGGCAGGGTTTCCACCGCGTTTTGCACTGGCGGCATCAGCGGTGCGGGCGGCACGGTCATCACCGGCGACGCCGCCGCGGCTTGTTGCAAAAGAATCAGTCCCAAAGCCAGCATCATCCGGTCTCCCTAAGCCGGAGGGAAACTAGATCCCGCGCCCCTCGCGGACAAGGCTAAGCTTGTCTGCGCGCCCATTCTGGGCCAAGCCCGCGCGCCATGTCCCAAACCACCCGCCCTGCCGCCCCTGTCGGCCGCCTGCCCATGCTCGACGCCCTGCGCGGGGTGGCGGCGCTGGGGGTGGTGCTGCATCATGAAGCCCCGCTCTATGGCGCGCCGGGTCTGTTTCCCCGCGCCTATCTGGCGGTGGATTTCTTTTTCATGCTCTCGGGCTTTGTGCTGACATTGGCGTTTGAACCGAAAATGCGCGGCGGCATGGCCACCGGCGATTTTCTGGTCCGGCGCGTGGCGAGGCTGTGGCCCGTGCTGGCGGTGGGCGTGTTGATCGGGGCAGGATGGCGGCTCTGGATCGGAGCCACGGGGCAATTGTGGCTGCTGACGCTGTGCGGCCTGCTGCTGGTGCCGCTGCGGCGGGGGCCCGGCGGCCTATATCCGATCAATGGCCCGCAATGGTCGCTGGCCTATGAATTGCTGGCCAATGCGGCCCATGCGCTGGTGCTGGCGCGGCTGGGCAATCGGGCGCTGCTGGTGTTCGTGCTGGCCGGCGCGGGGATGCTGGCGTGGTGCGCCTATGTCTGGGGCTCGGTGGGGCTGGGCGATACGGGGCGCAATTGGTGGGGCGGCTTTGCGCGGGTCGGCTTTGGCTATGGCATGGGCGTATGGCTGGGGCGGAAATTTGCGGCGGGCCGCGCGCCGGTCGGGGCCGGGTTGGCCTGGGCGGGCGGACTGGCGCTGCCGCTGGCCTTGTTCAGCCTGCCCTGGTGGCCGCTGGGCGTGGTTGCGGGCGATCTGTTGGCGGTGTTTGTGATCTTTCCTCCGGCGCTGTGGTGCGCGGCGCATGTGGTGCTGGGCGGCGGCGCGCTGAAAATCGCCGACGGGCTGGGGCGATTGTCTTATCCGGCCTATGCGATCCATGGGCCGGTGCTGATCTGGGGCGCATGGCTGGCGCATCGCCATGGGGCACAGGCCGCGATGATCCGCCCGCTGACGCTGGTCGCGGTGCTGGCGCTGGCCGCGCTGCTGGCGATCAGCCCGCTGGCGCATGGGATTCCCGCCAATTGGATTACGGGGCGCCGGAAAGGTTGAAGTACCGCCCATCAGGCGCTAACCCGCGTGGCCATGTCACACGCCATCTCTCCGCTCGCCATTCCCTTCCCCGCCCTGCCCGCGATTGCGGGCGCCACGCCGCGCGTGGCCCGCGCGCGATACAAGGAATGGGACCGCTGCGACCTGACCTATGTCGAGCTGGACGAGAACACTGCAATTGCGGGCGTCTTCACCCGCAACATATGCTGCTCGTCCGAGGTTGAACTGGGCCGCGCCAATGTGAAGCAGGGCCGCGCGCGGGCGTTGATCGTGAACGCGGGCAATTCCAATGCCTTCACCGGCTATCGCGGGCGTGAGGCGGTCGAACAGATCATGGATCAGGTTGCCGCCCATCTGGGCTGCGCGCGTGAGCAGGTATTCGTCTCCTCGACCGGCGTGATCGGCGTGCCCCTGCCCAAGGACAAGGCGAAGGAGGGCGTCAACAATGCCCTGACCGCCGCGCCCTGTTCGTGGGAGGATGCGGCCAACACCATCGGCACCACCGACACCTTTGCCAAGGGCGCGACCGCCACGGCGATCATCGGCGGCAAGACGGTGACATTCAGCGCGATCATCAAGGGGTCCGGCATGATTGCGCCCGATATGGCCACGATGCTGGGCTATATTTTCACCGATGCGGCGATCAACCCGGCCTATTTGCAGGAACTGCTGACCAAAGCGGCCAACGAAACCTTCAACTGCATCACGGTGGACAGTGACACCTCGACCAGCGACACGGTGCTGGCCTTTGCCACGGGCCGCGCGGGCAACACGATCATCAATTGCGAAGGCTGCGAGGGCGCCGATGCCTTTGCCGCCGCACTGACGGATGTGTGCCGCCAATTGGCGCATCTGGTGGTGAAAGATGGCGAGGGCGCGCAGAAATTCATCGCCGTTTCCGTCACCGGCGCGGTGTCGGACGAATCGGCGCGGCGGATCGGCATGGCCATCGCCAATTCGCCCTTGGTCAAAACCGCCATTGCGGGCGAGGACGCCAATTGGGGCCGCATCGTCATGGCCGTGGGCAAGGCGGGCGAACCGGCCGACCGCGACCAGCTCTCCATCGGCTTTGGCGGCGTGTGGCAGGCCAAGGACGGCCAGCCCCTGCCCGATTATGATGAGGCCCCGGTGGCCGCCCATCTGAAAGGTCAGGAGATCAGCATCGAGGTCGATATCGGCCTTGGCGAAGGGCGCGCCACCGTTTGGACCTGCGACCTGACACATGGCTATATCAGCATCAACGCCGATTACCGGAGCTGACGCCCATGCTCACCATCTGGGGTCGATTGAACTCGCATAATGTCAAAAAGGTCGTCTGGGCGGCGGTGGAAACGGGCCAGGAATGGGTGCGCCATGATATCGGCGGCTCGTTCGGTTATAGCCCTGAATATCTGGCCATGAACCCAAACCGGCTGGTGCCCACGTTGGTCGAGGATGATTTCTCGTTGTGGGAATCGAACGCCATCCTGCGCTATCTGGCCGATGCCTATGCGCCGCATCTGTGGCCAGAGGGCCTGCGCGCGCGGGCTTTGGCGGACAAGTGGATGGACTGGCAATTCACCTTTGCCGATGCCCAGCGCGACGGTTTCCTGCAAATGGTGCGCGTGGCCGAGGCGGACCGAGATGCGGCCAAGATCGAGCGCACCATTGCCGAAACCAACAAGCTGATGCGGATTATGGACGATGCGCTGGCCAAGCAGCCCTTCCTCACCGGCGAGGCTTTCGGCATCGCCGATATTCCGATGGGCGCCTATACTTACACCTGGTTCAAGCTGGGCTTTGCGCGCGAAGATGTGCCCCATATCCGCCGCTGGTTTGACGCGGTCAGCGCCCGCCCCGGCTTCCAATATGTCGCCATCCCCCTCACCTGAAAGGCGCGATCCATGACCGATACTTTGAGCGAAGCCGTCCATGATGTGATGGCGGACGCCGCCGCGCGCGCCATCCGTCCGCGTTATCAGCATCTGGCCGCCGCCGACATCATCGAGAAAGCCGCCGACGATCTGGTGACGATTGCCGACAAGGAGAGCGAGGCGATTCTGGCCGAGGGTCTGGCGCGCATCCTGCCCGAGGCGGCGATTGTGGGCGAGGAGGCGGCCTTTGCCGATCCCTCGATCATGGCGCGTCTAGGCTCGGACCTGTGCTGGATCATCGACCCGCTGGACGGCACCAACAATTTCGCCCATGGCCGCGCGCCTTTCGGCATCCTTGTCGCGCTGGCGCAGGGGGGCGAGACGATCGGCGGCTGGATCTATGACGTGCTTTCGGGCCGGTTTTGTCATGCGCGGATCGGCGAAGGGGCCTATCTCAACGGTGAGCTCCTGACCGCGCGGCCCACCGGACAGAACCCGGCGATTGCGGCGATCTCGGTGGTCTTTGCCGACCCTGCGCGCCGCGCCGCGCTGATGGATCACATCGCCCCGCATTACCAGTTGGTCGACATCCCCCGCTGCGCCGCCGAGCAATATCCGCGTCTGGCAACGGGGGTGAACGATGTCTCGCTGTTTGAACGCACGCTGGCGTGGGATCATGCGGCGGGCGTGCTGTTCCTGAACGAGGCGGGCGGCAAGGCGGCGCGGTTTGACGGCACGCCCTATCGCGTGGACGAAGACCGGCGCGGCCTGATCGGCGCATCCAGCCCCGCCCTGTGGGACGAACTGGCCGCGCGGATGGCGGCGATTTGATCTCCGGCTACGTCCCCCTCGCCCTGCTGCTGGTCAATGCCCGCACCGCCCATCTGTTCTGGCAGGACAAGCGCTATGCCCGCGAAGGGCATCGCCGCGTCCCGGAATCCAGCCTGTTGATGATGGCCGCCATCGGCGGTACGCCCGGCGCGCTGGTCGCCCGGCAGATGTTTCGCCACAAAACGCGCAAGCAGCCGTTTTCGGCCTATCTGTGGCTGATCGCGCTGGTTCAGATGGCGCTGATCGTATGGTTCGCGCGATAATGGGAACAGGATCTGTATTTACCCAGGGGCCGCCTACATGCGAAAATTCATTTAAAATAGAATAACAACCACTTATTTAATTTGCTTTTCCGAAAAAATATTGAAATATCTCCGTAAGAAACCTCATTTTATGATACAGGGGACTTTGGAGATGCGTTTTCCATCCGCTATTACATGTACAATTCTTTCCTCCATCTGTCTTTTCTCAACCCCGGCATTCGCAGGCGGCAAACTGCGCGCAGAAGCGGTTGTTGGCTGGGACAGCGTGGCGCAATCGACAACTTCCCCGGTCGTCAATGCGTTCGGCTCCAGCAAGGTCAATGGTACGGTCTATGGCGGCGCAATTGGCTATGATCTGCCCGTGGCGTCGATCCTGTCGATCGGGGCGGATGCCGAAATCAACGGCAGTACGGGGCGCCACAATTTCGGCTCGTCATATTTGCGGATCGGGCGCGATCTTTATGTCGGCGGCCGGGTCAGCCTCAAGATCCTGCCTTCAACGAGGATCTATGGCAAACTGGGTTATGCCAACGGCAATTTCGCCAGCGAGGCGGGCTATTACGGCCATGGCCTGTCGATGATCTTTAGCGACAACGTCAATCTGAGCGGCATTCGCGCAGGCGCCGGAATTCAACAGACGATCTTTGGACCGGCCTATGTGTTGGCCGAATATCGCTATACCAATTACAGCTCGGGCTTTACCCGCAATCAGGTTGTGACCGGCGTCGGGGTCCGTTTCTGATTTATGTGGGGCAAAACGCTTGCCTGCGCTCTGCCCCACATCGAAACGATCAGAGCGCGCCCTGAATCCAGGCCTTGAGCTGGCTCTTGGGCGCCGCGCCCAGCTTTTGCGCAACCGGCTTGCCATCCTTGAACACCAGCAGCAGCGGGATCGACTGGACGCCGAACTGGCTGGCGGTTTCGGTGTTTTCCATGATGTCCACCTTGGCGATGGTCACTTCCTCGCCCAGTTCTTCGCTCAGCTCTTCCAGAGCCGGGCCGATCATCTTGCAAGGACCGCACCAGTCGGCCCAGAAATCGACCACAACCGGCTTGTCAGAAGCCAGCACGTCGGTGGAAAAGCTTGCGTCGGTAACCTTGATCGTGGCCATGGCCTGAAATCTCCTGAAATGTTGTGTCTAAGATAGTCGATGATGGGGCGGGCGCAACCACCCTAGACCGTCAAGCTTTCCTGCGCGGGCCTTAAGCTGGCCTTGTGCGGGGCCAGCAGGCTTTCGGACAAGGCGATGAGATGCGGCCCGGTGGTATAGAGCAGCGCCGCCTCGACCCGCCGCCCCGGATAGGCAACCTCCAGCGCGGCAACATAGGCCGCCATCTGGCGCAGGATCGCGACGGAAACCTGCGCGGCATGGGTGGCCGGGCGGCGCGCGGTCTTGAAGTCAATCAGGCGGATAAGATCTGGCATAATCAGCAAGCGGTCGATGGTCCCGGCCACCACCTGCGGCCCGACCGTGGCGGCAATAGGCACTTCGGCCAGAGCATCCGGCCCGAACAGGTCCGCCCATTCCGGGTTGGCCAGCACGTCGATGGCGGCCTGCGCCATCTCGCGATGCGCCGCCTCGTCCATATCGCGCGCTTGCCGTGCCAGCCATGTCAGCGCCGCCCCCATCGGATCGGCCGCGCCGGGCAGGCGTTCGAGCAAAGCATGGATCAGCGTGCCGCGCCGCGCCGCTGCCGCACGCGCAGGCCCCAAAGCCGTCGGCGGATCGGCGGCCGTATCCTCACCCAGCGCCGAGGGCGCGAGCGGGCGCGGCGGCCGCGCTTCCTCGGGCGCGGCGCGGGTCAGCCAGCCCGGCTTGCCCGCCTCCATGCCCAGTTCCATCGTCTCGGCCTGCCATTGCGGCGCCTGCGCCAGCGCGCCAAACCGCGCCTCCGCGCCCCACAGCGGATCGGCCACCCAATCCTCGGGCGCAAAAGTTTCGGCAAGGCGGGCGTACCAACTGCCCTTGGCCGGTTCCTTTTCATTCGCGGCCAGAGCGCCGCCGATGAACAAGGCCTCCTCGGCCCGCGTCATGGCGACATAGAGCAGCCGCCAATGTTCCTCGCCCTCGGCTTTCAGCGCGCGGGCGGCGGCCTCGGCAATCGGTCCCTGCCGCTCGTCCTTGCCCAGATTGGGCAGAGGTACGCTGCGTTCGTCCCCGGTGATCGCCGAGCTGGGGTCGGCAACAGAAAGCGGCGAGCCCTTGCTTTTGGAGGGATCGCCGGTCGCGTCGGCCAGAATGACGATCGGCGCCTGCAAACCCTTGGAGCCATGCACGGTCATCACCCGCACCAGTCCGTCCGATTTGCCCGCCTCGCGCTTCAATTCGCCATCGCCCGCGTCAAACCATGCGAGGAACCCGACAAGGCTGGGCGTGGCCGTGGCCGAATAGGCGTGGGCGGCGTTGATCAGTTCATCGAGCGGATCGTTCGCCTCGCGCCCCAGCCGCGCCACCAGCTTTTCACGCGCGCGCCACGGCCCCACCAGCAACCAGTGGATCAGCACCGGCACCGGCTCGAAATCCGCCCGCGCCAGCAATTCGTTCAATTGCGCCACCACATCGCGGGCCAATGCCGCATCGCTACGCCGCAGATGCGGCCACAGGCGCCCCTCGCGCCAGCCATGTTCAAGCAATTGATCCTGCGACCAGCCGAACAAGGGCGAGACCAGCAACGCGGCCAGATTGAGATCATCCAAAGGCTGGGCGGCAAAGCGCAAAGCCGCCACCAGATCCTTGACCGCCAGCGGCGCACCCAGCCGCAACCGGTCTACCCCCGCCACCGGCACGCCCGCCGCATGGAGCCGCGCCACGATCAGCCCGGCCAGCTCGCGCCGCTTGCGCACCAGCACCATGATATCGCCCGCCCCGGCCCGGCGCGCCACCTTGCGCCCCTTGATCAGCGGGAAACCATCGGGCGAAAACAGCCAGTGCTTGACCTGCCGCGCGATGCGGTCGGCCATCTCGCGCTCCGGGCGCGAGAGCCAACTATCCTCGCTGTCGTCATCCTCATCGCCGCCGCCATTGGCCCCGCCCACGGGGCGCCACAGCGTCACCAATCCGGGCCGCGCCTCGCCCTGATGCGGCTCTGGCGCGGTGTCGAGGCCAAAGGCAGGGGCGCCCAGATGGGCAATCGCCCGGTCGACAAATTCCAGCACCGGCGCGGCGGTGCGGAAGGATCGCTCCAGCCCCAGTTCCATCAGGCGATGCGCCTTTGGCCCGCCCCGGATCGCATCGGCATTATCGGCCGCGCCGCCCATGCGGGTCTTAACCCTCTCGCGCGCGGCGGCGAAGTTTTCCGGGCTGGTGCCCTGAAAACCAAAGATCGCCTGTTTGAAATCGCCCACCACAAACAGCGTGCGCGCCGCTTCGGCATGGACGCCCTCGCCTGCGAAAAACTCCTCGGTCAGCGCCTCGATGATCCGCCATTGCTCGGCATTGGTGTCCTGCGCCTCATCCACCAGAATATGGTCGAATCGGCGGTCCAGCTTATACCGAATCCAGTCGGCCATATCGGCCCGGCTCAGAAGATCGGCGGCATGGGCAATCTGATCGTCGAAATCGATCAGCCCCTCGCGCGCCTTGGCCTCCTCCCACGCCAGCGCATAGGCCCGCCCCAGTTCCAGCGCCGGAGCCAGCCATGCGGCCAAAGCGATCAGCGCCCGCCGCGCCTTGACCGCCTCGATCTTCAACCCCACCCGATAGCAATATTCGCCATAATCAGGCGCGATATTGTCGAGGTTTTTGAGATAGGAGGGCACGCCATCCTTGGTGAACAGCGCCGAATAGAGATCGCCCAGCCGCTCCAACCGCTGCTCGGCCCCGGCCTCCAGCCAGTCGCAGATCGCATTGGCCTTTTTCTCGGCCGTGGCGGTCATGTTGCCCTTCTTGTCGGTCCATTGCTTGACCACATCGAGCAACCAGCGCACCGAGCGGACATCAAACGCCTCGTCCTCGCACATGGCCACGACCTGCGCCATGGACGCATCAGCGGGCAGGCCCAGCGCCTGTTTGACCCGCGGCGCCACCGGCACCTGCCAAGCGCCCGGCCCGAACCACAGCCCCCGCGCGCCCGCACAGCGCATCAGCCAGCCCTCGACCGCATCCCCGCCCATCCGCAAGGACAGCGAGGCCAGCGCATTCAACAGCCCCGTATCCCCGCGCTTTTCCGCGTCCAGCAACAGATCGGCCAGCACCTGCCGCGCCAGCAGGGTCTTTTCATGCTCCTCCATCGGCCGCGCGCCCGCGCTCAACCCCGCTTCCTCCGGGAAGGCCGCCAGCAGCCATTGCGAGAACGCATGGATCGTATCAATCCGCAGCCCCCCGCCGGGGCAATCGAGCACCGAGGCAAAGAGCGTGCGCGCCCGCGCCTGTACATCAGGCGTGTAAGGGGCGCCGATCGCGTCCAGCTCGGCGGCCAGCCGCGTCGGTTCGGCCCGCACCCATCCGGCCAGCTTGCTGTTGATGCGCTCGGCCATTTCGGTCGCGCCCGCCTTGGTAAAGGTCAGGCACAGGATCTGTTCGGGCCGCACATGGGCGGTGAGCAGCAAGCGCAGCACGCGCGAGGAGAGCACCTGCGTCTTGCCCGTCCCCGCGCTGGCCGAGAGCCAGACGGTTTCATCGGGCAGCACCGCCAGCGCCTGGTTGCCATGCAGCGGGTGCAATGTCTGAGGCTCGCTCATGCCTCTTCCTCCGGCACTTCATCGGCCCCGATCCAGCCGATCCATTCATCCAGCCGCATCAATTGGTCATAGTCATTATAGCTGGGAATATCGGGCCGCAGCCGCGCGGTGAAAGGCGCCTGACCCAGCAGCCATTGGCCGATGGCGTCGGTCAGATATTCCTCGGTCCGGTGCAGGAATTCCTCACGCGGGATGCCTGATTTCTTGCGCCCCTCCAGCACCGGCTCGTCGCGCCAGCCGAATCCGGGGTCTTTCTTGCGCCGGGAAAGCGACCAATATTCAAAGACATTGGGCACGCCATCGACATCCTTGAACCCGCCATCGGCCGCGATCATGCTGATCAGGCCCAATTGCAGCGCAAAGCCGGCCTCGACCATCTTGCCGCTGGGCGGGCCGCCGGTCTTGTAATCGACCACGGCCAGCTTGCCGTCGGGCATCCGGTCGATGCGGTCGGCGCGGCCATGGATGCGGATGCCGTCGATGCGCATCTCGCCCCGGATTTCGGTGGCCAGCACGCGGCGACCCTGCGCGGCCAGATCGGCCACTTCCTGGTCGATCCATTCCAGCGCGGCCAGCAGACGCGGGCGCCACAGGCTCCGTTCGAGCGGGTGCGCGCTCATGCCATCCAGCACATTATTGGCGGTTTCGACCAGACGCCCGCGCGGCGCACCATCCTTGTGCCATGCGTCGAGGATGGCGTGGACCGCCGTGCCGCGCCATGCCGCGCTGGGTTCGGCGTCCAGCGGGTCGAGCGCTTTCAACCGCAGGATGGCTTGGGCATAGAATTGATAGGGATCGGCACGCAACCGGTCGAGAGCGGTGACGGCGATATCGACCTTGCGCTGCTCGGCGCTGGGCATGGGCTGGGGGCGTGGATGCGGCGGGGCCAATTTCCCCACGTCAATGTCGCGGGCATAGGTGACGGCCAGCGTCTCGGCATGGTCCTTGGCCAGTTTCTCGCCCAGCATGGCCTGTACGCGCAGGACAAAGCGGCTGGGGATCACCGGTCCGCCCTCGTCGCGATGCGCCCAACTGAGCACCACCTGCGGCGCGCCAAGGCATCCGGCAAGGTCATGCGCGGCCAGACCAATGCGAAACTCCGCCCCCGGCACGCCCAGATGGCGCAGCACCGCAGGCGGCAACAGCGGATCGGGCGAAGGGCTGCCCGGCCATGAACCCTCGGTCAGGCCGCCGCAGATGACCAGATCGCTGCGTGTCATGCGCGCTTCAAGCAAGCCGTAGATCGCCACACGCGGATGGCCGCCCCATGGCGGGCGCACCGCCACCTTGTCCATCGCATGGCGCAGCACCGAGGCCAGATCGCGGACCTGAAGCACCGTGCCCTCGGCCGAGGCGGCCAGACGCAGCCCATCGACAAAGCTGGAAAGACAGCGCCCCGGCGCTTCGGCCCATAATTCCTCGCCGCACAAGGCCTCGCCCGCCACGACCAGCGCGTCGAGCAGATCGGCCAGAGGCGCTTCCTCGGGCAGGCTCATCAAGGGGCCAAGGATGCCCTCGACCTCGTCCCACCATGCGGTCAGGGGGCCGGGCCCGCGTTTCTCCTCGATCCGCTCGATGATCGCGCGCAAAGGCGCCAGCCCCGCGTCCGGCCTTGGCCCGCGCAGCGCCAGATCCAGCACGCGCACATGGTCGAGCCACAAAGCGCGCCCTTCCGTCCCGCCCACCATCGGATGGCCCAGAAGCGCGATCAGCGGCACCGGCGGCGCGCCCTCGCCCGCCACCTCGGCCAGCAACAGCAGGAGACGTCCCGCCGCCGTCTGGGGCAAGGCGCGGCCCGCCGTATCATCCGCCTTGATGCCCCAGCGTTGCAGATGGGCCACCACCCGGCTCGCCAATCCGCGATCGGGCGTGACCAGCGCCACGCGCTTTTCCGGCGTTTCCAGCGCCTCGCGCATCAGGATGGCGATGGCTTGGGCTTCCTCGCCCGGATGCTCGCTCTGCATCAGGCGCACAGCCGCAAGCCGCCTCTGCCGCTCGGCCAGATCGACCCAGCGCGCCGAAGCCTTGGCGGGCAGGAACAGGTTCGAGATCGCCTTGCTGCGCTCTGGCGGCGCCGCTGAAGGTCCGGCGCGATGCCACAGTTCCAATTCACCCCGCGCCACGCCCATGCGGTTGAGCAGCAGTTTCAGATGATATTGCGGATGGGTCAGCGCATCCTCGCGCCCAAACGGCGCATCGCCCAATTCCGGCCCGACGCCCGCATGGCCCAATTCCTCCCACACCTTATCATCCAGCGCGAGATCGAGATCGGGCAGCACCACCGCCCCGCCCGGCAGTTCGGCCACCACCCGCAAAAACCGCGCCAACCAGGGCGAAGCGCTGGTGATGCCGGCGGCCACCACGGCATGGGGCGGCGGATTGTCGCGCCAGACCTGCGCCGCCCGGTCGAACAGGCGGTTGCGGCGCACCGGCGGGTCCACCTCGCCGCGCGCGTCCAGTTCGGCGCGCCAATGGGCCTGCACGGTCAAAAAGGCGCGGGTGGATTGGCGCCAGTGCTCGGCCTGCTCGCCAATGATGGCCAGCACGTCATCTTTGAGCAGATCCTCAGGCGCGATGCCTTCGACGGCCAGACGGTCAATGCTTTGCGCGATCTCGGCCGCGCGGCGCAGGCGCACCGCCCCGCCTTGCGCGCCCTCGGCCCCTTCGACCTGCGCCAAAATCTGGGCCAGACGCAGCCAGCGGCGCGTGGGATCGGCGGCGGGGGGAATGTCGGACGCGCCGATGGGGTCGAGCAAAGGCCCCAGCGCTTCGTCCAGATCAAGATCGCCCACGATGACCATGCGCGGCAACAGCAGGCCACCCGCCCCGCCGCGAAACCCATCGGTCCCGGCGCGCACAAAGGCCTCGGTCAGATTGCGCGCGGCGCGTTGATTGGGCAGCAGCAGCGTCAGCCGCGCCAGCCCCAGATCGGGATCGGCATAGCGCGGGATCAGCCCCGCCACCAGGGCATCGGCAAAACCGCGATGGGCGGGGATCGAATAAACCTTTGGTATCCGGGCCGCGACCCGGTCAGACACGGTTCAGCGCTTCCTCGGTCGGGGCGATGGATTGCGGCGTGCCCACCTCAAACCACTTGCCGGTATGGACCAGACCATAAAGGCGCCCCTCCTCCATCGCGCGGTCCCACAGGATATTGGTGGAAAACGCCCCCTGCGGCGCATCGCGGAGCAGGCGGTGAGAAACGATCTGAATGCCGGTGAAGATGAAAGGCGCGACCTTGCGCGAGGCGCGGCGCGACACCCGCCCCAGCGGATCGAGCGAAAAATCACCCATGCCGCGATAATTGCTGGCGTCCGAATGGCGCACCATCAGCAGCAGCGCGTCCATGCGTTCCGCGTCCCATGCCGAGGACAGGTCGTGAAACACATCGACCGGCCCATCGAGCCAGACATTGTCGGAATTGAGCGCAAAGAAGGGATCGGGCAGCAGGCCATCCTGATACGCCTTGACCATCCCGCCGCCGGTTTCCAGCAGCATGGCTCGTTCGTCCGAAATGGTCACGACCGGCTTTTGCCACTTACCCATATGGGCCAGCAGATAATCGGCCATGTAATGGACATTGACCACGGCCTTCGCCACGCCCGCATCGACCAGCTTGTCGAGCGCATGGTCGATGAGCGGGCGCCCGGCCACCGGCACCATCGGCTTGGGGCGCGTGGCGGTCAGCGGGCGCATGCGCTTGCCAAGGCCGGCGGAGAGCACCATCGCGGTGTCGGAGACCAGAGGTTTCATGCTGCAATCCTTCCGCCATGGGCCGCGCGGATTTCGGCCGGGATATTGTCTGCAAACCAGCGCGCCACCGGGGCCAGAGCCGGATGGGCCAAATCGCGCTCCATCGCCGCCCAGACGCGCGGGATCATGTCGAGATAGCGCGCCTTGCCATCGCGGCGGCACAGGCGCACGAAAATGCCGACGATCTTGGCGTTGCGCTGCGCGCCAAGCAGAGCGTAATCGGCAAGGAAGGTGTCGCGGTCAAAGCCGGTGGCGGCAAGGTAATGCTCGATCATTGCGGCCTCGATTTCGGGCGAGACATCGCGGCGGGCGTCCTGCAGCAGGCTGACCAGATCATAGGCGGGATGGCCGACCAGCGCGTCCTGAAAATCGAGCAGGCCCTGATCCGCCAATCCGCCGGGCAACAGCATAATATTTTCCGCATGATAATCGCGCAGGACCGTGACCCCGCCCGTAGCGTTATAGGCATTCTGGCGCGCAATCATCGGGGCGAGTGCCTCCTCCCACGCGGCATCATAGCCAGCCTCATCGACGCTCAGCCCCATCGCGGGGGCATACCATTCGGTCAGCAGCCGAACCTCGCGCCGGTAAACCGCCCAATCATACGGCGCCCACGGCCCGCCCGGCAATTTGGTCAGCGCAACGAGCGGAGCCAGCGCGCCTTCATAGACCGCGCGCTCGTCCTGCGGGCGTTCGTCCAGCCAGTCGCGCACCCGGTCATTCCCGAAATCCTCGAGCAGCACCCAGCCCTGCTCTGCCTGCTGCGCCAGAATAGCGGGCGCGCGCAGGCCATGATCGCCCAGCCATTCGGCCACGGCGAGGAAAGGCGCGGGGTCCTCCTGCGGCGGCGGGGCGTGCATCAGCATCGCGACCTCGCCCGTTGCGCGGCGCAGGCGGAAATAGCGGCGGAACGAGGCATCGCCGGGCAAAGGTTCCACAGCGGCATCGCCCCAACCGGCATGGGCGGCAAATTCGGTCAGGCCATCGGGCAGGTTGTTCAGCATGGCACGCGCCCTAGCCAATCGGCCCCCGGTTCGACAATGGCCCTGCGCCCTTCATCCGCAGTTTCGAGCGTGATCGACAGGCATCCCGGCTCATGGGCGAAACCGCCCGCCATCTGCGGCCATTCGGCAAGCAGCACCCCGCCCTCGCGATACTCGTCCAGCCCCAGTTCCTCAGCTTCCGAAGGATCGGCAAGGCGGTAGAAATCCGCATGAACCAAAGGAAAGCGCAGGCCATCATAGGGCTCGATGATCGCGAAACTGGGCGAAGGCACCTCGCCCTCATGGCCCAGCCCGGCGATGATCGCGCGGGCCAGCGTGGTCTTGCCCGCACCCAGCCCGCCATTCAGCGCCACCACATCGCCGGGGCGCAAAGCGTCGGCAATCGCCATGCCCCACCGCTCCATCGCGGCCAGATCGGGCAGCAAAATTTCCATCAGTCCAGCTCCACAATCGCTGCCGTGCCCTGCCCCGGTTCGGACAGGAGTTCGAGGCTGCCGCCATGCGCTTCGATCAATTGCCGCGCCAGAGGCAGGCCAAGCCCCTGCCGCCGCACCGGGCCGCGGGTGTCCGGGCTGGTCGGCTGGATCGGCAAACCGTCGAGCGCGCGGGCCAGCGCGGCGCGGTCCATGCCCGGCCCATTGTCGGAAATCACTACGCGGGCGCGCTGTTTCCCATCGCCGTTTTTGCCATCCTTTTGGCGCGAACGATGCCGCCCCACCTCGACCAGAATGCGCCCGCCCTGCGGCGTAGCGTCCAGCGCATTGTCGAGCAGATGCGCCAGCGCGCGGCCCAGACGGCGCGGATCGGCCTCGATCCTGCCTGCATTCAGGCTGCTGCCGCGCAGATCGAGTTCGAGGTGCTTTTCCGTCACCGCCCCCTCGCGCTCCTGCACCAGATCGCGCATCAGGGCGAAGAGATCGACCGGCTCCAGCGCCAGCGGCAGCATCCCGGCCTCGGACTGCGAGAGGTCGAGGACATTCTCGATCTGATCGCTCAGGCGCGCCACCGAGCTCAGGATCGCGCCCACATATTCGCGCCCGCTCTCGGACAGATCGCCGCCAAGCCCCGCCTCCAGCAATTCGGCAAAACCGCCGATCGAGGTCAAAGGCGTGCGGAATTCATAGGACATATTGGCCAGGAAGCGGGTCTTGAGCTGGTCCGCTTCGACCAGCGCAGCATTGCGTTCGCGCAGCGCCTCCTCGGCCTTTTGCGAATCGGTGATGTCCAGCACGGTCAGCAAGCCATTGCCATCGGGCAGCGGCACGCCCGCATATTCCAGCACCCGCCCATCGGCCAGCGCCACGCGCCCTCCGGTCTGGCGCCGCTCCAACGTGGCCGCGCGCACGCCATCGCCCACCGCCTGCGCCTGATCCGGGCGGGCGAGTTGGGCGGCGATCCGCTTCATCACATCGTCAACATGGGGATGCTCGTCGAGAACCTCGGCCTCCAGCCCCCATGCACTAGCAAACAACCGGTTCCATAATTGCAGCCGCCCATCGGGGGCAAAGACCGCGACCGCCTCGAACAGGCTGTCGAATGTGGCCGTGCGGGTGCGCAGCAGCGTGTCGCGCATGGCCGAAATGCGCAAAGTCTCGGTGCGATCCTCGACCACCATCAGCAGGCCGCCATCGGGCATCGGCTGGGCCACAACGCGCAGATGGGTGCCATCCGAAAGCGGCCACGCCTCCTCCTGCGCGCCGGAAGCGGCGAACCACTGGGCGCGCTCCTTGCGCCAGGCGCGATAGTCGCGCATTTCGGGCACGCGCCCGGCCTCACGCGCGGCATCGAGCAGGCGCTCAAAAGGCGCGTCATGCATATCGGCCGGGCCCAGCGCGAACAGGCGCTGGAACGGCTGATTGGCAAAGGTCAGGCGATGGCGCGCATCAAATTGCGCGACGCCCGAGGAAAACAGATCAAGCATCGAGCGCTGCGCCTCGCGGAAGGCGCGGAAAGCGCGGGAGATTTCCTCCATCTCCTCGATGTCGACGGCATAGCCCGCCACACCTTCGTCGCCCAGCGGCAGGTCGGAGACGCGCAGCGCCCGCCGCTGGCCGCCGATGGTGGCGGCCACAATGCGCTCGGCGGGGCGCTTTTCCAGCATGGCGCGGGCGGCAACCTGCGCCGGGGTCTGACCATCGACCCGCTCGACCAGTTCCAGCCCGCCATTGACCACCGATTCGGCGTTTTCCGCCCCCACGGCGCGGACATAGGCCGAATTGACCAGCCGCAGCTCGCCCTGCGGCGAGCGGAACCACATCGGGATCGGCGCCGCCTCGATCAGGCCGACCAGCGCGAGAAAATCGCTCTTCGACCGGGCGGTTTCGGCGCGCATCCGGGCGATCTGCGTCTCGGCCTCGCTGGCGTCAAACACCCAGACCTGCGCCGAACCGGCGGGCGCCACCTGCGGATCGGCCAGACCGCCGCGCAGCGAAAGCGATCGGCGCGAACCGCGGGGCGAAATGGCAAGATCGAACGAACGGCTGGTGCGCTGGGCCGAGAGCACGGCCTCGGTCAATTGCGCCAATTGCTCGGCACTCAATCCGCGATCAGGTTTACCGTCATCCAACTCGCTCAAAAACTGGGGCATGGCCGAAAAACCCAGCCACGCGGCCAGCCGGGGCGAACCTTCGATCCGCCCATCGCTGCGCACGATCAGCAATTGCGCCGGGCTCTCCTCCACCATCCGGGCCAGCCGTCGCGCCTGGCGCACCGCGCCCGCCGCCGCCCGCCCCCGCGCCAGCGAGGACAGCACAGCCCAGCCCGCCGCCACCGTCCAAACAGCCAGCAGCAAGCCCATGACAACCATGGCAAGAGGGGTCCATTGCATCGCCTATCAGCTAGGCGGGCGGGGGGCGGTTGGCAATGGGGGATGATGTTTAAGGGGGTAGGTATGCCTCCGGCGGGCAAAGGGCGGGGGCCCTTTGCAATCCCATAAATGGGGTGGGAGGAGGTTTGCGGGGGCAGTTTTGGACGGATGGTTTGAAAGCGAAGGCAGGCCCCAAAGCGCCGCAGGCTTTAAAATTCAAACCTCGCGTCCGACATCCAAGGCCAAACACACAGCACCAACCCCGACAGTACCGGGATTGCAAAGGGCCCCCGCCCTTTGCCCGCCGGAGGCATAAAACCCCAAAAAACAAAAACGCCCCGCAAAGGATCTCTCCCCCACGAGGCGTTTTTTGCATCAATCCGAAAGGATCAATAGCGGTAGTGATCCGCCTTGAACGGCCCGGCCTGCGGCACGCCGATATAGTCGGCCTGCTTCTGGCTGAGCTGGGTCAGCTTCACGCCCAGCTTTTCGAGGTGGAGCGCGGCGACCTTTTCGTCGAGGTGCTTGGGCAGCACATAGACGTCGTTCTTGTATTCGTCCGCCTTGGTGAACAGTTCGATCTGGGCCAGCGTCTGGTTGGTGAACGAGGCCGACATCACAAAGGACGGGTGGCCGGTGGCGCAGCCCAGGTTCACCAGACGGCCCTTGGCCAGAATGATGATCTGCTTGCCATCGGGGAAAGTCACGAGGTCGGTGCCCGGCTTCACTTCGTTCCAGGCATAGTTCGACAGGCCCGAAATCTGGATTTCGCTGTCAAAGTGGCCGATGTTGCACACGATCGACATGGGCTTCATCGCGGCCATGTGCTCGGCGGTGATGACGTCTTCGTTGCCGGTGGCGGTGACGAAGATGTCGGCGCGGGTCACGGCTTCTTCCATCGTGACGACTTCATAGCCTTCCATCGCGGCCTGCAGCGCGCAGATGGGGTCGATTTCGGTCACCATCACGCGGGCGCCGCCATTGCGCAGCGAGGCGGCCGAGCCCTTGCCCACGTCACCAAAACCGGCAACGCAGGCGACCTTGCCGGCCAGCATCACGTCGGTAGCGCGGCGGATCGCGTCAACCAGCGATTCCTTGCAGCCATAGAGGTTGTCGAACTTCGACTTGGTCACGCTGTCGTTCACGTTGATCGCGGGGAACGGCAGCTTGCCCTGCTTGGCAAGGGCATAGAGGCGGTGAACGCCGGTGGTGGTTTCTTCCGAAACGCCCTTGATCGCCTTGACGCTGGCGGTCAGATAGCCCGGCTTTTCCTTGAGGAAATTCTTCAGCGCGCGCACGAACTCGATTTCTTCGGCGTTGCTGGGCTCGAACAGCTCTTCGCCTGCCTCAACGCGCGCGCCCCACAGGGCGAACATCGTGGCGTCGCCGCCATCGTCGAGGATCATGTTGCAGGGTTCATCGCCCCAATCGAAAATGCGGCCCACATAGTCCCAATATTCGGCCAGGCTCTCGCCCTTTACCGCGAAGACGGGGATGTTCTGCGCGGCGATGGCGGCCGCGGCGTGGTCCTGCGTCGAAAAGATGTTGCAGGTGGCCCAGCGCACCTCGGCGCCCAGCGCAACCAGCGTTTCGATCAGCACGGCGGTCTGGATCGTCATGTGGAGCGAGCCGGTGATGCGCGCGCCCTTGAGCGGCTGCGAAGCGCCATATTCGGCGCGCAGAGCCATCAGGCCGGGCATTTCGGTTTCGGCAATGGCGATTTCCGCGCGGCCATAATCGGCCAGGCCGATATCGGCGATCACATAGTCCTTCTGGGCTTCCAGCGTGGTCACGAAAGGGCTCCTTAGAGAGTGGGCGCCAAAAGGGGCGCCAATCATGTTCGCCCTTTAGCCCAGCACCCGTCCCCGCGCAAGGGACATAAAGGAACCTTTATATCCCTTGCCGATCGCCTGCGGGAATTTCCGCGTTACCCCAGCTTCTCGGATAAATTCGTGCCCGCAGGCCGCTGCGTGGTTGCGACTGCGAAAGGCCGGCTTATATCTGTGCGCGACAGGAGGCGGAAAAACGCTATGCCCGCCCCGCATAAGGAGAAAGCCATGACCATCGCCCCCGGTGACAGCCTGCCCGACGTCAAGCTCGTCAAGTCCACCGAATCCGAGCGCGAACCCGTTCAGACCGCCGAATATTTCAAGGGCAAGAAGGCCGTGATCTTCTCCGTCCCCGGCGCCTATACGCCCACCTGCTCGGCCAAGCATCTCCCCGGTTTCGTGGACAAGGCCGCTGAACTCAAGGCCGCCGGCGTGGACGAGATCGTCTGCACCGCCGTCAACGATCCGTTCGTGATGGGCGTCTGGGGCGCGCAAAAGGGCAGCGCCGATGTCACCATGCTGGCCGATGGCAATGGCGAATTCGCCGCTGCTCTGGGCCTGACGCTCGACGCTTCGGGCGCTGGCCTCGGCACGCGCGGTCAGCGTTTCGCCCTCGTCGTCAATGACGGCGTGGTGGAAAAGGTTTTCGTCGAAGGTCCGGGCGAATTCAAGGTGTCCAGCGCCGAATACGTGCTGGAAAACCTCTGATTTTCCGCTGACCTTTCGGTCGCAAAATGCCCCGGTGCCGCAGCGGCGCCGGGGTTTTTTGTGCGCCCCTTACGCCGCCTTTTCGTCCAACAGCTTCACCTCGATGGCGCGCCACAGGCGATCGAGCGCGCGGGCCGGTTCGCAATGGGGCGCGAAGGTGCCGATGGGGGCGCGGCGAAAGGCGGTCTGCTCGATCATGCTGGCCATGGGGATCGCCGGAAAAGGCGCCATTTTGCCCTCGCGCGCGGCCCTGTGCCCTTTACGCCGCGCATCATACATGGACATCACCGGCAGCAGCGGCGGATGCCGCCCATTCTCGCGCAGCAAATCGCGCCGCAACAGATCGAGCGCCCGCGCCGCCAGCGGCGAAGCAGGCAGCGGCACGATCAGCACATCGGCCGCAGCGATGATCTGCTCGCTCACCTCATTCTGCATCGGCGGGCAATCAAGGATGATCCGCGAGAATTCGCGCCGCAGCGGCCAGGTCAATTGCGCCAGCCGCTTCTTCTGCCCCAATCGCGCCAAATGCACCGGCAGGCTGCGCAAACTGTCGTCGGCGCGCAGCAGGGAAAGGCCCGCATAAGGGGTCGGCTCGATCAATTGCTCGGGCCGCCCTTCGCGCTGAAACAGGCTGGCCGCGCGCATCCTTGGCGCTTCCTCCATGCCCAGCAGGAACCCTGCCCCGCCCTGCACGTCCAGATCCCACAACAGCGTGCGATGCCCGCCCAGCGCGGCCGACCGCCAGGCCAGATCGACCGCCAGTGTCGTCTTTCCCACGCCGCCCTTCGAACTGTAAACTGCGATGACCGCCATAATGCCGCATGCTCGAAATGGTTAAAGGACTCTTAAATCCCATGACCGACCTCTCGCATGATGCTGCATTGCGCAAGGGAGGAATCGGGGCTGGTTCAAAATGGGATCAAACCGGCCCCGAATGCTGCTTCAATATTGGGACATCGGGATGGGTGTATCCCCACTGGTCATCGAATTGTTGCCGAAAGACCGCGATGCCCCGCCCGATTGCAGGTCCATCGACTTGGGGCTGCCCAACAGATTGTTGTCGGCCATGATCGCATCATTGCCGTTGCCGATCACCCGCACGCCCGATTCGCTGTTCGAGAGAAACAGCGAGCGATAGATCTTGGCATGGGCCATCGCGTCGGCGCCCGCCACCAGCACGCCCACGCGATTGTTGAAAATTACCGAATCGTTGAGCGTCACCCGGCAGTTGATCGCGCAATTCATATAGACCCCCGCCCCCACGTCGGTTTTGGCCACGCAATCCTTGATCGAAACATGGTTGAGCAACACGTCACCGGCCCGCAGCACACCCACCCCAAAGCTGTAGGCAATACCGCGCGCCGGGGCGATGCATTCAATCGCCACATTGTCGAACACCACCTTGTCCGTGCTGGCCGCGTTGATGATGACCGAGGTGACCATGGATATCTGGCCATATTCCGATCGGATGGTCACGCTACGGTCGATGGTGGCCGAACCGTAAATGCCGCTGTCCATGACCGAGATCGTGCCGCCCGCCGATGTCTGGCGGATGGCATAGCCCAGCGTGGCGCAGGGGGCGAGCGCCAGACAGCTCCCACTGTCCAGCCCCTCGGAGGAGAGCCATGTCTGATCCACCAGGGCCTGGGCCGGGGCGGGCATGAACAACAGGGCGATCAACAGGCACACCGTCAGGCGAAGCCAGCGGGCGGCAGCGGGGAAAGCAGGGGCGTTGCGTATCATCATGGCCATGGAATGCGGCCCGCGATGATTTTCGTCGAAGGAAACTCGGTTCAATTCCGAATCGATTCCGCGCCCGAATCGCCCCTTCTCAGCGATGCGCCCGCATGTAGGGCCCCAGGAACCGGATGATGCGCGCCTCCAGATCAATGCGCCGGTCCGACCAACTGTGGTCGGTGGCCCCATGCCCAGTCTCCAGCTTTTTGCCCCCCGCCTTGCGAATCGCGGCCACCAGCGGCGCCACATGCCCGGCCAGCCCATCATCCGAAGTCAGCACCAGCAAAGGCCGATCCGCCAGCGCGCCCGCCTTGGCGGTAAAATCATAATCGGCCACATGCGCGCCCAATTCCTCGGAAAGCGCCTCGGGCGTGGTGGCCAAGGATTCCATGTTTTCGGCCATCATCTTCGCACGCGCTTCTGGCGGCATGGCGCCGATCATGCCGAAATTGCCCGCCGAAATCATGCCCAGCGCCACCAGATTGCGATCCTTCGCCCCCGCCATCGCGGTCACCCACGCGCCCATGCTGTGGCCCACCACGGCCATATGCGCGGTGTCGATGCCCAGCCGCTTTGCATTGGCCGGATCGCGCAGATAGGCCAGTACGGCCTCCAAATCCTGCGGGTTCTGGGCAAAGCGGAAGGTGCCGGGGCTGCCCCATGATCCGCGATAATTGAAGGTGATGGCATGCCACCCGGCACGGCGCAGCGCCTGGGCCAGATCGAGATTCTTCTCATTGCCGGGAAAGCCGTGGCAGATCACCACCGTGGGCCGGGGCCCCGCGCCGCCCGCCAGATAGGCCACGCCATTGATCTCCACCCCGCCGCTGGGAATATGCAGCACCTCCATCCGCGCGGGGTGGGCCGCATCATGAACCGGATCGGTATAAATCGCGGGCGGGACAGGCAGCGGTTTGGCCGCCGCCGGGGCCAGAGGCGCGAGGAAGCAGGCAGCCAGGAGGACGCGGCGGGCGAGAGCGGAAGCGTTCATGCCCCACCCTCTCACCCGCGCCGCGCCGGATCAATAGCCCATCAGGCTCAGCACTTCCTTGCGGCTGCGCGAATCGGACAGAAACGCGCCCATCATCCGGCTGGTCACCATGCCCACGCCCGGCGTTTTCACCCCGCGCCCGGTCATGCAGCCATGCTGCGCCTCAATCACCACGGCCACGCCGACGGGGTCGAGATTGTCCCAGATGCACTGGGCAACCTGCGCGGTCAGGCGTTCCTGAATCTGCAGGCGGCGGGCAAAGCCGTGGAGAACGCGGGCCAGCTTGGAAATTCCCACCACGCGCTCACGCGGCAGATAGGCGATGCTGGCCTTGCCGGTGATCGGGGCCATGTGGTGCTCGCAATGGCTCTGAAACGGAATGTCTTTCAGCAGGACGATCTCGTTATAGCCGCCCACTTCCTCGAACTGGCGCGAGAGGTGGACCGCCGGATCTTCATTATAGCCCTGACAATATTCCTTCCAGGCGCGGGCCACGCGCGCGGGCGTGTCGATCAGCCCCTCGCGCGAGGGATCATCGCCCGACCAGCGCAGCAGCGTGCGAATCGCCTCCTGAACCTCGTTGGGAACCGGCAGCTTGCCGTCATCGGCATGATCATGGTCATGCAGGTCGAAATTCTCGTTCATTCTGCGCTACTCCGGCATCCTGCGCCAGGCCGGCTGTCGGGGCGTCAAGGAAAAGTCCTCTCGCGGCATCGTCAGCGCGGTTTCGGGCCAGCAACATTTACGCGGGCTCATGCCCTGATAAGGCGCTCGCTTTCGGCGCATATCACGGTCAAAGCAAGAACAATTCGCAGATTTTGATGGAAAAGCCCCAAGGGGCAATAGGGCCGTTTTTTTCCGCAGGCCTTTGTGTGTTGGTGCACCCGGAGCGATTCGAACGCCCGGCCCTCAGATTCGTAGTCTGATGCTCTATCCAGCTGAGCTACGGGTGCACACTGACACATTTTCCCAAACGGCCTAATAAAAGACCGACCATTTCCCCCGAAAGGGAAGTGGTGCACCCGGAGCGATTCGAACGCCCGGCCCTCAGATTCGTAGTCTGATGCTCTATCCAGCTGAGCTACGGGTGCCTTGGAGCCGCGCCTCTAAGGGGACTGCTCCGGCTTGGCAAGAGGAAAATGACATTTTGTAAAAACTAATTATTTTCCCTCTCGCGCAACCGCCGCGATCCAGCGCAGCAGGTCACGCGCCAGCGGCACATCGAGCGGCGGCATATCCAGATCGAGCAGCGCATCGGGCGCAACCCACGAAAATTGCTGGCCTTCCCGCGCCACCGGATCGCCCCGCCAGACGCGCGCGGCGTAAAGCAGCAACAGGATCCGTCGACCTGCCCCCTCGTGAGGCTCGCTATGGGCAAAGCTGACCGGCATCAGCGCGCCCGCCTCCAGCCCCACTCCCAGCTCCTCTTCCATCTCGCGCAGGGCGGCCTCGCCCGCCCCCTCGCCCGGATCCACTTTGCCGCCGGGAAATTCCCAGAGGCCGCCATGCTGCTTTCCCTCCGGGCGGCGCTGCATCAATATGTGCCCGTCATTGCGCAACAGCGCCACGGCCACCACGGGCAGAATCATGCCAAGACCTTTCCTTGCAACCCGGGAAAATCCACCATTTCCGCTCAAGATCTTATTAACCGAACATCGGCACAATAACATCGCATCGAAACTGAGCGGGCCCGGTTATGTCTATTGCAAAATTGCTGGCCCGACTCCACCGCAACGAAAGCGGGCTGGCCGCTGTGGAATACGGATTGCTGCTCGGCGTGATCGTGCTGGTCATGATTGCCGCGCTCAGCGGAGTGGCCAACAGCATCGTGCAGACGTGGAACAACGTCGATACGCAGGCGCAGGTCGCCGTGCATAACGCAACGGCCTCTTAGAGCCCCCAACCTCCTGCCGACCGATACGCTGCCCCGTGCGCGCGTCGCGCGCAACGGCGGCCCCGCACGCAAATGCTTACCTCCGACATCCGCAAAACCCGCGAGAATGCTGGCCGCGCTGACGGATTGTTAAGACATCTGGCTTAGGAGGAGGAAGCCGCCGAGCTGAGACGGGAAAACTGGCAGGGCGGAAAGACTGCTACAGGAGACTGACCATGAAGTTCATCAACAAGCTGATCCGCGACGAAGCTGGTGCGACCGCCATCGAATACGGTCTGATTGCCGCTCTGATCGCCGTTGCCGCCATCACCGCGATGAATGGCCTGGGCAACCAGCTCAAGACCACGTTCAACACCACCTCTTCGCAGATGTCGACGGCCAACGCCTCGGCTGCCTAATCGCATGACCTGACTCAGGTGCCTGACCAAAGGTCGGGCGCGATTTTGAGGTAATGAGCAGAGCGGCGGGGAAACCTGCCGCTCTGTTTGCATGTCTACTTAATTTACAAAACTCACGATTACTCGGAACAAGCCCGAGAATTTCAAATGAAATTATTGGTTATCAAAGACAAAACTATCTTTTTGGTATCGCTTTATCAATATCTTATAAGTATCTATCCGGATGTCGGCGGATGAGACGTGGCCGACAAGACCGGAGACCGACCATGAAATTGCTCAACAAACTGATCCGTGATGAAGCAGGCGCCACCGCCATCGAATATGGCCTGATCGCGGCTCTGATCGCTGTTGCCGCCATCACCGCGATGAACGGCATGGGCAACCAGCTTTCCACCACCTTCAACACGACCTCCTCGCAGATGTCGACCGCCAACGCCTCGGCTGCCTGATAGGGGCGCTTCCGGGCGATCCATCCTGCCGCCCGGTTGATCCCGCGGTTGATCCAAGCCCGCCATGGGCGCCAAACTCTGGCCGCCTATGGCGCAAAGCAAAAGGGCGCAGCGCCCCCCGACGCCGCGCCCTTCCGCAATATCCGGCCTGATTCGCGCCTCAATCGGCGCCGATGGCCAGAAAACGCTCTTCGCGCATCGCCAGCAACTGCCGGGGCTCCATCTGGACCAGCTTGTCCAGTTCCTCGCCAATCGCCTTGCCCAGCGCCTTGGCCGCCGCGTCAGGATCGCGATGCGCCCCGCCAACCGGCTCAGGCACGATACGGTCGATAACCTTGAGCGCCAGCAGATCCTGCGCCGTCACCTTCATCGCCTCGGCGGCATCGGCGGCCTTTTCGGCGGTGCGCCACAGAATCGAGGCGCAACCTTCGGGCGAAATTACTGAATAGACCGCATGCTCCATCATCAGCACGCGCTCGGCGCTGGCCAAAGCCACCGCGCCGCCCGAGCCGCCCTCGCCCACGATCACGGCCACCATCGGCACGCGCAGCGCAAGGCAGGCCTCAGTCGAGCGGGCAATGGCCTCGGCCTGACCGCGCTCCTCGGCCTCAACGCCCGGAAACGCGCCCGACGTATCCACCAGCGTGACCACCGGCAACCCGAATCGGCCCGCCAGTTCCATCAGGCGAATCGCCTTGCGATAGCCCTCCGGCTTGCCCATGCCGAAATTGTGCTTGATGCGGGTGGCGGTATCATGGCCCTTTTCATGGCCGATCAGCATCACCTTGCGGCCATTCAGAGTCGCAAAACCGCCGATGATCGCATGATCCTCGCCATACAGGCGATCCCCGCCCAGCGGCACGAAATCGGTAAAGATCTTTTCGACATAATCGACGAAATGCGGGCGCATCGGATGGCGCGCCACCTGCGTCTTCTGCCAAGGGGTCAGCGCGCGATAGGTGCTGGCCAGCAGGTCGGCGCTCTTGCGCTCCAACCGCCCCACCTCGGCGGAAATGTCGAGGTCGCCCTCGGCCGCCGTTGCGCGCAATTCCTTGATGCGCGCATCCAGCGCGGCCACCGGCTTTTCAAATTCGAGATAGGAAACCATGGGGCATGGCCCTAGTGCGATGCGCAGGTTTGGGCAAGCCTTTCAGCCGTCAGCCAACCGCTCTGGCCGCCAAAGGATGCCGCTGGTTCACCAATTCGACCAGACGGGCCGCATCGACATGGGTGTAAATCTGGGTCGTGCCAATATCGGCATGGCCCAACAACGTCTGCACCACGCGCAGATCGGCGCCCCCTTCGAGCAAATGCGTGGCAAAGGCATGGCGTAGCACGTGGGGCGACAGCCGCGTCGGGTCCAGCCCCGCCCGCGCCCCCAATTCGCGCAGCAATTGAAACAGGCGCACCCGCGTCAGGTGCCCATCCTTGCCGGTGGAGGGGAACATATAGCGCGATTCCCGCCCCGCCCCCCGGATCGCAATCCAGCGGCGCAGCACATGGCCCGCGCGCGCGCTGATCGGCACCATGCGCTGCACCCCGCCCTTGCCGGTGATGGTCAGCAAAGGCGCATCGCGCGGCGCGGCGCTGATCGGCAAAGACACCAGTTCGGTCGCGCGCAGGCCCGAACCATAAAGCAGTTCCAGACAGGCCAGCGTGCGCAAAGGCTCGCGCCGGTCGCCCTGCGCCTCCAATTCGGCGCGGGCAAACAGCACGCCAATATCCTCATGCCCCAGAATGCGCGGCAAGGGGCGCCGCTGGGCCACGCGCGGCAGGGCCGGGCTGGGATCGTCCTCGCGCCAGCCCTCGTCGATCAGGAAACCGTAGAATTGCCGCAAAGCCGAGGATTTGCGCGCCACGCTGGCGGGCGAGAGATGGCCCCATGTCGCCGCCAGCCGCTCCAGCGCGGCCACATCGGCGGTTTCAATATCGCCCAGCACATCCTCGGCCCCGCGCAGATCGCGCTCATAGGCCGCCAGCGTGTTGGCGGCCGCGCCGCGCTCCGCCGCCAGCATGGCGAGGAAGGCGGCCACCGGCGCCGAAGGCTCTCGCCTCACCCGCGCGCCACGGCTTCGGCGGCAATCATCCGCGCCTCGGCCCCCATCCCCACGCGATTGAGCGCCGAGGTGATGTGATAGAGATAGCGCGGCGTCATCTTGGCCCAACTGTCGCCCTGCATGCCCAATCCGGCCAGTAGCGCCACCAGCGCGGGATTGTTGACGCCCGCCGCCGTGTCGATCGCACCGGTCCAGCGGGTCTGACCCGCCACGCTGCCATTGACCTTGCCCAGCAGCGAATCGCGCGTCGAATCCTTGATTCGCCCCAGCCCCGAGAGCGCCGCGATCAGCAAGGCGCTGCGATGCTGGCCATCGGATTTGTCATTGCCGATAAAGGTTTCGACTGCCCCTGAATCGACCTCGCCGCCCATCGGCAGAGCCAGCGCCAATTGCGCCCAGCCCGGCGACCCAGCCTCGACCACCGGCCGCCACAGCGCCGCATTGCCGTCAAGCCCCGCCGCCAGCATCGAAGCGATCAGATCCCCCGACTGCGCATTGAAATCCGCCGAAGGCGCCAGACGCGCCGCCGCATAGGCGGTCAGCACCATGCGGGCATAGCGCGAATAGGGATTGGCGGCCCCATCCCACAATTGCTGCATCGCGGCCACGCGGTCGGCCGGGGCCACGCCCACATAGGCATCGCGCAGCAACAGCGCACGCTCGGCCGGGCCGCCGGTGATGTCATCATTGCTGTAGATCTGGCTGTAGAGATCGACCATCGCCGCGCCCGACAGCACACCCGCCGCGCCAGCCACATCGGCGGCATCGGCGCGCAGCCCCAGCCCCGCCATGGGCGAAAGCGCGGTCATGTCGGCATAGACCAGCCCGGCCTTGGCCAGCAGCGCGTCGGGCGGGGCCAGCCCCACCGCCAGCGTCAGCCCATGGCGCATCGGGGTCAGGTCATTGACATTGTCCCACTCGATCTTGACCGCCCGCGCCCGCGCGCCGCCCACGGCCCCGGCATATTTCTGCGCCAGTTCCATATCCATGCCGGACAGCACCTTGGCCTTGCCCAGGCGGTCAAGCTCCGACTGGCCGGTCGAGGTGGCACCGCCATAGGTCTGGCAAATGCTGCGCATCACCTGCCACGCAGCATCGTCGCGCGCGGCATAGTTGAGCTGCATCACCGGGCAAAAGCCGGTGAAATCGCCCGTGGCAATATAGGCGTCCATCGCCGCCTGGGTCAGCGAGGCGTCGTAATTGCTGGGGTCAATGTCCTGCACCAGCGCGCGCGCCGCCACGCCTTCGCCCATGCGCAGCAGCAGCGCGGCGCGCAGGGCGGTAAATTCGGTGGGCGCCATTTGCGCCGGAGCATCCAGCCGCGAGGCCAGCGCCCGGCGCAGCAGGATATGGCCCCAGCGCGACACCATCTGGCCATTGTTGCCCGCCAGCACCGCGCGCACGAGGCCCGCATTCTGGCCCGCCAGCGATTGCGGCGCCATGCCGCCCTCGCCCATGTCGAGCAGGCCGACCTCCTTCATCGCGCGCTGGGCGCCGGGGGGGATGTCATATTTGGGGATAAGGCCGAGCAGACGATCGAGCTTGTCGGGCGGCAGGGCGACCAATTGGTCAAACGAACTGATGCCGTCGGGCAGCACCACCGGCCCGGTGGCCGAGGCCGCGCCGATGGCGGCAAGGCCCGATGGCGCCTCGACCACAGCCTGGGCGGCGATGGTGGGCTCGGGATTGGGGCCGATATCGACGCGGGGCTGTCCGGGGCGCGCGGCGGGCGCGGCGGGGGCCGGCGCGCGGGTGGGCCGCGCGGCGGGGCGGTCAAAACCGGGGGGAAGCAGCGATTCGGGCCCGCCCTGCGCCCATGCGCCGCCCGCGCCCAACAAGGCCACCAGCGAGCAGACAAGAAGTGGCCTGGCAATCCGTTTCATCACTTCACCTGTCCGTTCACGCCGACCTGTTTGGTCGAAAGTTCCACCGCCATTTCGTGCATCTGCACCGGCCCGCCCTTGATCCAGGCCAGCACCACGATCCCGCCAGCCAGCAACACGGCCAGCGCCAGCCACCACAGGCGATAGGATTTGCCCGATCCGTTTCTGCCGTTCTTCTTGCCGCTATCGCGCCGGATCGTGATACTCAACGCCAAAATCCTCGAAACAGCGGCCCGAAGCGGCCCGACATCATGCTATGCTTGCGCCGCCGGTTAGCAAAAGTATAGGCAGCCCGGCAATGGATGAAGATCACACTCTTTCCGAAAGCGCCAACGAGGCGGCTCATCTGGCCGCGGTTCTGGCGCGTATCGACCGCCCCATCGTTCTGGTGGGCATGATGGGCGTGGGCAAAACCAGCCTGGGGCGGCGTCTGGCCGCCTTGCTGGGCGTGCCTTTTGTCGATGCCGATGACGAGATCGAGAAGGCGGCGCATATGCCTATTCCCGATATTTTCGCCACGTACGGCGAGGCTTTCTTTCGCGAGGGCGAAAGGCGGGTGATCGCGCGATTGCTCGGCGAAAGCACGCCCGGCGATGCGACCAGCGGGCTCAAGCTGCCTCACGCCGGCCAGGGCAAGGCGGGGCTAAAGGTTTTGTCCACCGGCGGCGGCGCGTTCGTGAATGACGCCACGCGCGAACTGATTCTGGCGCGCGGCATTGCGGTGTGGCTGGATGCGGAACTGGAAACGCTGGTGGATCGCACCGCGCGCAAGGGCAACCGGCCTTTGCTGAAAAACGGCAATCCACGCGAAATTCTCTCCAATCTCAAGTCCAGCCGCGAGCCTTTCTACTCGCAGGCCCCGATCAAGGTGATGAGCGGCAATGTGCCGCACGCCCGCACCTTGGCCAGCCTGATGGTTTCGCTGGACGAATGGCTCAATGCCCATGGCGCGAAAGGCTGATTGAACGATGCCGGTTATTCCTGTCGATATTGCGGGCCGCCCCTATGAAGTGCGCGTGGGCGCGGGTCTGATCGCGCGTCTGGCCGAGGAAGCGGGGGCGCGTTTGCGTAAACCCGTGGTGCCGGTCATCACCGATGCCAATGTCCATGCGGCATGGGGCGGCGCGGTCGATGCCTCCTTGGCGGCGGCGGGCAAAAAGGCGGCCTGGCATATCCTGCCTGCGGGCGAATCGACGAAAAGCTGGGCCAATCTGGTGGCGGTCGTCGATGGGCTGCTGGCGCTGGAGGTGGAACGGGGCGACCATATCATCGCGCTGGGCGGCGGGGTGATCGGCGATCTGACCGGCTTTGCCGCCAGCATGCTCAAGCGCGGGTGCCATTTCATTCAGGTGCCGACGTCGCTGCTGGCGCAGGTCGATTCGAGCGTGGGCGGCAAGACCGCGATCAACACGCCTGCGGGCAAGAATCTGGTCGGCGCGTTTCATCAGCCTTCGCTGGTGCTGGCCGATCTCGATGCGCTCGACACCCTGCCCCGGCGTGAACTGGCCGCAGGCTATGCCGAGGTGGTGAAATACGGGCTGATCAACGACCCGGAATTTTTCGCATGGTGCGAGGCCAATGGCGAGGGCATGCTGTCGGGCGACCGGGCGGCGCGGGAATATGCGGTGGCCTATTCGGTCGCGGCCAAGGCGCGCATCGTGGCGCAGGATGAGTTTGAGACCACGGGCCTGCGCGCCCTGCTCAACCTTGGCCATACGTTCGGCCATGCGCTTGAGGCCGAAACCGGCTTTTCCGACCGCCTGCTCCATGGCGAGGCCGTGGCTTTGGGCTGTGTGCTGGCGGCGCGGTTTTCGGCTCGGCGTGGGCTGATGGGCGCGGATGAGGCCGAGCGCGTGGCTGCCCATATTGCTGCGGTCGGCCTTCCCGCCGATGTTCGGGCGCTGGGGCTGAATGTGTCGGGGGCGCAATTGGCCGCCCATATGCTGCATGACAAGAAGGTCGATGCGGGGCGCTTGGCGTTTCTGCTGATGCGCGGGATCGGCGGGACGTTCCTGACCAAGGACGTGACGCTGGAGGAAGTTTCGGCGTTTTTGGCGGAAGAATTGGAAGGGTGAAAATGCGAGGGTCTAGACCCTCGCGCTCCCATTACTGTCTTTGTCACGCACTACCTAACCGTGAGCGCCAGATGGAAGCGCCGCAGGCATTTAATAGCCTCCGGCGGTGAAATCTCGCGCAAGGTTGAACCCATGGCGCAACAAAGACAGTATCGGGGAGCCACGAGGGGCTAGCCCCTCGTGATATAATCCCTTCACCCCTTCTTACCGCATCAACACCAATTCCTCGGCCATCGAGGGATGCAGCGCCACCGTATCGTCGAAATCCGCCTTGGTCAGGCCCGCCTTCACGGCAATGGCCACGGCCTGCAGAATCTCGGGCGCATCCGGCCCGATCATATGCACGCCCAGCACCTTGTCGCTCGCCGCGTCCACGATCAGCTTGTAGAAGCCCCGCTCGGCCCGCGTATGGAACATGTTCTTCATCGGGCGGAAATCGCTGGTAAAGACCTTGATCTCATGGCCCGCCGCACGCGCCGCCGCCTCGGTCATGCCCACGCCTGCCAGTGGAGGCTGGCTGAACACCGCGCTGGGGATATGGTCATAGGCAATGGTGCGGGGTTTGCCGCCGAACACGGTGTCGGCAAAGGCATGGCCTTCGCGGATGGCCACGGGGGTCAGTTGCACCCGATCGGTCACATCGCCCACCGCATAGATCGAGGGGCAGGAGGTAGCGTTATATTCGTCCACCGGGATCTGGCCATTCGCGCCCAGTTCGATCCCGGCGTTTTCCAGCCCGAGCCCCGGCGTCTTGGGCCGCCGCCCGGTGGCGACCAGCACGGCATCCGCCTCCATCGGCAGAAAACCCTTGGTGTTGACAAAAAACGAGCCATCGGACTGCTTGACGATGCTCTCGATCGGCGCGTCGAAACGGAACTCTACCCCGCGCGCGCGCATCATCGTCAACAGGCGGTCGGTCAGGCTGGAATCATAGGAACGCAGGATCTTGTCCGAACGGTTGACCACCGTGACATGCGCGCCCAGAGCATTGAAGATGCCCGCAAATTCCAGCGCGATATAGCCTGCGCCCTGAATCACCACGCGCTTGGGAAAGTTTTCCAGATGGAACACTTCATTGCTGGTGATCGCATGCTCATTGCCCGGAAATTCGGGCATCACCGGCCATGCGCCCACGGCCACCAGAATGTATTTCGCGCTGATCTCGCGCCCCGATGCCAGCCGAACCGCGTTGGGCCCGGCAATGGTGGCGCGCTCGTGGAAATGCTCAACCTTGTTGTTGTCCAGCGTGGAGGTATAGGCCCGCTCCAGCCGGTCCACATCGCTGGCCACGAAATCGCGCAAGGCCGCCCAGTCAAAGCTCTTTTCGCCCAGCGTCCAGCCGAGCTTGGCCGTATCGTGCAGTTCCTCGGCAAACTGGCTGGCGTAAACCAGCAGTTTCTTGGGCACGCAGCCGCGAATAACGCAGGTGCCGCCCACGCGGAACTCTTCGGCCACGGCGACGCGCGCGCCATGGCTGGCCGCGATCCTGCTGGCCCGCACGCCCCCCGACCCGGCGCCAATCACAAACAGGTCGTAGTCATATTCGGCCATTTTCAAACTCCACCGGGGGATATTTCACTTGCGCGCCGATATGGGGCCGGAACAAGGCTTTGCCAATAGATAGTATGCAACACTGACAATATTAATCGGCGGGATTGTTCTTTTTCAAAAAGGTCTCAATCGCCTTCAGCAATTCCAGCCGGTCCGCCTCGCGCGTGAAATAATGGTCCGCCTTGGGCAGCGAGACAAATTCCACCGCCTTGCCCGCCGCGCGCATTCTGGCCGCCATCGACGCCGACTGGCCATGATCGACCGTCACGTCCATCTTGCCATGGACCAGCAGCAGCGGCGCCTTGATCCGGTCCACCGCGTTGAGCGGCGAAACGGCGGCGAAATCGGGCGTCATGCGCTTCCACGCATCCTGATTGCGGTTGCCATAAAGCGAATTGCCCATGTCATTGACCTCGCGCCGCACGCTGGCCACGCCGGAAATCGAAATGCCGCATCGCCACAGGCCCGCATCGCGCGCCAGGCCCCACATCGTGGCATAGCCGCCATAGGACGCCCCCACGATGCAGGCCCGCTTGCCATCGGCAATGCCCTCCTTCACCGCCCAGGCCAGCGCGTCATTGATGTCATCCTGCATGGCCAGGCCCATCTGACCCTCGCCCTTGCGCTCAAACGCCTCGCCATAGCCGTCCGATCCGCGGAAATTGGGCTGGATCACGCCATAGCCAAGCTGGGCCACAAATTGCGCCCAGTAGTCATAGTCCAGCGTGTCATGCGCCCAAGGCCCGCCATGGGGCATCACCACAAAGGGCAGGTTTTTCGCAACCTTGCCCTTGGGCAGGGTCAGGATCGCCTCGATCTCCAGCCCGTCGCGCGCCTTGTAGCGCACCGCCTTGACCGGGTTGAGCGCCTGCCCCTTGATCCGGTCGGACAGATAGGCGATGCGGTGCAGCACGCCATCGTTGACGTCATAGAAGTAGATCGCGCCCGGCGCATCGGGCGCATCAATACGCACCAGCATCCTTGTGTGGTCGCGGTTGATGTCGATGATCCCCACCCGCCGCTCGGGCACCGCCTTGGCAAAGGCCGCCTGCGTTTCGGCCAGCACCGGGTCCAGCCAGACCCGCTTCTCCTCCTTGCCCGCCAGACGCAGGCCCAGCACCGTCTTGCGGTCCACATCGGTCCACGTGCCCTCGATCCAGCTGCCCTCGGGCGCGGTCCAGATCGTGCGCAGATCCTTTTGCGTGGCCACGTCCACCTCGAACAGGGCGGAGTGATTGTCCTTGTCATCATGGATCATCAGCGCGCTGCCCGGGCTGGCGCCAAAGCCGACCACCGAGATCAGATCCTCACGCTTGCGCCCGTCGGCGCGGTCCACAACGCGAAAGGGTTCACCCGCGCCGTTGCGATACATCACGCGCGACTTGCGGCTGTTATCGTCATAGCCATAGCCGATCCGCACCGCGCCATCGCCGTCGGTGAACCATGTCATGACATCCTCGCGCCCCTGCTGCACGATCGTCTTGCTGCCGGTTTCGACATTGAAGCGATAGACCGCAGGCCAGAAGTCGGCCGACAAATAGATCGAATTCTGCGCCGCTATCAGCGCGGTGGGCGAGCCGTCATGCGCGGTCCACAGGATGCGGTCGGCCGATTGCCCCTTGCTGTCCCAGAACAGCTTGGTGATCTTGCCGGTCGTGCGGTTGAAGTTGATGAGGCGGCTGACATAAAAGCGGTCGCCCTCGACCGGCTGAAGGACGCTGAGGCGGACCAGCAGATTGTCATTATTGACCCATTCCAGCCCATTCGCCTCGGTCATATCGGGAATGCCGATGCAGGAAGGCTTGCCCTGCCCTTCAAACAGCCCGACCGCGCAAATCCGCTTTTGCCCGCCGATGGCGAAAAGCCCGCCGATCCATTGCCCATCGGGCGAGAGCGCGGGCTGGGCCACAAAGGGCAGCACGGCAAAGTCGGCGGCATCAAGCCGGTGCTCGGCCTCGGGCGCCGGCGCCCCCTGCGCGATTCCTTGCGCGCTGACGCCCACACCAAGCGCCACGGCCAGCGCCAGCATGCCAGCGCATGCCCGGCCAAACTGCTTTACGATCATCAAACCCCCGCAGGCCGTATTGATCCGGCCAATATTTTGCCAGTGCGCAGGATAGCCACAGTCAATTGGGGAACTCAATGAAATTTGAAACAAAAATCGCGCTATTTCCGGCTGGAAACAGCGCGATTTCGTTCATTTTAACTTATGCCTTGCGCCTCAGCTTAACCCCGCCTCGGCCAGCAGCGCGGTGGTGCTGGCGTCGAACTGGGCCTCGCCCTTGTCGATGGCATTGGCGATCTGCTTGCCCAATTCCACGCCGAACTGGTCAAACGGATTGATGCCCAGCAGCACCGCATTGGCAAAAGTGCGGTGTTCATGGAAAGCGATCAGCGCGCCAAGGCTGGCGGGCGAGAGATCGTCGATCAGGATCGTGGCCGAGGGGCGGTTGCCGGGATAGGAGCGCGATTTATCCGCCGAATCCTTGCCCGCCATCAGCGCGGCGCCCTGCGCAAAGCAGTTCATCAGCAGGATGCGGTGATGGGCCGGGTCAAGCTGGTCGCCCGGCGCGATGCTGGCGATGAAATCGACCGGCACGGTGATGGTGCCCTGATGCAGAAGCTGGAAAACGGCATGCTGCGCGTCCGTACCCACCCCGCCCCAGGTGATCGGCGCCGAGGGGCCATCCAGCGGCGCGCCGTCAAAGGTCACGCTCTTGCCGTTCGATTCCATTTCGAGCTGTTGCAGATAGTCCGGCAGCAGCGCGAGGCGTTCGTCATAGGCAAAGCAGGCGCGCGTCTGGCAACCACGCAGGCGGGTGTAGAGCTGATCGGCAAAGGCCGCGCGCAGGGGCAGATTGTCCGCGCCCGAGGTGTTGGCGAAATGTTCGTCAATGGCTGCCGCGCCCGCGAGGAACTCGGCAAATTCGTCAAAGCCCAGCGCCAGCGCGACCGGGAAACCGATCGAGGACCACAGCGAGTAACGCCCGCCCACGCTTTCCGGGAAAGGCAGGATGCGGGTTTCATCCACGCCCCATTCCACCGCCTTTTCCGGCGCGGCAGTCAGCGCGACAACGCGACCATAGGGATCCTCAACACCGTTTTCCTTCAGCCAGTTGAGCGCCGATTTCGCGTTGGTCATCGTTTCGATGGTGGTGAAAGTCTTGGACGCCACCGCGATCAGCGTCGTGGCCGGGTCCGCCTTGGCAAAGGCGGCCTCCAGCGCGCAGCCGTCGATATTGGCGACCACATGCACCTCAACCACGCAGCCATCGCGGGTCAGCGCGTCAATCGCCAGCGCCGGGCCAAGCGCCGAGCCGCCGATGCCGATGTGAATCAGATGCTTGATCTCGCCCAGCGCGCCCTCGTGAATCGCAGCCACCAGCGAGGCGGTGCGCTGATGCAGGGCCTGGGCTTCCTCAACGCTGGTATCCTTGCCCACGCCGCGCTGGGCGGTATGTTCGGCGGCGCGGCCTTCGGTGTTGTTGATCTTTTCGCCGCCAAACAATTGGGCGCGGCGGCCGTCGAAATCCTGCGCCTCGGCCAAGGCTTCGAAGCCGGCGATATGCGCGTCATCCAGATGCATCTTGGACCAGTCGAAGCGGATGCCGCCCAGCCCTTCGCCCAGTTCGAAACGGGTGGACAGCTTGCTCAGGCGATCGGCATCGCCGGCGAACAATTCCGCCAGCGTGGGGCGAGGCAGGCCCGCCAGATGGTCCCATGCAGCCTTGACCGATTGGTTGGTGGACACGTTCGCTTCACTCCCGTCTTGCAGATGCGATCAGTAATTCGCCCGAACCTATGCCCTTTGCGCAAGGATTGGCCAAGGGTGCGCCGCAGCAATTTTCCTTTTATCGCCCGGCTGAATACGTTTTGTGACGCAAGGATGGCCCAAACATGCACGGTTCATCCCCCGCTCAGCCAAACCATGGCTTGACGCAGCGCTTCTTGGCCAACATGGCAGCACGGCCAGATTCAAGGATGAGCAAAGATGAGCCAAGCCGACCCCGCCGCCAAGCCCGGCGCCCAGCCCGGTAGAAAGCCGGAAAAACAGGAGGAGAACTTTTTCGTTTTCCTTATCAAGCTGGTGGTGATCGTCGCCGTCTTCCGCAGCTTCATCTTCTCGCCCTTTAACATTCCCAGCGAATCGATGCTGCCGCGTCTGGTCAATGGCGACTATTTGCTCGCCGCCAAATGGCCCTATGGCTATTCGCGCTATTCGATGCCTTTCAGCCTGCCGCTGATCCCGGGCCGCATTCTGGCCACCCAGCCCAAGCGCGGCGATGTGGTGATCTTCAAGGCGCCGCCGACCAATCAGGACGACTGGATCAAGCGCGTGATCGGCCTGCCGGGCGATACGATCCAGATGAAGGGCGGCGTCCTCTATATCAACGGCAATGCCGTGCCCAAGCAGAAGATCGAGGATTTCGAGATCGCCGTCTCGCCCAACACCTCCTGCTATCAGCCGCGCTATGGCATGAACGTGAATTACGAGACGGTGAAGGATGGCAAGACCATTTGCCACTATCCGCAATATCGCGAGACGCTGCCCGCCGACAATGGCAAGCCGGGCAAGAGCTATAACGTCCTCGACATGGAAACCACCCCGCAGGACAACACCCTGCCCTATATCGTGCCCGAGGGCGCGCTGTTCCTGATGGGCGATGACCGCGACAATTCGCAGGACAGCCGTTTCCCCGTCGAGGTGGGCGGCATCGGCTATGTGCCGCAGGGCAATCTGGTGGGCCGCGCCACCATCGTGATGTGGTCGACCGACGGATCGGTTTCGTGGTACAAGCCCTGGACCTGGCTGACCGCCGCGCGCTGGAACCGGATCGGGGGCACCTTTTGAGCAAGACGCTGACGACAAAGCCTGTCAACAATCCTGCGCTTCCTGATGCCACGCGGGAGTTTCTGACCCGCGTGATTGGCGTAAATCCCGATGGCGCTTCCGAATGGACCGCCGCGCTCACCCATGGCAGTTTTTCCGCGCAGAACAGCGCTCGCGGCAAGGGTATCGAAGACTATCAGCGGCTCGAATTTCTGGGCGACCGGGTATTGGGCCTGACGATTGCCGAATGGCTGTATGAAAGCGAGGGCTCGGCCGAGGGCCGCCTCTCGCAGCGTTTGAACGTGCTGGTCAGCCGCCAGATGTGCGCCACCATTGCCCGCCGCATCGGGCTTGGCGAACATATCCGCCTTGGCAAACAGGCACGCGATGATGGCGGATCGGACAGCGAGAATATCCTTGGCGATGTGATGGAAGCGCTGATCGGCGCGTCTTTTGTCACGCGCGGCTTTGAACCCACCCGCGCCCTGATCCGGCAATTGTGGGCCGAAGATGTCGGCGGGCGGGCGGGGCAAGCCAAGCACCCCAAATCCGCGCTTCAGGAATGGGCCGCCGGCAATCGCCGCAAGGCCCCCGAATATCGACTGGTCGATCGTTCAGGCCCCGATCATGCCGCCCGCTTTACCGTCGCCGTGGCGATCAAGGGTGTGGGCGAGGTAGAGGCCGTGGCCAACAGCAAACAGGAGGCCGAAACACAGGCGGCCGCCGCATTTTTAAGGCAATTTGGATGAGTGAAATCGCAGAATCTTGCGGCCTTGTGGCCGTGCTGGGCGCCCCCAATGCGGGCAAGTCCACGCTGGTCAATGCGCTGGTCGGGCAAAAGGTGGCGATTGTCTCCCAAAAGGCGCAGACCACCCGCGCCCGCCTGATGGGCATCGCGCTGGAGCAATCGGACAAGCACAACGCCCAGATCATCCTGGCCGACACGCCGGGCATTTTCGCCCCGCGCCGCCGCCTCGACCGCGCGATGGTGGCCGCCGCATGGGAAGGCGCAAGCGAGGCCGATGCCATCCTGCTGGTGGTCGATGCCGCCAAGAAGAACCGGCAGGGGCTGGAGGAGATCCTCGAATCGCTCAAGGGTCGCCCCGAGCGCAAGCTGCTCGCCCTCAACAAGGTCGATCTGTGCCCAAAGGAGCCGCTGCTGGTTCTGGCGCAGGAATTGACGCAGGCGGTCGATTTTGCCGAGGTGTTCTTCATCTCCGCCTCGACCGGCGATGGCGTCGCGCAATTGAAGGCGCGTCTGGCCGACATGATGCTCGAAGGCCCGTGGAATTTCCCGGAAGATCAGGTGTCGGACGCCTCGGAACGGTTGATGGCCGCGGAAATCACCCGCGAACAGCTCTATCGCCAGCTCCACGACGAGCTGCCCTATGACAGCACCGTGCGTCCCGAAAGCTATACCCACCGCAAGGATGGCAGCGTCGAGATCCGCCAGCAGATCGTGATCGCCCGCGAGAGCCAGAAGCCCATCGTGCTGGGCAAGCGCGGCGCGCGGCTGAAAGCCATCGGCGAGGCCTCGCGGGCCGAACTGGCCGAGCTGCTGGGGGTCAAGGTGCATCTGTTCCTGCACGTCAAGGTTGACGAAAACTGGGCCGATGCGCGCGAAATTTATGAGGAAATCGGGCTGGAATGGGTAAAATAAGGCCCGGCCTGCCGAGTTTTTGCAGGGCAGGCATATAAAGATTATGGCAAATCGGGCAAAAACTGCGACAAGACGGTTTGGTTCGATACCATAAATTGACGGCATAAAGGCAAATTTGGGCATCGGGGGTTGATCGCCTGACCGCAATGCAGATGGGGGTCTGTCGCGGTTATCAGGGGCGATCAGACGGACGGAGTGTTTGATGGTCGAATATATCGCAGAACTTCCGGCGAGGTTGCGGGGTGCGGCCAAGTCGGAAGCCTCGAAGTCCGCCCAGCCTGTGGTGGGCATGGGCGAAAAGGCTGCGCTGGGCGCGGTGCGCGGGGTCAATCTGCTGCTGATGGGCTTTGCCTATCTGGCGGTCGGGCTGCTGCTGCGCGGCGCCACGCTGGGCTATCCGATTATCCATATCGACGAGCAGTTCTATCTGCTGGTGGGCGAGCGCATGCTGCATGGCGCGGTGCCCTATGTGGACATTTGGGATCGCAAGCCGATCGGGCTGTTCCTGCTTTATGGTGCGATCCGGTTGCTGGGGGGCGACGGGATCCTGCAATATCAGCTGGCGGCGCTGGCCTGCGTGGCGGGCACGTCGCTGGTGATCTATCGCATGGCGCGCGAGATTGCCTCGCCGATGGGGGCATGGTGGGCCGGGGTGGCCTATCAATTGTTCCTTTCGGCCTTCTTCTGCTTTGGCGGACAGGCACCGGTTTTCTACAATCTGCTGATGGCTCTGGCGGGCCTTGGCATGATGGGCGTATGGACGGCCAAGACTGACCGGCGTCTGTTTGTCCATGGTCTGGCCATCATGGCGGTGGTCGGCGTCTCGCTTCAGATCAAATATACCGTAGTGTTTGAAGGCATGGCCTTTGGCCTGATGCTGATGGCGCGCGCGCGGGCGCTGGGCTGGTCGCATGGGCGGATTGTGGCGGCGGCGGTCGGCTGGGCGGGCGTGGCGCTGGTGCCCACGCTGGCGGCGTGGGGCGCCTATATCGCCATGGGCCACGGCATGGCCTTTGCGCAGGCCAACTTCCTTTCGATCTTTGACCGGCATGAGGAATTCGACGGTTCGCTCTTCCGACTGTTCAAGGAATCGCTGGCGCTGCTGCCGGTTTGGGCGGCGCTGTTTCTGGCCCCGCGCCAAATGCCGCCGGTGCGCTATGCCGCCCGCCCGGCCCAAACTTTCCTGCGCATCTGGGCGGCGGTGGCGGTGGGCGGGTTCCTGCTGTTTGGCACATGGTATGACCATTATGTCGCGCCGCTGCTGGTGCCGCTGATGGCGCTGGCCGCGCCCGCGCTGGGGCGCGGGCGGCCGTTCCGCTGGTACACGCATTTCATGCTGGGCATCGGCATGGCCGCGGCCGCCGTGGTCACGATCTACAACACGCGCCATCATGGCACGACCGAGGAAACCGAGCTGGCCGCCGACATGATCCGCAGCGCGGCCGCCACGCCCAATGGGCAGGGCTGCGTCTATATCAATGAAGGCGATCCCATCCTCTATCACATGACCAATGCCTGCTTTGCCACGCGCTATGTCTTTCCCAATCACCTGAACAATATGTCCGAAAAGTTCGCCTTGGGTGTGGATGCCAATGACGAGATGCGCGCCATTCTGGCCCGCAGGCCGCAGGTGATCGCCATGCTGGAAACGCCCTTCTCCAAACCGGTCAACTGGCAATCGCGCAAGATCCTGATGGAAGGGCTCAAAGAACATTACCGCCCGTTCGCCGATCCGTTTATCGGCAGCCGCCATTATCAATTGTTCGTGCTGAAAAACGCTGCGACCAAACCGGGACATTAACACCTCTGCATGCCCCTTTCCGTTTTCAGCCTGCGACGCCTGATGGGCTCGCCCCGTTTTGTGCGTTTGATCATCGGCGTCTTTCTGCTGGGCCTTGTGCTGGCCATCCTGACGCCGGTATACAGCGATGAGATCGGATGGCGGCTGCAGGAGCGCGCCTGGCTGGACGGGGTGGACAAGCTCTATTCCGAGCAATGCGGACCCTCCACGCTGGCCCGCCCCCTGTGGTTCATGTGGCCGGCGCGGTGGTATTCGGGGTTTTTCAACTCCGCTTTTCCCGATCCCTTCTGGGTGCGGTTTTCAGGCGTGCTTTATGCGTTGGGCTGGACGGGGCTGTTCCTGTCGCTGATCCGTCGCATGGCTGCGGGCGCGGCGCAGTGTCGCGCGGTGGTGGTGCTCGCGCTGGGCCTGCTGGGCCTTGGCACGCTGCCGCTGCAACTGGTGTGGAGCCGCCCCGAGCAGCCGATCCTGCTGGCGGCGCTGGGCGCCATGCTGGTGGCCTGGGATGGGTATAGGCGGGACGGGCGGCGGGGGGGCGCGTGGTGGCGGCCGGTGGTGGTGGCTGCCTTGGCCGGTATTGCCCTGTCCTATCATTTCAAGGCGCTGGTGCTGGTGCCTCTCTTCCTGGCCTGTATCGCGGCGCAGCGCGGCCCGGTAGCATGGCGGCTGATCTGGGGGGCCGCGCTGCTGGCGCTGGCCGCCGCATCGGCCCATTACTGGTTTGCCCGCCTCTCCTGCCCTGCTGACGCAATATTGGCCACGCAACATGCGCAGCAAAGCCTGCATTACGACGGCAGCCTACTGAAACTGGCGCTGCGCGCGCTGGCCAATGACAATCTGCCCGCCTATGTCACGCTGGCCGCGCCCGATGTGACGCCCATGTCGCATTGGCTGCCCTATCATCTGGTGACCAAGCCCGAGCAGATCGGCTGGTCGGCGGTGATGATCGCCTTGTGGTTCATCGCCTTTCTGCTGGCCGGGGGGGCGCTGTGGCGCGTGGTGCGGGCGGGCGGGATGCGGGCGATCCTCGATCTGCAGGTGGTCTTCGCGCTGCTGCTGTTTGGCATCGCCTCGGCCTATGCCTCGGTGCAGATGGTGCGCAATTGCTATGAGGCCGCCTTTGTCCTGCCGCTGCTGGCCATGTCCTTTGCCTGCGCGCTCTGCGCCGGGCCGGAGGCCACGCCGCGTCTGCAAACCATAGCCGCCATCACCGGCCTCGCGATGCTGCTCAGCATGGTGTTGGTGGGTGCGATCTATGGCCCCTCGCTGGTTCAGACCACGCGGGCCAGCGGCTATCTGGAGCAGCAGCCGCTTTCCATCCCCGTTTTCCATTATGACCGGGCCAGAGCGACGATCCGCAAGGCCGCCGCGCTGTGCGGGATCAATCCCGACAATCATCAACAGCGGTTGCTGATTGATGACGCCACCTATTTTGCCTTTATGCAGACGCGCCTGCCCGATCATCATATCTCGGTGCTGGATCCGCAATGGCGCGGCGCGATCAGCGATCCTCTGGCCTATCTGAAAAGTCAGGGCATGGATGGCGCCGTGGTCCATTGCCGCTTTCTCGACCCCGCCACCCGCCGACGAGCACGCGCATCAGGCGAGGTCTGCTGCCTGTCGCGCGCGATGTTCTGACGCATCAGCCGGGCCTGAAATGGCACAACCCGCTTCGATGCGAAGCGGGTTGTGCTCTCATCCGTTGCTTTAACCGCGCGCGGGTTAATCCTTCGCGGCGGCGGCCTTTTTCGCAGGCGCCTTTTTGGCGGAAGGCTTCTTGGCTGCGGCTTTCTTGGCGGCAGGCTTGGCCGCGGCCTCGCCATCGTCGGCCTTTTTCGCCGCTGCCTTCTTGGGCGCGGCCTTCTTCGCGGGAGCCTTTTTCTTGCCCTTGGTGCTCGGCCCCTTCGCGGCCTTTTCGTCGATCAGCGCGATCGCCTGTTCCAGCGTCAGCTTGTCCTGCTCGACAGCTTTGGGCAGCGTGGCATTGGTCGTGCCATCGGTGACATAGGCGCCGTAACGGCCCGCCAGCAGCTTGATCTCGCCCCCGGTGGTGGGATGGGCGCCAAACACCTTGAGCGGCTCGGCAGGGGCATTGCGGCTGCGCCCGCCGCCCGCCGCCGCCTCGGCCAGCTTGGTAACGGCAAGGTTCATGCCCGTTTCGAACACTTCGGCGGTGCTGCGCAGGCGCGCATATTTGCCATTATGCGCTAGATAGGGGCCATAGCGGCCAATGCTGGCGGTGATCGGTTCGCCCGTTTCGGGATGCGGCCCGATGGTGCGCGGCAAGGACAGGAGCTTGACCGCCCAATCCAGCGTCATCTCGCCGATGTCCTTGGGGATGGACGCCATCTTGCGCGTGTCGCCCTCGCCCATCTGGATATAGGGGCCAAAGCGGCCCGCCTTGCGCATGATCGGCTCGCCGGTTTCCGGGTGCTTGCCCAGTTCGCCTTCCTCGCCCGCGTCCGCGCTGCCGCCGGGCTGGGCGAATTTGCGGGTGAATTTGCATTCCGGATAGTTCGAGCAGGCGACAAATGCGCCATACTTGCCGCCGCGCAGCGACAAGCGCCCCGCCTCGCATTGCGGGCATTTGCGCGGATCGCTCCCATCTTCACGCGGGGGGAACAGGTAATCGGAGAGGAATTCATCGAGCGCCTCGGTCACTTCCGAGGGCTTCTTCTCCATCACCTCGTCGGACTTGGGCTTGAAATCCTTCCAGAACGCTTCGAGCACCGTGCGCCATTGCGCCCGCCCGCCCGACACATCGTCCAACTCGTCTTCCATGCCCGCCGTAAAATCATAAGCGACATAGCGGTCAAAGAATCGCTCAAGGAAGGATGTCAGCAGACGCCCCGTTTCCTCGGCAAAGAAGCGGTTCTTTTCAGTGCGCACATAGGCGCGATCCTTCAGCACCTGCAACGTCGCCGCATAGGTCGAGGGACGCCCGATGCCCAATTCTTCCAGCCGCTTGACCAGCGACGCTTCGGAATAGCGCGGCGGAGGCTGGGTGAAATGCTGGGTGGCCTCCACGCCCTGCTTCATGGGCATGTCGCCCTTGTTCATCAGGGGCAGCAGGTTCGCATCGTCATCATCGTCCGACTTGTTATCGCGGCTCTCGTCATAGACCGCCATAAAGCCGGGGAACTTGACCACCTGACCGGTCGCGCGCAGTTCATGCATGCCCGTGCCGTCGCGCATGGTCACCGTGGTGCGCTCCAGTGCGGCGCTCGCCATCTGGCTGGCCAAAGCGCGCTTCCAGATCAGGTCATACAGGCGCGCCTCGTCGCCGCTGCCATAATGGTCGCGGCCAAACTCGGTCGGGCGGATGGCTTCGTGGGCCTCCTGCGCGTTCTTGGCCTTGGTTTCATAATGGCGCGGCTTTTCGGGGCAGTAATGGCCGGAAAAACGCTCGGTGATTTCGCGGCGGGCGGCGGCAATGGCGCTGGGGTCCATCTGCACGCCATCGGTACGCATATAGGTGATCGCGCCCGCCTCATACAGCGTTTGCGCCACGCGCATCGTGTGGCTGGCCGAAAAGCCCAGCTTGCGCGCCGCTTCCTGTTGCAGCGTCGATGTGGTGAAAGGCGGATAGGGATTGCGGCGGACCGGCTTGGTTTCCACCTCCTCGACGCGGAAGGCACCCTGCTCGACCGCTTCCTTGGCGCGCTGGGCAATGCCCGCATCGCCAAGGCTCAGCTTCTCCAGCTTCTTGCCTTCAAACTTGACCAGCCGCGCGGGGAATTGCGAGCCGTCATGCATCATGCGCGCGATGACCTGCCAATATTCCTCGGGCTTGAAGAGTTCGATCTCGCGCTCGCGCTGAACGATCAGGCGCAGCGCCACCGACTGCACGCGGCCCGCCGATTTCGCACCCGGCAATTTGCGCCACAGCACCGGCGAAAGCGTGAAGCCGAACAGATAGTCGAGCGCCCGCCGCGCCAGATAGGCGTCGATCAAATCCTGATCCAGCTCACGCGGATGCTTCATCGCCGTGGTGACGGCATCTTTGGTGATGGCGTTGAAGGTAACGCGCTCCACCTCCTTGGGCAGAGCGCGCCGCTTGGCCAGCAATTCGCGTACGTGCCAGGAAATCGCCTCACCCTCGCGATCAGGGTCAGTCGCCAGGATCAGTCGGTCGGCCTGCTTGGCCAGATCGGCAATCTCGCGCACGCGGGCCTGCTTGTCGCCATAGAGTTCCCAATCCATCGCGAAGTCTTCATCGGGGCGCACCGATCCATCCTTGGGCGGCAGATCGCGGATATGGCCATAGCTGGCCAGCACGCGGTAATCCTTGCCGAGATACTTCTCGATGGTCTTCGCCTTGGCCGGGGATTCGACAATAACAAGCTGCATGGTTTCTCTTGTACTATCTAAGAGGGATACTCTGGCCGCCGTGGCCGCAAGGCCGACGAACCGGCTTTGCCCCCGATTGAAAGACTTGTGAAGCCCGTCTGCCCCAAGGAGCGGACCGGGGGCAAACGGCGCCTCACGTATACGCGCGAGGGTGGCGGGAGCGGTGGGCCTTCGTCAAGAGGGCGTAAGATGCCGCCATTTCCATGATAATTTGACAGGGATAAGACACAGGCCGTTTCGTTACGGACCTATCACGGCTTTACCCGGCGCGGCCGGGCGCGGAAAATCCACGCGCTTTTACGGAGCCCGCGATGCGAGATTTCACCCCCCGATCACACCCACCTCGATCATACAATGCGGCTGACCCGGCCCCCGGCATGGCGGCGGATCACCCCGGCCAATTCCAGCTCGATCAGCGCCATCTGAACACCCCCCGCGCTCAGGCCCGTCTGGCGCACGATCTCGTCCACCCCCACCGGGGCCAGGCCCAGCAGCGCGGCAATCCGGTCATTGGCGTCAGTGCTGGCGTCCGCGTCTTCTGGCGCCTCCTGCGCGTCCGTCTCCTCGCCAAAGCCCGCCAGAGCGTCGCTGCCTTCCTCATGGAAATGCGAACGCGGCACGCCGTCGAAACTGGCGATCAGCTCGATAATGTCCTCGGCCCGCTGGATCAGGATGGCGCCGTCGCGGATCATTTCGTTGCAGCCATGGCTGCGCGGGTCCAGCGGCGATCCAGGCACCGCCATCACCTCGCGCCCGTAATCGCCCGCCAGCCGCGCGGTTATCAGCGATCCGGACTTGAGCGCGGCCTCGACCACCACGGTGCCCGCGGCGATGCCGGCGATGATGCGGTTGCGCGCCGGGAAATGACGGCGCGTCGGCTCGACGCCGGGCGGCGCCTCGGTCAGCAGCAGGCCCTCCTCGGCAATGCGCGATTGCAGCGCGGCATTGTCCGGTGGATAGCTGATGTCGATGCCGCCGCCGATGACGGCAATCGTGCTCGCGCTGGCATAGGATTCACCGCGCCCGGCCAGCGCGCCCTCGTGGGCGGCCGCATCAATGCCGACCGCTAGGCCCGACACCACCGGATAGCCCGCCTCGACCAGCCCACCGGCAATTTCGCGGGCCAGCCGCATCGCCGCCGCGCTGGCATTGCGCGCGCCCACCATCGCCACGGGCGCGGCCCGCGACAGATCGGCCCGCCCGCGCGCGATCAATAATGGCGGGGCCGAATCGACCTGACGCAGCAGAGGGGGATAATCGGGCGAATCATGAAAGATATAGCGCGCACCCGCCGCGCGGACGGCCTTGATCTCTGCCTCGATAACGCCTGCATCCACCGCGCGATAGGGCTGACGGCCCTTGCCGCTGGCGCGCCCGTCGCCCCGCGCCGCCAGATCGGGCAGCGCATCGAGCGCCCGCCGTGCATCGCCAAAGCGGCGCAGCAACTGGCCATAGGTCACCGGCCCAATGTTGGGCGATCGGATCAGACGGATGCGCGCCAGCCCCTCCTCGCGGCTCAGGGTGAAACCCGCGCCGGTCTGTGCTTCCTCGCCTGCTCCGCTCATCCCTTTTTCGCGCCCACTTTCGGTTCGGTCCCGGCGCGCAGGCGGGCGATGTTCTCGCGATGCTGATACAGCACCAGCGCGGCCAGCGCGGCCAGCACCGGCACCATGACCGTATGCCCCAGCGCCAGCGCGCCAATGGGCGCGGCCAGCGCAGCGCTCATCCCACCCACGCTGGAAATGCGCGAGAGTTTGAACATGCCAACCCACGCCAGCAGGCAGATCAGCCCAACCGGCCACGCCAGCCCCAGCGCCACGCCCAGCATCGTGGCCACGCCCTTGCCACCCTTGAATTTCAGCCAGACCGGGAAGCAATGGCCCACCATCGCCCCGGCCCCGCCCGCCAGCGCCAGCCAAGTTGCCCCGGCGGCCCCATCGGCAAAATGCCCGGCAGGCAGCAGGCCCGCGATCAGCACCGCCGCCGCCCCCTTGCCGCCATCGAGCAGCAGCGTTGCCGCCGCCAGACCTTTACGCCCGGTGCGCAGCACATTGGTCGCCCCGATATTGCCCGAACCGATCGAGCGCAGATCGCCCGCACCAAAGGCCCGTGTCAACAGCAGGCCAAAAGGCACCGAACCCAGCGCATAACCCAGCACCGAGGCCACCATCAAAGACATCGTATCCACCTTTTCCTGCACCAATCGGCGCGTTCACCCCTCCTTTAGTCGCAGCGGTGATTTTGTCGAACCCCCTTCTCTTTCCTTTTTGCCGCAATCGCTCGTAAAGAGGGGCCGACATGGCACCGACTCCCCCCGCACAGATCGCCCCTACCGCCCCTGTCCTGCTGTTTGATTCCGGCGTTGGCGGCTTGTCCGTGCTGGACGCGCTGCGCCGCCATCTGCCCGATGCGCCGGTGATCTATGTGGCCGACAATGCGGGCCTGCCCTATGGCAACAAGAGCGAGGCGCAGATTGCCGCGCGCGTGTCGGGCCTGCTGGGGCGGATGACCGAGCGTTTGCGCCCGCGCCTCGTCTGCATCGCGTGCAACACGGCCAGCACGATTGCTCTGGCCAGCGTGCGCGAAGTGCTGGAGGTGCCGATTGTCGGCACGGTCCCGGCCATCAAGCCCGCCGCCGCGATGACGCAGACCGGCGTGATCGGATTGCTGGGCACGCAGGCGACGATCCGGCAGGCCTATGTGGATCGACTGGAGCATGAATTTGCCGCCGGTAAACGCCTTTTGCGCCATGGTGCGCCCGAACTGGTCGAGGCGGCGGAGGCGAAATTGCGGGGTCTGCCGGTCGAGTCCCGATGGGTTGCGCGCGCGGTTGCGGGGCTGCGCGATCAGCCCGGCGGCGATCAGATCGACACGGTGGTGCTGGCCTGTACCCATTTTCCGCTGCTGACGCAGGAATTGGGCGAGGCGTTTGGCCCGGATGTCCGCTTTATCGACGGGGCCGACGGCATCGCGCGGCGCATCGCCTTTCTGACGCAAGGTCAGGAGTTTAGCCGTAACGAAGAGGACATGGCCCTGTTTACCAGCGGAGACGGGATCGCCGGGCTCGAACCCGCTCTGGAGCAGCGCGGATTGATGCATCTGGGCGTGTTCTGATTGCCTTCATGATCGCTCTGCGATGATGCCGAATACTACTTTTGGACAGAATGCCCTATCACACTGTTTGACTCTGGTCATTTTATGCATCCCCTCATATGCTCTAGACGGGGGAGAGCCGGAAAGCCGGATCCATACGGTGCCGTTCAGGATAAGAGCCAGTGAACTACGATCAGATTTTCGACGCAGCTATCGACCGCCTGCATTCCGAAGGGCGGTATCGCGTGTTTATCGACATCCTGCGTAACAAGGGCGCCTATCCCAACGCGCGCTGTTTTGCCGGACATAACGGCCCCAAACCGATCACGGTGTGGTGCAGCAACGACTATCTGGCGATGGGGCAGCACCCCAAGGTGATCGCCGCGATGGAAGAAGCGCTGCATGACGTGGGCGCGGGCAGCGGCGGCACGCGCAACATCGGCGGCAACACCCATTACCATATCCAGTTGGAAGAAGAACTGGCCGACCTGCATGGCAAGCAGGGCGCACTGCTCTTTACCTCCGGCTATGTGTCGAATGATGCCACGCTCTCGACGCTTGCCAAGATCCTGCCCGGATGCGTGATCTTTTCCGACGAATTGAACCATGCCAGCATGATCGCCGGCATCCGCAATTCGGGCGCGGAAAAGAAGGTGTTCCGTCACAATGACGTTGAGCATCTCGAAGAACTGCTGAAGGAAACCGATCCCAGCGTGCCCAAGCTGGTGGCGTTTGAATCGGTCTATTCGATGGATGGCGATATCGCCCCGATCCACGAAATCTGCGATCTGGCGGAAAAGTACAACGCGCTGACCTATATCGACGAGGTTCACGCGGTCGGCATGTATGGCCCGCGCGGCGGCGGCATCACCGATCGCGACAATGCCGCCCACCGTATCGACATTATCGAAGGCACGCTGGGCAAGGCTTTCGGCGTGATGGGCGGCTATATCGCGGCGGACAAACGCATCATCGACGTGATCCGCTCCTATGCGCCGGGTTTTATCTTCACGACTTCGCTCTCGCCGGTGCTGGTCGCGGGCGTGCTGGCTTCGGTGCGCCATTTGAAGGCCTCCTGCGTTGAGCGCGATGGCCAGCAGGCGGCGGCGGCGGGCCTCAAGGCCATGATGCGCGAGGCCGGTCTGCCGGTGATGAATTCGACCACCCATATCGTGCCGCTGATGGTGGGCGATCCGGTCAAGGCCAAAAAGATCAGCGACATCCTGCTGGCCGAATATGGCGTCTATGTGCAGCCCATCAACTTCCCCACCGTGCCGCGCGGGACCGAACGCCTGCGTTTTACGCCGGGACCGCAGCATACCGAGGCGATGATGCGCGATCTGACCTCTGCGCTGGTGGAAATCTGGGATCGGCTGGAGTTGAAGCTGGCGGCTTGATTTCGGGGGTTTTATGCCTCCGGCGGGCAAAGGGACTTGTCCCTTTGCAATCCCGTTAATGGGGTGGTGCCGGGTTGGCAGGGTTATTGGGTGGAAGTTAAAAGCCTGCGGCGCGGGGGGCTTAGGCTCAAAGGTGCCGCAGGCTTTTATATTTCAACGCTGCGTATTGCGCGCCTTGGCCGAAGCCATGGCACAACGCAGACAGTAACGGGAGCGCGAGGGACGAGTCCCTCGCACCTATCCCTTCTTCTCACCCATACCTACCCGTCACATAATCCCGCATCGCCGCCGTTGCGGGCCGCACAAAGGCCTCGCCCGAGGGCCGGAACTCGACCATTTTGCCCATCAGCATAAAGCCGGTGTAGTCCGAAATCCGCGCCGCCTGCTGCAGGTTGTGGGTGACGATGACGATGGTGAAACTCTGCTTCAATTCAATCAGCGCCGTTTCCAGCTTGGCCGTGGAGAGCGGATCGAGCGCCGAGGCGGGTTCGTCGAGCAGCAGCACTTCCGGCTCGACCGCGATCCCGCGCGCCACGCAAAGGCGCTGCTGCTGCCCACCCGAAAGGCTCAAGCCTGATTTGTCCAGCTTGTCCTTGACCTCGTCCCACAGCGCCGCGCGGGTCAGTGATGTCTCAACGATCTCATCCATCTGGGCGCGCGAGACATTGCGGTGCAGGCGCACGCCAAAGGCGATGTTTTCATAGATCGACATGGGGAAGGGCGTCGGCCGCTGAAACACCATGCCGATACGGGCGCGCAGCCGGGCATTGTCGCCATGGATGGGCGCGCCAGAAGCCGGCGGCGCATCCTCCACCGGCTCGCCCCCGCCCAGCAGGTTTTCGCCGTTGAACAGGATCTGCCCCTCGGCGCGCTGGCCGGGATAGAGGTCATAGATCTTGTTGAGCGTGCGCAGCAGCGTCGATTTGCCACAGCCCGACGGCCCGATCAACGCCGTGATCTTGCCCCGCGCCACCGGCAGATCGACGCCGAACAGCGCCTGATGCTTGCCATAGAAAAAGTTCAGCCCGCGCACGTCGAGCACCCGCTGCTCCATCGGCGGGGGCAGGATCACGCTGGCGACATCGCCCTGTTTGGCGTCAAAATTCACGACTGATGGCTCCCCCGCGCCAAAGCGCGTCCGATAATGTTGGCGGCAAGGACGGTAATGGCAATCAACAGCGCCCCCACCCATGCCAGCGCCCGCCAGTCGTCAAAGGCCGAGAGCGCGAATTGATAGATGGTGGTGGGCAACGCGCCCATCGGCTGGGTCAGGGCAAAGGAGAGGTTGGGATTGCCCAACGAGGTGAAAAGCAGAGGCGCCGTCTCGCCCGAAATACGCGCAAAACCCAAGAGCGCGCCTGTGACCAGACCGGGACGCGACGCGCGCCAGATGATCGCGCGGATGACATAGCTCTTGCCTGCCCCGATCGCCATGCCCGCCTCGCGCAACTGGTTCGATTGCAGGCGCAGGATGTCCTCGGTCGTGCGCGTCACCACGGGCGTCGCCACAAAGGCCAGCGCCACCGCGCCCGCCCCGGCGGAAAATCCATGCAGCGGCCGCACGAGAATTTCATAGACAAACAGGCCGATCAGGATCGAGGGCGCCGAGAGCAGCACATCGTTCAAAAACCGCACCACCTCGGCCAGACGCTTGCCCTCGCCATATTCGGCCAGCCATGTGCCGGCCAGAATGCCGATGACCACTGCCATCACCATGCCGATCGCGCACATTTCCAGCGAGCCGAGAATGGCATTGCGCAGGCCGCCGGGCATTTCGGGCGGGGGTTGATCCATGGTAAAAATATGCAGCCCGATGCCGCCCAGCCCATTGGCCACCAACGACCACAGGATCAGCAGGAGCGCGATCACCGCGACAGCGGTCGCCGCCATGGTCAGGCCGACAAAGCCGTAATTGACCAGCTTGCGCCGGGCATGGCGGTCGAACAGATGCCGGTTCAATGCCATCACGCCTTCTCCCGCCCGATCAGCAGCCGCGCGCCCACCAGCGCGGCAAAGGTGATCACAAACAGCACCAGCCCCAGCGCCAGCAGCGCCGAGACATGCAGATCGCTGCTCGCCTCGGCAAATTCATTGGCGATGGTGGAAGCAATCGTCGAACCGCTGGCAAACAGGCTGCGCGGAAATTCGTGGCTGTTGCCGATGATGAACGTCACCGCCATCGTCTCGCCCAGCGCGCGGCCCAGACCCAGCATCACCGCGCCAATCGCGCTGCGGCGGATATAGGGCAGCATGATCCGGCTCACCACCTCATAGGGGGTGCAGCCCATGCCATAGGCCGCCTCGCGCACATGGGTGGGCACGGAGAGCAGCAATTCGCGCAGCACCGTGGCGATATAGGGCAGCACCATGATCGCCAGGATCATCGCGGCGGTGAAGATATTCGCGCCATTGGGGATGCCTTCAAACAGATGGCCCCAGAAACTGTCAGGATCGACCACATAGAACAGCGGCAATTGCACATGCAGCGCAAACCACGGCGCCAGCACGAACAGGCCCCACATGCCGTAAACAATCGAAGGGATGCCCGCCAGCAGCTCGACCGCCATGCTGACATATTTGGCCAGCACCGAGGGGCAGAATTCCACCAGAAACACCGCGATCCCCACCGCCAGCGGCAGCGCCATCACCATGGCCAGCCCCGCCGTCACCAGCGTGCCGACAATCGGGCCTGCCGCGCCGTAATCCTCGGCCACAGGGTCCCATGCGGCCGAGATGAAGAACTTTGGCCCGAAATGCGCCAGCGCGGGCCAACCGCCGATCACCAGCGCGATCAGCAGGCCCGCCAACGTGGCCATCAACACCATCGCGGCGGAAAAGCACAAAGCCTGAAAAAACGCATCCTGTCGCGCCGCGCGCGAGGGGCCAGCCGTCTCCACGCTCATTTGCCGCCCCCGATTGCCCGCCATTGCTGGCGCACCATGGTTTTCAGCGAGGCAGGCAGCGGCACATAGGACAGGCGCGCCGCCGTGGCATCGCCGCGCGCAAAGGCCCAGTCAAAGAAACGCAGCACCGCGCGGCCCTTTTCCGGGCGCTCCTGCTCGCGGTGCATCAGGATGAAGGTCGCCCCCGAGATCGGCCATGCCCCGCCTCCCGGTTGGTTCAGCAGCAGGACGTAATTGCCCGCCGCCCGCCCCCATGGCGCGGCGATCGCCGCGGCGGCAAAGCTGGCCGGTTCGGGCGTGGGGAATTGCCCTGCGGCATTCTGCACGCGGGCATAGCTGACCTTGCCCTTACGTGCGTAAATATATTCGACATAGCCCAGCGCGCCATAGGTCTGGCGCACAAAGGCCGCCACGCCGTCATTGCCCTTGCCGCCAATCCCGGCGGGCCATTTGACGGCATCGCTTGCCCCCACGGCATGCGCCCAATCGGGCGAGGTTTGGGCCAGATAGGAGGTGAAAAGGAAAGTCGTGCCCGAACCATCGGCGCGGTGAACCACCGTGATCGGGAAAGGCGGCAATTTCAGCCCCGGATTGAGCGCGGCGATACGCGGATCGTTCCAGCGCTTGATCCGCCCCAGAAAAATGTCGCCCAAGAGGCGGCCCGAGAGCCGCAATTGCCCTGGCCCGATGCCCGGCAGGTTGAACACCGGCACCACCCCGCCAATCACAGCAGGAAATTGCACCAGCCCCGCCCGGTTCAACTCCTCGGGCTTCAAGGGCCGGTCTGTGGCGCCGAAATCGACGGTATGGGCGATGATCTGGCGCACCCCGCCGCCCGAGCCAATGGATTGATAATTCAATTGATCCCCGCTGGCGGCGGCATATTCGCGGGCCCATGCCTGATAGAGCGAGGCAGGAAAGCTGGCCCCCGCGCCGGTGAACGATTCGGCCCCGGCAGGCGAGATCATCGCCAGCCCAAGGCCGAACGCCAGCACGGTTTTGCGAAACATGGGCGATTCTCCAGCAATGGGCAGACTTCGCCCACATCGGGCGCTAGACATTCCATATGACAACTTTGTGACAATCGCCAAGTCGCGGCACGGGCGCGCCTTTTTCTCCAAACCGAAGCGAAAGGTCCGCCCTCACGCGGTTTTTGCGCAGGCGCGGCCATACCATGTCATATAAGTGTCATTTTAACCGCACACGCCCTTGCCCCGCAACGCTTTATCGCCTCACCGACGATTATCTATCTATCCCGATCCGCATGGCGGCCCTAAACTGGGGTCAATTGGATCGATGCGCCGACCGGGTCCCGGCGCGATGCGATCACGGCGGCCGGTTTGCGCCATCACCGCTGTCCTCGCGGCCCATATGGCTTATGCCACAAGGAATTCGTTCGATGGATTTGCTCAAGCCCTTCGCTCTGGCCCTGCTTGCTTCGACGGCTTTGGCGCCGGGCGCGGCGGCGGCATCGGGGCAAACGGCCAAGCCCAGCCCCAGCCTTCAGGCCCAATTGCAACAGGCGCAGGCGCAAATGGCGCGGATGCAGGCCCAGATCGACGCGCTGGAAAAGAGGCTCACCGCGCTGACCGCGCCCAATGCTGCTGATGCCGCGCAAGTAGCCCAGACCCAAACGCAGGCCCAGCCCACGCCCGGCGGCGGCGCCCCGGAAACGCCCACGCTGGCTTCGACCGCCGAAACCGCGCGCCATGCCGACGCCACCGCCGCACAGGCCTTGGCCAGCGCCGAGAAAGCGCAAGGCGCCATCGCCCTGACCCAGCGCGCCGTGGCCGCCACCAAATGGGCCGCCAACACCTCGATTTCGGGCGAAATGTTCCTGAACCTGAGCAACATTACCCAGCACACCGCCGGCGCCAACAATGCCGCCAATGGTGTCGGCGTCAATCTCAAGCGCGCCTTCATCGGGGTAAATCACCGCTTTACCAGCAAGGTTTCCGCCGCGATCCTGCTCGACGCCGATAATGTCACCGGCCAGCCCACCGCCGTCAATCCGCCCAATTCCTCGGCCAATCTGGTGGGCAAGGGCATTTATGTGCGCAACGCCTATGCCGAGGTAAAATTGCACCCGGCGCTGACCATCCGGCTGGGCGCGGCGGAAATGCCCTGGATCTCCTATGCCGAGGCGGCGGAAAACCAGCGTCACGTCGAACGCTCGCTGCTTGAACGGATCGGCTATGGCAATCCGGCCGACTGGGGCGTCCACCTCTCGGGCGACTTCCTGCGTCAGGGCACGACCAGCCTCTCCTATGGTCTGGCCGTGGTCAATGGCGGGGGCTATCGTCAGGCCCGCGTGACCAAATCGGTGGACGTGGAGGCGCGCCTGTCGGGCACATGGAACGGCTTTTATGCCGCCGCCGGGGGCTATTACGGCAAGCGCGGCAATGACATCGAAACGCTGGCGGGCAATGGCGCCTCCTCCTTCCGCACGGCCTCGCGCATTGATTTCATGGGCGGATACAAGAGTTCGGTGATCGGCATCGGCGGCGAATATTTCTATGCCCGCGATTGGAACAATGTGGCGGTCAATCCCGCCGTCAACGCCCTTTCGCAGGATACGGCCAGCGGATGGTCGGCCTTTGGCCACTACAACCTCTCGCGCCAATGGCGGGCCTTCCTGCGCTATGATCAGGTCCACCCCAACCGCATGACGGTGCGCGATTTGCAGGATGACCTGTTCATCGGCGGCCTTCAGTTCTCACCGCTCAAATATGTCGATCTGGCGTTGGTGTACAAGCGCGAGACGGTCAACGGCGGGTCGCTGGCCACCAGCAATGGGGTGATCGGTTGCGGGGGTACTGCGACACCTAATTTCTTTGCCACGGTTGCTGGCCCCTCGGCGCTGTGCAAGGGCAACGGCACCTATGACGAAGTGGGGCTGTTCACCGCGATCCGCTTCTGATGCGGCTTGAAGTCATCCTGTTGGCGGCGGGATGGTCGCGGCGGATGGAGGGCGTGGACAAGCGGCTCCTGCCGTGGCGCGGGGTGCCGATGGTGCGCCATGCCGCACAGGTCTATCTCGGCCTCGGCCTGCCGGTGGTGGTGGTGGGCCGGGCCCAGGATGCAGCCTTGGCGCAGGCGCTGGCCGGGCTGGAGGTGCGTCTGGTGGCCAATCCTGATGCGGCGGCCGAACAGGGCGCTTCGGCGCGGGTCGGGTTGGCGCAATGTGGGCTGGACGGCGACGGGGTGATCTTTGCGCTGGCGGACCAGCCTTTGCTGCGCGAGGAGGATATTGCCGCGCTGATCGCCGATTTTGCCGCCCATCGCGATGCTGTCATCATCCCGCGCCATGATGGCGTTCGCGGCAATCCGGTGGTCATGCCGGGGGATCTGGCGCGCACTCTGAACGGCGCTGCGGCGCAGGTCGCACCGCGCGCGTGGATCGACCGCCACGCCGCGCGCATCGTCTGGCACGAGGCGGAACATTCGCGTTTTACCAGCGATATAGATAGGCCGCAGGATACGGATCGCCTGCGACAATACGAAAGTTGATTCATCATTCAGGATGGCTAGGTTAGCCATCCGACGGCGCGTGCGATGCCGTAAGAGATGACACGAGGAGTGAACCGGCAATGAAACTCGACAAGAAGGTTTGCATCGTCACTGGCGCGGCCAGCGGCATTGGTCTGGGCATCGCGCGGCGTTATGTGTCCGAAGGCGCGCTGGTGGCGCTGGCCGACCTCAATCTGGACGCGGCGCAGGCGGCTGCTGCCGAATTGAACGCGGCCGGGCCGGGTCAGGCCATCGGCATCGCCATGGATGTGACCAGCGAGGAACAGGTCAATGCCGGCGTGGCGCAAGTGGTCGAGAAATGGGGCACGGTTGACGTGCTGGTCTCGAACGCGGGCATCCAGATCGTCAATCCGGTGGAAAATTTCGCCTATGCCGACTGGAAGAAGATGCTGGCGATCCATCTCGACGGCGCCTTTTTGACCAGCAAGGCGGTCTTGCCGCATATGCAGGCGCAAGGTTCGGGTGCAATTCTGATGATGGGCTCGGTCCATTCCAAGACCGCCAGCCCGCTCAAGTCCGCCTATGTCACCGCCAAGCACGGCCTGCTGGGTCTGGCGCGCACGATTGCGCGCGAGGGAGGCAAAAAGGGCATTCGCGCCAATGTGATCTGCCCCGGCTTTGTCAAAACGCCGCTGGTGGAAAAGCAGATCCCCGAACAGGCCAAGGAATTGGGCATTTCCGAGGAGGAAGTGGTCAAGAAGGTCATGCTGGGCGACACGGTGGACGGCGAATTCACCACCGTCGAGGACATTGCCGAGGTGGCGCTGTTCTTCGCCTCCTTCCCGACCAACGCGCTGACCGGGCAATCGCTGATCGCCAGCCACGGTTGGTTCATGGAATAAAGCCGGGTGCCGGGGCGGGATGTTTCGTACACACCGGCCCCGGCCAGTTCATGCGGTCAGATGGGCGACCAGCGCCTTGACCTTTTTCTGGCGCCATTGCGGCAAGGGGGCGACCAGCCAGTAAGCCTTGCGGGCAGGCTCCGGCTGGCCAAAGCCGGGAATGCGGCCCAGATCGCGCCAGCCCTGCGCCAGCAGCAATGGCACGCGCGCGCGGCCAAGCCCGGCTGCGGCCGCCGCAATCGCCTGTCCCGCGTCGCCCACATGCAAGCCCGCCTCGATACCCTCGCCCGCCGGATTGGGGTCGCTGGGCCAGGCGATCCATTCTCCCTCGCCCACAACCGCCTGCTGCGCCTCGCCGATTACCACGCCTTCCAGATCGCCCGGCCCTTCGGACAGGCGCATGGCAAGGTCGAGGTTGGCCTCGGTAAAATCGGTGGCATCGCCATCGACGAGAACGACGCGAATATCGGGATTGGCCGCCCGAAACGCGGCCAGACGCGGCGCCAGCCATGCCGCGAAAATGTCGCGCGGCGCGGCAATCGTGTAAACATGCGAGGATTGCCCCGCCTGCATCGCCTGCACCGCATCCTCAAATTGCAGAAACCCGGCGCGCAAAGGCTCCAGACCCGCCTGCGCCTCGTCGGTCAGTTCCAGCCCCTTGGTCGTGCGGCGAAACAGCACCACGCCCAGCAGATCCTCCAGCGCGCGGATCTGTTGCCCAACGGCCGCGGGGGTCACGGCCAGTTCGTCGGCAGCGCGGGTAAAGGACAGGTGACGCGCCGCCGCGTCAAACACGCGCAAGGCATTGAGAGGAAGATGGGTACGCTTCATGGCGCGGGTTGTTGCGCACCGCCGCCCGCTCCGTCAAGCCTTCATCCCGCCGTGGCGGGCGCGGCCAGCGGGAAATGCGGGATCGGCACCAGCACCGAATCGCCTTGCGACCCATCAGCGCGAATCTCGCGGAAAGTATAATAACCCTCCATGCTGCCCTGCGGCGTAGCCAGCGGACAGCCCGACACGTAATCATGGCTTTGGCCCGGCGACAGCACAGGCGTTTCGCCCACCACGCCTTCGCCCTCGACCAGATTGACCGCACCGCGCCCGTCGGTGATCCGCCAGTGGCGCGTTACCAGTTGCAGCGTGCGATCCGAGTCGTTCTCGATCCGAATATGATAGACCCAGAACCACTTGCCTGCCTCGATCCGCGATTGTTCGGGCAGGAAATTGACAGCCACCCGCACGGTCACGCCATGGGTGGTGGCGGCGTGCTGGAACAGTTCCTTGATGAAGGATCGGTCTGACATGGATGCAGGTTAGCGCCGCTTTTCGCGCTTCGCAACGGGGCTTTAGGGGCAATTGGGGGTTATTGGACCAACGGTTTGCCGCAAAAAACGCCAACAGATTATTGATAATCACTCGCAATAGCGTTAAATGGTGTTCCACGCCAAGGAGTGCCCCTATGAACGAACCGCATCTGGCCCGGATCCTGCCCCATACCGCCCCGCTCGACGGCCCGCCGCGCGCCTTGCTGGTGGCGATGCGCCGCATGGCGATCCACGGATTGCATGACGCCAGCGCGTCGCTGTTGATGTTCGAACATTTCGGGCTGCATTTCCGCAAGCCGCTGGTGCTGCTGCGCGCGCTGCTGATGGAGGTGTCGCAGACCACGCGCCAACCGATCCAGATCGCGCCCTGCTGCGCGCCGCGCATGACGCCGGCGGAAAATGCGCTGCTGCGCGCGATGACCTGCGCCGATCATGATCCGGCGCAGGCAGGACAGCATTTGCAGGATTTGACGCAGGCCCCGACCATTGCGGGTCTGCTGGCCACCACCCGCGTGCTGGCCAGCGCCCTTCGCGATTCCGGGCGGGAGCTTACGATCGAGCCTTAAAGCCCGATCGCCTTCAATGCCCCGTCTAGGTCTTCCTTGAGGTCTTCCAGATCCTCAAGCCCGACGCTGATGCGGACCATGCCCTCGGTCACGCCCATCGCCTGGCGCGTTTCGGGCGAGATCGAGGAATGGGTCGTGCTGGCCGGATGGGTCATCAGCGATTTGGTATCGCCAATGTTGTTTGAAATGTCGATCAGTTGCAGCGCGTTGAGCAGCTTCATCGCCGCCTCGCGCCCGCCATCAACCTCGAACGAGAAGATCGAACCGGCGCCATACATCTGCTTTTTGACCAGATAGTGTTGCGGGTGGCTTTCCAGACCGGGGTGCAGCACACGCGGCAAACGCGCCTCAAGCCAACGGCCCAGTTCGAGCGCCGCATCGCTTTGCGCCTTGGCGCGCAATTCGAGCGTTTCCAGACCTTTCAGCACAATCCATGCGTTGAAAGGCGAAAGCACATTGCCGGTGTTGCGCGTGTAGGGATGCAGCACCGTGTTGATGAAATTGGCGTCGCCCGCCACCGCGCCCGCCAGCGTCCGGCCAGAACCGTCCATCAGCTTGGTCGCGGCATAGGCCACCACATCGGCGCCATGGTCGAGCGGGCGCTGCAAGGCTACGCTGGCAAAGGCATTGTCGACCACCACGCGAATGCCGCGCGCATGGGCGATCTTGGAAACCTCGGCAATATCGACCAGATCCATCGTCGGATTGGCCGGCGTTTCAAAGAAAAACAGCTTGGTGTTGTCGCGGATCGCGTCCTGCCATTGGTTCAGGTCGCGCCCGTCAATCGCCGTAACCTCGATCCCGAAACGCGGCAAGAGATTGTCCGTGACCCACCGCGTCGGGCCAAAGGCGGCCTTGGCGATCACCATATGGTCGCCCGCCGACAATTGGCACAGCAGAACGCTCGACATCGCGCCCATGCCGCTGGCCTGACACCGGCATGCCTCGGCCCCTTCCATCAGGGCGATGCGTTCCTCCAGCATCTGCACGCTGGGGTTGGCGGTGCGCGAATAGGTCATGCCCGGGATCTTGCCCGCGAAACGGTCGGCCACGGTTTCGGCGCTGTCATAGGCAAAGCCGGAGGTCATATAGATGGCCTCGGAGGTTTCGCCCTGTTCGCTGCGCCATGTGCCGCCGCGCACGGCCTGCGTCGCGCTGCGCCAGTTGCGGGTGATCTTGCGATCCTGTCCAGTGTCCCTTTTCATGGGGGATTGCTCTATAACCGGCACGGCGCAAGAGCAAGGGCATCCGGCGCAAGCGCTGTTGCGCAGATCCCGCCCCGGATCTAGCCTGTTCAAATGTTTGCCAAGCCACAGTCCGACCCGTGGGCATTCCAGATCCTTGTCACGCTGCTGTTTGCCGGGCTGGTGGCGCTGCGCCTGACCATCCCCTCGCATCTTTATTTCGACGAGATCCATTATGTGCCCGCCGCCCGCGCGATGATCGCGGGCAATCCGGCCAACCCGGAACACCCGATGCTGGCCAAGGCGATGATGGCCGCCTCGATCCGCATCTTTGGCGACAATCCGCTGGGCTGGCGACTGCCCAGTGCGCTGATGGGCGTGGTGGGCCTATGGGCTTTCGGGCGGGCGATATGGCTGGCCAGCGGGCGAGCGATGGCCTCGGTGGCGGCGATGGTGCTGCTGGCCACCGATTTCGCATGGTATGTGCAAAGCCGGATTGCCATGCTCGACATGGTGATGGCGGGGCTGGCGATGGTCGCGCTCTGGCTGATCGCGGGGGCGATGAACCGGGCCGAGAGTTCGCGATGGCGGATGGTGGCGGCGGGCGTAATACTGGGCCTGTCGCTGGGCGCGAAATGGAGTGTGCTGCCGTTCTGGGCGGTGGTGGTGGCTATGGTGCTGGGCGCACGCCTGTGGGCCTTGGCCACAGGGGCGCGGCCGGTTTTGCCTGCGCTCTCGATGGCAGGATTGGCGCTATGTCTGATCGCGCTGCCGCTGGGGGTCTATTGGCTGACCTATCTGCCCGGCTTTTTCACCGCGCGCGATGCGGTCCCTGCGCTCGATCCGATCGGCTGGCACCGTCATATGATCGAGTTGCAAAGCAGCGTGACCAAGCACCATCCCTACCAAAGCGTGTGGAGCCAGTGGGTCATCAACTGGCGCGCGATCTGGTATCTCTATGAAGTCACCGACGGGGCGCAGCGCGGGGTGATGCTGATCGGCAATCCCTTTACGATGATCGCGGGGCTTCTTGCCCTCGTCTGGGCGGCGTGGAGAGGTTTGGCGGGGCGAGCATGGCTGCCGCTGGTGCTGGTGGCGCTGTATGGCGCCTCGCTGGGCCTGTGGATCGTGGGCAACAAGCCTGTGCAGTTCTATTACCACTATCTGCTGCCCGGCACGTTCCTGATGGCGGCGCTGGGGCTGGCGGTGGATGAATTGTGGGCCGCGCGCGGGCGGCGCTGGAGGCATGAGGCGCTTGGGGTGCTGGCGCTCTCGCTGGGGGTCTTCGCCTGGTTCTTCCCCATCCTCTCGGCCGCATCCCTGCACAAGGGCGTGGCCAGTTTCGAGGACTGGATGTGGCTGGCCAGTTGGAGGTAATACCCCCCAACCGGCCATCCGATCAATTGCCGTATTTGCCCCAGACGAATTTGCTCGAAAGCGCAAAGTTCCACACCGAGGCCAGCACGATGCCAACCAGCACCGCGATGACGTCATGGATATGCATCCGCTTCAACGCCGCCGTTGCGCCGATGTTGGTCAACAGGCCCAGCGAGCAGGTAAGCGCGAATTGCGCCCAGCCCTTGCACAGCGGCCAGAAGCCCCGCAAACGCTTGTCGGCATAGGTCAGCTCATTGTTCAGCACGAAGTTGAACGTCATGGCCACCAGCGCGGCAATCGTGTTGGCGATGTTGAAGGTGGTCTCGTCGCTCGACCAATGGCCATAGACAAAACGCTGGCCCAGAAACACGCTGAGCACCAGCCAGAGCATGGCAAATTGCACCAGCACGCCCAGCGCCCCCACCGTGCCGAACAGCGCGAAACGGGTGGGAATGATGCGGCCCAGCCACTTGTCGTAAAGACCGATCAGGAATTCAAACACAACCGTCCGATCCAGCTTGCTTTCGCCATCCGCGCGGGCGGCAAAATCGAGGGGAAATTCCTTGACCCGCATGGGCGCGTCAACCGTGGCAAGAATGTCGAGCAGAATCTTGAAGCCCACGCCCGAAAGGCGATGCGCATCGCAGCGCAGCGTGGTCGTGGGCAGCATGAAATAGCCGCTCATCGGGTCGGACAGGTCAACGCCCGTCACCTTGCGCGCGATGGCGTTCGCAAAGCCGCTGGCCTTGACGCGGTCGGGGCGGCCCCATGCCTCGGTGCTGGCGCCTTCGGCAAAGCGGCTGGCATAGGCCAGATCGTATTCACCCGATTCAATCGCCGCCAACATGCCGGGCAGCAGTTTGGGATCATGCTGGTGATCAGCGTCCATCACCGCGACGACGGGGGCGGCGGTGGCGCACATGCCCTCGATCGCCGCGCTGGCCAGACCGCGCCGACCGATACGCTGGATACAGCGCACACGCGGATCCTCCAGCGCGATGGCGCGCGCCTCATCGGCGGTGCCGTCGCGGCTGTTGTCATCGACGAAGATCGCCTC